>JABWBD010000267.1 GCA_013360685.1 Pirellulales bacterium
CCTCGTGGTGGACGAAGACGAATACCTGCCCCTGAACATCGACTGGGTGATCAAGGACGGCCTCCTGCCCGCGGCCGAATCGTGGGAGCGCGTCGAGCAGGATCCCGGCCGCTACCTCATCGATCCCCCAACCGAACCTCCCATGGACGCCGCCTCAATCGAGCTGGGGCGCAAGCTCTACGCCGGCAAAGACGCCCAGTGCGTCAAGTGTCACGGTCCGGAGGGCCGCGGCGATGGCGAAGAGAAAGAACTCTACGACGACTGGAACAAGCCCAAGAAAGGCGTCACTCCGGAGCAAACCGAGCAGCTCGCGAAGTTCTTTACCCTGCCGATCCAGCGACTCCGGGCCCGAGATTTCCGCGAAGGGATCTTTCGCGGAGGAAATCGGCCCGTGGACCTCTACTACCGCGTCGATGCCGGCATCCACGGCACTCCCATGCCCGCAGCCGGACCGTCCGGCGGTACCCAAGGTGTCCTGAAGCCCGAAGAGATCTGGCACGTCGTCCACTACATCCGCTCCCTTGCCAAACATTAGCGAGCAAAGAATGATAAGAGGGTCATTGGTCATTTGCCGGACAGCGGCCGACCAGTGGCAAATGACGAATGACGAATGACAAATGACAAATGACAAATTGCCCCACCGGTTGGCTTGGACCCTGGCCGTCGCAACCTTTCCGCTGATTTGGATGGGCGGACTCGTGACGACGTACGGGGCCGGCATGGCCGTGCCCGACTGGCCCAACACCTACGGCTACAACCTCTTTCTCTACCCGCTGGAAAGCTGGCTGGGCGTCTGGGACGTTTTCTTGGAACATAGCCACCGGCTCATCGGCGCCACGGTCGGCCTGATCACGATCGGACTGGCCGTCGCACTCTGGATGGCCGATGCCCGGACCTGGATGCGGAGGATGGGCGTCGTCGCCCTGATCGGCGTCTGTTTTCAGGGCACGCTGGGCGGCTTGCGGGTCGTTGGTGACGACCTCTTGTTGGCCAAGATCCACGGTTGCACGGCGCCGGTCTTTTTCGGCCTGGCCGCAGCCATCGTCGCCTGGACATCGCCCGCGTGGCTTCAGACCCCTCGTGAAAACCATCCGGCGGCAAAGCGAACCCGCCGGCTCGCGGCGATTCTGACCCTCGGCATCTATGTCCAGATCGTCCTGGGTGCCCAGCTTCGGCATCTGCCACCCTATGCCGACGTCTTTTGGTTCAAGCTCTGGGTGTGGTTGCACTTGATCGTGGCCGGGCTAGTGCTCGCCGCAGTCGTCTGGATGGCGGTTCACGCAAGGAGGCACCTTGGAGGCCGGCCGATACTCGCCCGGCGCGTCCGGCTGCTCTTCATCCTGTTTCTGATCCAGCTTCTCTTGGGCGTGGCCACATGGCTGACCAACTACGGTTGGCCCGCCTGGTTCACCACGTACATCTGGCCGATCGAATACACGGTCGTTGCCGAGAGCCGCCTGCAGGCCCTCTCCACCACCGCCCATGTCGCCGTCGGTTCCCTCTCGCTGATTGCAGCTCTCTCACTGACCCTCTGGTCCGCCCGACTCCTGCGCGCCCCGGATCAATCCAAAATCCAAAATCCAAAATCCAAGATCTAGAATCCCATGTCCCCAGCAGCTACCTCCACGCCTGCCGCGGCACCGGTTGCCGAGCCCGCACCGGCAGGCCGGCCTTTTCCGGCCGTGCTTCGCGACTACTACGAACTCGTTCGCCCGCGGATTGTGGGCCTGGTCCTCTTCACGATGGTGATTGCCGCGGTGGTCTCGTCTGCCGGGTCGGTGGCCTGGCTCACCCTGCTCCACGCCGTCAGTGGCTCGACGCTGGTCATCATCGGGGCGATTGCCTTGAATGCCCGCCTGGAGCGGGCGAGCGACGTGAAGATGGTCCGGACCGCCGGACGGCCATTGCCGGCCGGGCGGCTTCCGCAGCGGCAGGTGGCCTGGTTCGGAGCAATCACCAGCGTGGTCGGAGGCGTCTATCTTGCCGCGCTGGTCAACGGTTGGATCGTCGTCCTGGCCGTGGTCAGTTGGATTGTCTATGTCTGGATCTACACTCCACTTAAAATATTCACCGCTTGGCAGACTCCGATCGGCGCTGTGGCCGGCGCCATGCCGGTGCTCCTCGGCTCCGCGGCCGTCGGCGAGCCCTTCAACACCACGGCCCTCGCACTGTTCGGCGTGATCTATCTCTGGCAATTCCCCCATGCCATGGCCATCGCCTGGCTCTACCGCCGCGACTTCGCCGCCGCCGACCTCCGCGTCGCCACCGTTGTCGATCCTTCCGGCCGCACGGCCGCCCGGCTTGCCGTCTTCGGCGCCATCGCCCTTATCCCGGTTAGCATGGTCCCCGTATTCGTCGGCACCGCCGGGTGGGCATACGGCAGTATTGCTTTGCTTCTTGGCATTGCGTACCTCCTGCCGTCCCTCCTCTTCTGGTCTCGCCGCAACGACATCGCCGCGCGTCTGCTGCTGCGGATCTCCTTTGCCTATGTCCCGGTTGTTTTCCTGGCCATCCTGCTGGCGGTGTAAGGAACGGCCCGAAGAGTGTGCTACTGGATTCCTTCTCTCCGATGCAGGCGGTTGCCCGTTTCCGACAGTGCATCCTTGGGTACCGTCCCGGCTGCATCGACCATCCGGCCGGCCCCCGCCGGGTCGTTGCCCACGAGCGTGATCTGCCGGGTGGATGGGCCTTCCAAACGCAACAACGTACCGAGCGGACCGATCGGGCGGCAACCGGTGATCAGCGCACGTTGGACTTCGGCCAGGCGAAGCAAGGCGGGCCCCGCCGGCGTGCCGGCGGCTTCCAGGCCGGAGAGGGCCAGGTCGGCGACGTCGTCATAGACAATCGCGTGGCGTCCGTCAGGCTCGGCCGTTTGGAGCCGGACGTTGTGCATCCGCAGCCCGCGGACATGCCGGCAATAGAAGCCATAGGCGGGGAGCGTGCCGAACATGCTCGACTCGGGGTATTTCTCGGCGTGTTCCGGCACGGCGGAGGCGGCCAATTCCGGGCCGCCGCCGCCCGCGAAGGTGAGTTGGAGATTGCTCAGCGAGACACCCTCGATGCAATGCTCCGGCAGGCCGGTGATCGAGCAGCCGATCGGCGAGGCGCCGGTGGCGATCACGTTATGGATGTTGACGTTGCGGAAGGCGCCGATGGCCGGTTTGGGGCCGTCGGGCGTAAAGGGCCTGGCGCGGTTGCCGAGGCGAAGGAAGATCGGCACGGCCACGCCGTCGATGGACAGGTTGGAAACGTTCACCCGGTCGAGCGTGCCGCCGTCGACGATCTCCAGGGCGATGCCGCCCATGCCGGTGTCGCGGCCGTAGGTCGGCTTCGAGTAACGAGGCGAACAGATCGTGCAATTGGTGATCGCGATGTTCTGGAACCCGCCATTGGATTCCGTGCCCATCTTCAGGGCGTTGCAGTGGCTGCTGAGCAGGCAGTTGCTGATGACCACGTTCCGGCAAGGCCGGTCGAGGGTGCTTTTCAGGCAGAGGGCGTCGTCGTCGGAATCGAACATGCACTCGGTCACGCAGACGTCGTGGCAGCCGTCGATGTCCAGGCCGTCGTTGTTGTAGCTGACGTGGTTGAACACGCGCACCCCGCGGATCGTCACGCGGTCGCAGGCCAGGTAATGCTGCATCCACATGGCCGAATTCTGCAGAGTGACGCCCTCGACGAGCACGTCGCGGCAACCGACGAAGCGGATGATGTAGGGACGGTTTTCGTATTCCTTCCAGTGGAACGACGCCCCCTGGCCGTCGATCGTGCCTCGTCCGCGGATCGCGATCTGTTCGAGATCCTCGCCGGCGATCAGGGCCTGGCGGACGTAGCGATCGGTGTAGGAACGGACCTTGGGGAGCTTTTCGGGATAATCCTTGGGGTTCGGGCTGCCCAGGAGCGTCGCGCCGGCGTCGATTTCCAGTGTGACGTTGCTCTTCATCCACAGCGTACCCGTGAGATACCGGCCGGGCGGGAAGTGCACCGTGCCGCCGCCGTGTGCCGCGGCATCGTCGATCGCCTTCTGGTTCGCGGCGGTGCAGAGCGTCTTGCCGTCCGCCGCGGCGCCGTACTCGCGGACATCGTAGGCGCCCAGCGCCGGCATCGCGAAGGAACAGCAGAAGAAACCAACCGCGCAGACGGCAGAGACTTTCATGGCAGACCTCTTCCTGTGCGGCGTTTGACCATTGCCTCCCAAGACTGCTCACCAGCATAACGTTCTGCCGAGCCAGAGTCTACGGGATCGAGCCAACCACCCAGACGGCGCGAGCCTACAAGGGCAGTTCCATGCTCTACCTGGCGGAGTATATAATGGGCACGGACTGTCGGGGCATCCGCCGATCAATGCAGCCGAGGAGACAAGCCATGTCGAGGCACCGCTACTGGATTTCAGTTCTTTGCGCCGCCTGCTTATGCGGGAGTAGTTCCGGAATGGCCGCCGAAGCAGCCCGTTCCGACGAGCCGTTGGCCGTTGGCGACCAGTTGCAGCTCTTCCTGGACGACCACCTGATCGACTCCATGCGAGGAGTGGAACTCAAACTGCATAGTCCCCGGCCCGCGGAAATCGTCATCCAAATGGAGAAACCCTGGGAGGACCAGACGATGTACGATCCGGTCGTCCTCAAGGACGGCGACCGTTACCGGATGTGGTACCGCACCAACTTCAACGCCCGCCCGTTCTTCACCGGGTACGCGGAAAGCGCGGACGGCATTCACTGGACGAGGCCCAACCTCGGGCTGATCGAATTCCGGGGTTCCAAGGAAAACAATCTCGTCTGGACCAGCGGCACGGACGGTTCCCTGGGCTGCGTGCTTTCGGTGTTCCAAGACGGCAATCCCAACGCGCCGGCCGGCGAACGCTACAAGGCATTTGCCACGCGAATCACGGAAAAGGCGGAGGAGTGCGGCATTCTTGGACTGGTTTCGCCGGACGGCCTCCGCTGGCAACTCGTCCAGCCCGACCTGATCCTTCGCGGCGGCGCGTTTGATTCCCACAACCTCGCCCTGTGGGACGCCGCGCGCGGGCAGTACCTGGCCTACACGCGAGGTTTCGGCAACGGCATCCGCCTGATCCGCCGCGCCGCTTCCAACGATTTCCGCACATGGTCGGAACTCGCATTCGTGGACCTGGGCGATTCCCCGGTCGAGCATCTCTACAAGAACGCCGCCACAGCCTACTACCGCCGGCCGGACATCCTGCTGATGTTTCCCAAACGGTTTCTCCCCGAACGCAAAGCTGATCCCAAGTGGCCCTACAACGGACTCTCGGACATCGTCTTCATGTCGAGCCGCGATGGCGTCCACTGGGACCGCCGCTTCATGGAGGCGTTCCTGCGTCCCGGCCCGGACGAGCTCAACTGGCACGAGCGCGCGATCGAGGTCGGGCAGGGACTGGTGCCGACCGGCCAAGGCGAGATGTCGCTTTACTACGTGGAGCACTACCGCACCGGTTCCGTGCGGATTCGCCGCGGCGTGCTTCGTGAGGACGGCCTCGTCTCCGTCCACGCGCCTTATGCCGGCGGCGAACTGGTCACCCGGCCAGTCGTGTTTACGGGAAAGCAACTGGCGATCAACTATGCCACCTCGGCGGCCGGCAGCGTGCGCGTGGAGATCCTGGATACCGGCAGTAAAACGATCGCCGGTTTCGGTCCCGGAGACGCTGCGGAGATCTACGGCGATCAGCCGGAACGCGTCGTGGCTTGGAAGCAGGGTGCGGACCTGAGCGGCCTGGCGGGCAAGCCCGTGCGGCTGCGGTTTTTCTTGAAGGATGCGGACTTGTACTCGTTCCGGTTTCGGGCGGAGTGAAGGATTGGCCATGAAACGATCGATCGCTTTCGCGTTTCTCTGCACGATTCAGGCCGGGATTTGCTGCGCTGCCGACGGCCTGCGGCTTGCCGAGGACGGCCGGAGCGGCTACGTCATCTACTGTGATGCAGGCGCTTCCGCCTCGGTCCAGGAAGCCGCGAAGGAGGTTCAGCGCGTCCTGAAGCTTTGCACCGGCGCCGAACTGCCGATTTCGCGCCGGCCGGCGGACCGGATGATCTCCCTGGGTGAAAATGAAGCCTCCAGTGCGGCAGGCGTTGTGCTGCGCGTGGATGCCCCCGACGACAGTTTCCGCCTTCGCTCCGTCGGCCGGAGTATCTTCATCGTCGGTAAAGACTCGCCGGACGAGCCTCGCCCGCAGCCGGGCTGGGCCAGCCGAGGCACGCTCTACGGCGCGTACGAGTTCTTGGAGATGCTCGGAGTGCGATGGCTCCTGCCGGGCGACTGGGGCGAAGACATTCCCCGCAGCACGACGCTCACGGCGCCGCGCCTCGACATCGAGCAAGGCCCCGCGTTTTTCTCGCGCGTCCTCGAAGACGTGCAGGACCGCCGGCCGCCGGGCGACAAACAGCCTTCGGCCCCGAAACTCTGGCTGCAAAGGCAGAAAACCCCTTCTACGCTCGATGGCTGGAAACTGTCGGCGGGCCATGCCTGGGACGATTACATCACTCCGGAACAGGCAGCCGAGCATCCCGAATGGCTGGCAAAGGACGGCGCCGGCAATCCGCGGCGTTTTGCCCGGCACAGCGCCGTCAAGTTCTGCACCAGCGAACCGGCGCTGGTCGAGGCGTTCGCCGAAAGCGTCATCCGCAGCCTCGACAAGCATCCCGAGCGGCGTTGCGCCTCCATTTCCCCCAGCGACGGCGGCGACTTCTGCCAATGTGCCAAGTGCCAGTCTCTGGTCGCGCCGGATCCGCATGGCAAGCCGTCGTACTCGGCGTTGATCCTGCGATTCTACCGTGACATGGCCCGCCGCGTGGCGGAGGTCCACCCGGACCGCCTGGTCTGCGGCCTGGTCTACTACAACTACATGTATCCGCCGCAGCGGCCCCTGGAGCAACTTCCGGGGAACCTGTGGCTCTCCTGGGCGCCGCTGAACTACTACGGCTGGGGACTCGCAAAGCCGGTCTATCGCGACGAACTTCCTGGCATAGCCGCGGGATGGCGTGCGGTTACGCCGAACCTGGTCTACCACAACTATTCCACCTGGATGCGGTCCTTCAACGGCGCACCGGTCCCGCCCGCGCTGGAGATCTTGAAGCTGGAAGTCCCCGCCGTCCACCAGGCGGGCGCCCGCGGGGTCGACATGGTGGGGCTCGGCGCGTGGGGTTACGGAGCGCCGACGAATTACATCCTCGCGAAGCAAATGTGGGATCCTCGCCTGGACGTGGACCGCCTCTATCGCGAGTGGCTCCAGCGCGCCTACGGCCCCGGCTGGGAGTCGATGGACAAGCTCTACCGCATGATCGAAGGCCGCATGATGGCCCGCAAAGCCAAGGAGTCTCCCGTCTATCGCGGGCAGAACTACGAGGTGAACCACGAACTCCTGGCCGAGGTCCACGCGCCCGTCTTCGGCGAGATCGAGCGGCTCTACCTCGAAGCGATGGCGAAGACGGCGACCGAAGCCCAACGCCGCCGGCTGGAGATGTTCGGCGAGAATCTTGTCGTGCTCTGCCACGACCTGCGCCAGGCCGGGCTGCTGGCCGCTGCGGAAGAATCGGTCTTCTACCGCGACGACGAAGCGTATCGCAAGTTTCTCGCCGACACCGAGTTCTCGATCGCGCTGTATCGCAATAGCGGAAGGCGGGATATTGTCCCCATCTGGAAAGGCGAGTATCGCGGGCCGTAACGCGACTCCATCCGTCAACAACCTCCATCGAAGAGATCTGCTCATGAACACGCCACGCCCCACGCGGCGACACTTCCTTGGCGCCATGCTTGCCGCCGCTGCTGCCGGCCGCGCGGGACGGCTCAGCGCGCTGTCGCCCGACGGCCTTGACCCGTTGGCCGCCACGGAGAAGATCATGCACAACTTTGTCACCGGCCGCATGATGGACTCCGACGGGCTCTGCCGGTCCATGCTCTGCGCGGCGACGCTTTTTCCCTGGACCAACGAAGACCTGGCGAAGACCGACCAGCGGCTCATCATCGACATGTTCCAGAACTCGCCCGACAAGGCCGGCTGCATGTCCTACGAAAACGCATTGATGGCGACCGGCGAGTTCGCGCTGAGCCAGATCGTACGCCACCGGGTAACGAAAGACGACTCGGCCCGCGACCTGGCCCAGCGTGCGGTCCGCGGCATTCTCCGGGTGATCGAGCAGGGCCGCCACTACATGCCCGGCTGGCTGCCCAAGCCTTTCGGCGGGCTGGGCAACGCGCGGAATTCGCACGAAATGAGCACCGACCAGTACACGAAGGCGATCGTCGCCCTGCACGCCTGGCGGCCGCTGGCCGGCCGGAACGAGCAGGCGGCGATCGACCGCTTTTTCGTGGACGCGGCCGACTTCTTCGTCGCGCGCAAGTTCCGTTTCGCTTATCGCCACCGCACGATCGTTACCGCGGACACCCACCTCCACGCGCTGGGCCTCTATGTGCCGCTGGTCGTGCTGGCAGCCAAGACGTCCGGCGATCCCGGCTACCTGAAGCACTTGGCCGGGTTCAGCGCCGCGATGGATGCCGCGATCGGCGACGACAGCCTCGCCAACTTCAACATGACGTCGCTGATTGCCGAGGGCTACCACCTGGCCATGCAGGCCGGGCACGACGATCCGCGCCTGGCGCAGACGATCCAAGCATTGTGGCAGCGAGGCACGAAGCGCGTCGACGCCGCCGGCGAGGGCTACGCGGACGGCAACCCCCCGATCAAGGATTCGCAAGGCACGCGACTGGCCGCGATCGCGACCATCGTGGAATCCCTCGACCCCACCAGCCGCGCGACCGCACTGGCGCCGAAGATCCTCGGCCGCCAGACGGATATCCGCAAGATGGTCCACGTTCGTCTGCCGGAGAGCATCGCCGAGGTCAGCATCACGTCGTGGCTCGTCGCATACTGGCGATTGCGGGAGTGGGCCGCACGCGTGAGATGACCCGTTTCCGGCATCGCAGCCTGAATTGGCTTTACGAGGCGGTGCGATTCCGCGCACGGAGCTCAGCCAGCGCGGCGGCACCGCTGAACAGCATCAAGAGTGTCGAGGGCTCCGGAACTTCGGCCAGGAGCCAGCCCATATCCTTCATCATCGCCCATTCCAGCGCGCCGGGAGCGCGGGCAAGAACCTAACGCGACCGGCATCCAACTCCTCAATCGCGACCTGGGGGACGACGCGGTGCGGTTCGAGACGGTGGGCGGAGTGGGCGGGACGGTCACCGCGCCGGTGCTGTTCACCGACGAACTCCGGGTCCCGACCGAGCAGGGCTACGACCTGTTGTGGACGGACCTGCAATGGCTGGCCTTGGACATTGAGCTGCCGGGAGAGAGCCGGACGCTCGACGGGGCCTTCGGAAGCAATCTGCTGACGAGCGGTTGGGTGAACGCGTTTTTCAACGGCGGCGCGGACGGGTATTTCCAGCAGGTCCACTTCGATTTCACCGACAAGGATCCGGGCACGGGCCAGACGGGCATGGTCCATTTCGACCTGATGCCGGCCAAAGACGTCCGGATCGATGCCGGGCCGGGCATGAGGATCTGGGAAAACCTGGGGACCACGGAAGTGATCGAGGGCGGCAACGCGGATTACTATCGGGTCGTGCTGACGTCCGTAAACGCTGAGCTTGCAGCCCTCGTGTGGGCTCGCACCGAGGGGGTGTGTGAGTACTGCCGGATGCCGCCGGACGCAGACCCACTCCCGTTTTGTATCAATCACATCATCGCACAGAAGCATCACGGCCCGACGGAGCCGTTCACTCTTGCCTTGGCCTGCTACAACTGCAACAGCTTCAAGGGCCCGAACATCGCCGGCATAGATCCGGAGACGGGACGCCTGACACGGTTGTTCAATCCTCGCGTGGATGTCTGGTCTCAGCCCCGGAAAGTTCATGCTGATTGCCGCTTGGCCTCGCCGCTTGCCGATACTTGCGGTGCACAGTCGCGATCACGGTGACCGAACGACCATCGACGTACTCCAGATTAACCTGCCCTATGTGATACTTCGTGGGCTTTTCGGCCTGGGCGAGCGCACGGGCCAATCCCGCGGCCTCAAGCGGCTTGTCGCAGCCTGCGTGCGGAACCCCTCCATCTCCTCAGCCGACATTTAGCCGGCTGCGGACCAGGTTGTTGATGAACTGCGCACTCGTTGCTGCCACGGCGCACTTGTAAGTCGCCGGCTCTTATGATCTGCCGTGAACCAGATCGATCGCTTGAGGGGGCCTCGCGAGTATCTCAACTGCCCTTTTTAGAACCAGGTCACTCAGGCCGCACGCACGGTCGGTCCGGACGACGTGCTGGGCCAAGTCGTCCATCGACTCAGTATCGTCATCGATCACGACGAAGCCATCCACCTGAGGGTGCTTTCCCAGCCATGGGCGGAATTGCCTGCCGCGGAGAGGCTCTTCTTCATCGGATCCCGTGATATCGACAACGTTCACAGCAAGCCCGTGCGAGCGCAAAAGCCACCGGAACCCGTCCAAGGCCATGATCCCATCACGAACCAGGCTCCGCCACGCCGAGGCAATCACCACGACCGCTCCGGTTCGCTTGACGAGCGCGTTCAGTCTCCTGACACAGTTCGGCTCCATCAGCGCGTGTTCATCCTCATGGCAGGCAGGGTGGTTCAGAACTCCGTCGATATCCAGGAAGATGCATCCCCTGCCTCACGAAGCTCAACGGCTTTGCTTTCGTTCCAAGACATACGCCCACCGCCCCGTCCGACGTCGGCGGCGGAGCAGGCGGAACCATTGGTTGAAAACGGCGGAGTACTGAAAGCCCTCGGAATCGCTCGGCGCAGGCTCATAGCCGGCGGAGCCGGGGCGGTGAATGCGAAATACCAGTTCGCCGCCACGGGCATCGGCCAGCCAGAACTCGGGGATTCCCGCGCGCCAATACGCTTCGGGGAGCCGTTGAGTGTCCTTGACCACGGAACCGTCACTGACGATTTCGACCACTAGGTCCGGAGTCCCCTCGAACTCGACGTATCGGTCCGGCTCCCCCGAAGCCTTCGGCACCAGCCGCACGCGGCCTGTCTCCAGGGATTCGTGAAGAATGACCACGATGTCCGGTTCCGACGAAAGATCCGCTTCAGGAGAGGAAATCCGCGTGCAATCCGAAAAGGGTTCTCCCAGGTCCGTCTCTTCCAATAGTGTGCCCAGGACGGTGATCAGACGGGTCTTCAGATTGCCGTGCGTGTAGAGATCTTCCGGCGACATATCCACCTCGATGCGGCCTGCAACATAGTCGATGCGAGCCTTGTCGGGGCAATCATCCGACGTGGCCCACGCACGAAACTCGCCGAGACTGCGGACGAAAGGAATCTCGATCTGTTCTTGGAAGCAGATGCTTGCTGCCATGATGCCACCCAGTGGTCACGATTATCAGAAGGGGCAAGGGAAACAACACCTTGTGCAACCCTCAGTAGCGCCTCGCACTCGCTGTGATTTCGGGAATAAGCCACTCGGATGCGGACTCACCCCCATTATAACGTTGAAGACTGCCCGAACAAGGTGGAGCGGGCAGGACCGTCTGAGCGGGGCAGGAGGGTTGCTGCAATTGTCCATAAGCGACGTCTCCATCGATCCGTCGACGTCCAGTTCCAGGC
>JABWBD010000268.1 GCA_013360685.1 Pirellulales bacterium
TCCGCGCCCGACTCGGTGAGGATGCGCTGTGCCGCCGAGCGCAGGTGCTCCTGCCAGCCCTTCGCCTGCGGGCAGAAGTTCCAGTAGTCGGTTTTCCACAGGCCCTCCCCCTCGCCGCTCCAGTCGAGGTTGCGGCGGCCGGGCTTGTCCATCCACGCCCAGTCCTCGGCGTGCTCCATGCCGACCTTCGATTTTTTCCACGCCAGTCGCCCCTGGACGTAGAGGCAGACTCGCCCGCCCGTCTTATGCACGCGGTCGATCTCCGCGCGGTACGCGTCCGGGCCGCCAAACCGTGGCTCGAACTCGTAGTCGCCCAACGTGAGCGGATAGAAGCGTCCGGCGAACGGGCCGGACGTGATCTCGTCGCCCTGCTTCCACCAGTCGCTGAGTTCGGCGAAGGGATGTCCGCCCATGTCGCGCGCGTAGGCCTCGACCTGATCGCCGAGCAGCCACTTCTTTCCGTCCCAGAAGCCCTTCTCGATGCCACGGCCACCACCGCGCTCGTGCACGGGAAACGCGAGGAAGCTGTCGCGCGTCCAGGGCGTGATGGGGCGATGTTTCCACCAGGTCGCGCGTGCCCACTTGCCGTAAGAGGCCAGTGGCGTCTTGAAAAGGCCCTTGCCGTCGTAGGTCTGGATGGCAAACGTCTTTGACCTCCACGTCTGCGTGATGCCGAGCGGGAACTCCAGGGAAGCGACGCCCATCGTCAGGCCGGGGGCCTCGCAAGGGAACGCCTCGGCGCACCGCCCGCCGTCGGGATGGTAGGACTCGCCGTAGAGTCGCTTCTGCAACTCGCCCGGAGCATTGCTCGCCGGCGGAGCGGATTTCCCGCCGGGAAACGCGTTGCGGAAAAGCAGCGAGTGTACGTCGAAGTCCTGGTCGCGGACCTGCAGCGAGATGCCCGTGCCGGTCGGATTCCACGCTGCCATCACGGGAAGCCATGCGCGCGTGCCGTAGCCGGCGCTCAGGGAGCACTCGCCCTTGCCCAGCCAGCCTTCTTGGAGAGGGAAGAAGAACTCCAGGTCGCCCGCCGGCTGGCGGTTGAGCGTCACGCCCTCGACCAACGGGAACAGCACGCGCCACACGGACGCCGGCCCTCCATTGGTCAGCTCCATGCGGGTGTCGATCACACCCGGGTCGCTGCCCGACGAGAACCGCAGCGTGCCCGCTGCCAGGCCATCCGGCAAGTCGAACGGGACGGCCCATCCGTCCGCGGCAACGACGACTTCCTTCCGCCGGACGACCACCTGGTCGGAGTTGATCCTCCTGCCATTGGCCAACAAGGTGAACACTCGCCCGCCGGACGACGCGATCTGGTCGCCAATGCGCTGGAGGCGGATTCCAGCGCCGACGTCGAGGCTGAGTGCGACGCCGCCGAGCTGGCCCTCCAGCGCGACCGGAACCGACGGCGCGGCCTTCGCCGACGGGGCGATGAGCGCGGAGGGAGTCACGCCCTTCGGCGGATTCGCGGCGACCGCGGCGACCTCCTCAGCGGTCAGGGCCTGGTCCCAGATTGCCATGTCCGCGATCTCTCCGCGGAAGAGCAGTTCCGGCTTGTTCGCCGGCAAGTTGGCACCGATCCACAGCGGCTGATTGACGTTCGCGACGGGGTGGCCGTGCCGCGCAGGCTCGGACGAGACGGCTTTGCCGTTCACGAAGAACGTGAAGGCCGCCCCATCATACGATCCGGCGACGTGCTCCCACTGGTCCGACTTGAGCAGCGGCTCGGACACGATGCTGTGGATTTCCGGCGACCAGACGGCGAAGAAGCCCCGCGGCTGCTCCCACCCGCCGATGCCGAGTTGCCAGGCCCCCTCGCGTTTGAGCACCATCTGCGGCCTGTTCGGGCTGGCGGTGCGCACCCAGGCGGACACAGTGATCTTCCCGCTCCTGGCCGGCAACGTCATCGCGGGATCGTAAGGGATGACTTTGTAGTCCGCGGTCCCGTCGAGTGTCATCTTCTCGTCAGGCACCCGGTACACCGGCCTCACCCCCGCTACATCCGCCGATAGACCACAGACCGGAATCAGCAAGGTCAGGGCGCCAACGAAGCCGTTGCATGGGTACCTGTTCATGATGTGCTCCGTTGCTTTGGTTCCCGTTTGTTTACGGCGGGTCATTTCAGGGCGGCGAAACTCAGGTGGCCAGGACCGCGAGACGTGCTGTAATCCAGTCGCCGCGTCATGATACCCGTTGGCGTCCACCGAGACGAGTGTCCCCGCCTTCACCTCCAGCGTCGTCCCATCTTCCCAGCACAGGGTGTTGCCTTGTAACCGCCCCTCTCCGAACGACGCGTGGGGGCAACCTACGCGGGTCACCTTGGAAGATGAGGGCGGGTTCCATGGTGTTTCGATGGGCCGGGTTTATGGGTTCTCCTTTGGGCGACCGACGAGGTGTTGAAGTGTGTGAGGTTGAGTCGCAAGGGATCAGTTCGCAAACGCGTTCAGCGCCTAAGGCCAGTCGATACGGAAGGTGTCGACGGCGACATACCCTTGAGCGATGCTCGACGGCCAGACGGGGTAATCCTTGCCAGCGCGGAGGAGATGCGGATCGCCCCCGATCGGTCCCATCGGTTTGGGTCTCACCGGGAACAAGAGCAGATACAGATTTTGAGCATGCAGGTCATGGGAGCGATATTCTGTCGGCTCGGGTCGGTCCCGGCATACCATCCAGTCCCGGCCTTCTCCTGTTCGGCGATCCAATGCTCGGCCGCCGCGACCACGACGTCGTAGGCGGCGTACATCGTGGCGACCTCATCGTTGCCGCCGGCCAACAGCACCGGGACGCCATCCAGTTCCGTCCGCTTCAGCACGAAGCCGTCCGGCTTCAGCCCGGTGAATTTGGCCAGTTGCCTCGCTTCGGCCGCTGCGGCCAAGGGGTTCGCCTGCGGGCCTCCCAGCACGACGAGCGGCTTTCCGGCCGGCAGCTTGTCGGCAGTGACGATCGGCAGCTCGGCGCCGGAGAGCTTCTTGAGATGTCCCGCCAGCTCGCCGGCGAGCCAGCGGGCGAACTCGCTGGCGTCGGGAGCGATGACGATTGCCGCTTCGGCCTGGCCTCCTTTGACCAGCATCGGCTCCTGGGCGGACGACGCTGCTGCCGACACCGCGATGGCGGCACAGATGAGCAGGTGAATCGAAGTGAGTCTTGAGAGCAGCATGATCTTCCTCCTGTGTGTGAAACGTCGCGGGTCATCCCAGGGAAGTACTCCGGGGCGTAAGCTTCCAGCTTGTGACCAGCGGCGTGAGCAGCAGGGCGGGGAGGAGAATGAGGATGGATTTCATCGTTCCTGATTCCTTTGATGGTTTCTGTTTCGCGAAGGCGGCAATGACTGGGTCGAGTCGGGAAACCGTGAGGCTAGCGAGCGGATGAGTGTGGCGACGGAGACCTGCGCCATCGTCGGGAACTGCGATTGGAAAAACTCGACGGCCCGCCGGTAAGCGTCCTGCAGGGCTCCTGGCACCGAAGGACTCCCGATCGCATTTTTCCAATCCTCGGGGTCGCGCGCCGAGCGGGACGAAAGCTCGGCGGGCTTGGACCAGGTAAATCCATCGGTGGAGCTGGAGACAACGGTCCGGTAGGGCAGTCGGTGCTCGGAAACCTCGCCACTGCCCCAGGTGACGTAGAAAGTGTTGTCGTGGTAATACAGGTCCCCGATGTGGTGGTTGTAGATGAATCCGCGATCCTCCGCCCGCTCCGGCGCATCCTTGGTCGCACGCAGGATCTGGATGTTGTGCGTGCCGACCCAGGGCGGGAGAGCGCCGTCCGCATAGAGCGCATTCACGGGCTCCGATTTGGTTGCCTCGATTTGGATGGGTTCGTCCTCACGTCCCGGCGCGGCCCGGAATGAGAGAAATGAGCAGCCAAACGAGCACGAGATGGTGGCCGGATTCGAGTAGATGCATTGGATTACTCCTGTGTTGTTGGTCCTGGTTGTCGAGCCGCTTCGTCTTCAGCCCGCAGTTGCTCCAAAGTCTTCAGCGCCGCTTGGTGCTCGGGGGTCCCGGCCGGCGGCAGGGTTTTCACCAGCGCCCAGGCCTCGAAGAACCGGCTCATGCGAAGTTGGCACTGCTCCTGGAGTCGGACGGCGATGATCTGCTCGTCGAGCACCTGGCGCGGCGTCAGACGGGCTGGCCCGCCGGGTTCTGGCTGATACCAGTGATCGAGGGTGGAAGGGGCGTCGTCGCGCACCTGCGGCAGCGCGGCTTGGAGACGGGCGAGGGCTTTGCCGAAGTGCTTGGCGGCGTCTCGCAACGCAGGCGCGAGAGCTTTGGCGCGGGCGATGTCGTCGCGATGCGGGGCGTAGTCGCGCGTGCCGTGTGGCTTGGGCGGCTCGCCGCCGCCGAGCGTGGCGGTCTGCAGGGCTTCGACGGTGAGCGGGCTGCGGAGCACCGGAGCGGACCAGGCGGGGCGCAAGTGATGCCAGTAATAGGTGTGGTCAGACTGGATTTGCTGCGCCACTTCGATCTCCTTCCATGCGGCGAGCACCTGCGGAGCGGCGGCAGATCCGAAGCGGCGGGCGGCGAGCGATTGTGCCCAGGCATCGAGCTTCGCCGGTTCGGCGTTCTCCGGGTGAAACGCCAGTTCGCGCAGCGCGACGGCATTGCACGGGACGTATTCGGCTTGCGTGCCCCACTGGTCGAAAAACCCGTCCGCTCCCAATGCCTGCCAGCGACGCAGCTTGGCGGCGATGCCGAGCGGGAAGTCGTAGAGCTTGGTGATGCCCAGGCCAGGCGGCAGCTTGCTGTCCTTGATCTCGCCGAACACGGTGTCGTCGCCCCAGAGAAAAATGTCGTAGCCCAGGAACGCCTGTCTTTTCTCCCGGGTGAGTGTGCGAGATTTGACGAGAAGATCCGTCATCTTCCGGTCGAAGGACCAGGCCTCGCCGTCGGGCGGCATGGTCAGACCGGCGCCGGCAGGCAACGCGGCCTGCTGCGCGAAATAGTCAGGTTGGCCGCGGAACATCCAGCTCCATCCCACGGAGAACACCTGGAAATCCGGACGTACTCTGCGCCCCTCCTCCGCCATCAGTGCCAATAGACGGTTGTATTGGCTAAGCTTGCTGGCGCCCTTGTGGCGCGGGCAGGTGGCGGGGTCGCACAGCTCGCCGTTGGAGTCCAAGGTGAAGACGAGGAACATCGAGATGCCGGGGAAGTCCGCGAGGAACTGCCGCATCATGCGCCGATATTCCTGCTCGACGCGCGGATGAGCGAGGCAGGGCAGCTTGCCTTGATAGGTGCCGGTATCGGAGAGGCATTCGGCGGGGAAGTGGTCGAGGAATGCCTTGCGGACCGGCTCCGGCGTCCAGGGGCCGCCTTGGCAGGGCATTTCGCACAGCCACATCGCCGCATCGAGGCCGTAGAGCTGGCACCAGTCGAGATACTGACGGAGCCGGGCGCGATTACGTTCCAGGGCCTTCGCATCCTCGGCCTTGGGGAACTCCGTGGAGGGGATGTAGCTGAACAGCGTCTTCTCCCTCATCCAGTCGTGCGTGAGGTGGGCGACATTGCCACCACAGCGTGCCAGGAACTCGAAATCGCTCTTTCGGTATCCGTGAAAGCCGCCCTGCATGCGAGGGTGCAGCAAACGCACTCCCATGGACGGCTTGGCGCGGCGTGCGAGGTCGGCGGGCGCGCCGCCGTGCTCGGCGATCACATCCTCAAGTTCGAAGACGCCGTAGAGCACTGCGCGTGGATTCGCTCCGTTCACGGCAATCACGCCGTCGAGCAAGGCGACTTCGCATGCATCGCCGGCTGAACCTGACGCGGTGACGCTCAAGCGGCCTTCCTTCGCCCAGCGTGCGAGCGTTGGCGTGTCCGCCGTGGTGCCGAGGAGGATCGTTCCGGCAGCGGGATTCTCCTTCTGATTGGCGTCCGTTACGATGGGCAAGTCAGCGCCTCTCGCCTTCAGGAACTCGCGGAGGTTCTCCGCCGCCGTGCGAATAGGAGCGGCAGAGGATGGAACGCGGACGCTCTTGAATTGCGAGAGCATCTTGCTCTCAGCGCCAGTTGCGGCCAGCGGCGCGAGGAGGAGGAGGGTGGTGATGAGCGTGAGGGTGTGTTTCATGCGCAGAGTTCGCCTCCGACAACTGGGAACGTGGTGCTATCGAACTCTCGGACGTGATTGTTCATGGAGCGGTCGGTCCGTACCGGGTTGATGGCCTCCGTCCGGCTCAAGCGAATCAGCTTCCGTCCCGAGGGCTCCGCTCGACGGGCCTCGCCCGACGCCACTGGTCGTCGCGCAATCCGATCTGCTCGATTGGGATCTTCCGGAAGCCCAGTTGCCAGGCAGGCGAGTCGGGATGGAGTTGGAAGTTGCGCTGGTCGGCATCCACGAAATGGGGATCCTGGTCGACCAGGTTGTCCTCGAACGTCACGCCGGGTTCGGCGGCCTTCTCGAGGTTCAACCACGTTCCGCCGACGCTGATGTTGCGCACCACGCGGTTGCCGTGGGGCGCCGGCGGGTTTTCGTCCAGGATGCGAGCCAGTTCGGGATACCGGGTGCTCCACGGCGGTTGCTGGTAGGGCATCGCGGCCAGTCGCTCGTGCATCAGCCCGCCGGGCGCGACGGTCGCGTGCATCCAGCCAAGTCCTCGGGCGTCGACGTGTACCGACGGCCGGCATTCGACGAACACATTGTTCTCGATGATGTTGTCGCGGCCCCCGCCAATAAAGGCCGCACGCGATGCCCGATAAAAGACGTTGCCGAAGATCGTGGTTCCGCTGGCCGCGTCGTCCAAATACACGGCCATCGCTCCGTGCAGGCCCGGTCCGCTGATCTCATGAAAATAATTGTGCCGGATCCGATTGCCGCGCATGGTCCAGTCGCGGCCCATGTAATAGGCCCCGACGTCTCCCGTCTCCTGGCAGACGCGATGAATCTCGTTGAACTCGATCACGTGCTCGTTGCCGCCAAGCTGGATCGCATTGTGCGGAGCGTCGTGGATCAGATTGTGCGACACGCGGTTGCCGACGCCACTGAGCGCGACCGCCGGGCGATACGTGCGTTGCAGGCGGGCGTAGTGATGGATGTGGTTGTTTTCGGCGAAATGCCCCGCCGGAGTCAGCTTCGCGCGATCGCCGCCCCCCAGCGAGACGCCTCCTTCGCCGGTCTGCGTGATGTCACAGCCGATCACGCCGTGATTCACGCCGCCGCTGACCGCCACGCCCCCGCCCCCGACGTTGCGGATCAGGCATCCGCCGACGCGCACCCCTTCGCCTCCGGCGATCGTGATCGCTGTCGCCCGCGTGTTTTCGAGCACCAACCCGCGGACCGTGACCCACGAGGCGTTGTTCAGGGAGATCAGCGTGGGCAGCACCGACAACACGGCCGACTCCAGGCCGTCTTCCGGAGGCCAGAAGTACAGCAAGCCGCGCTGGCGGTCCAGATACCATTCGCCCGGCGAATCGAGTTCGGCCAGCGCGTTGAAGGCATAGTAACGTTGGCCTTTCCGGTAGCCGTAATTGTGATCCGGCGATTCCAGTTCGATCGTGCGCGTAGCCGGATCGATCGAGCGGATGCGTTGGCGGCCGTCGGACCAGTCCCAGAACCAATATCCCGACAGCCACACGTCCGGTTCGCCGATCCAGCGCGCCGGCCGGTTCTCGGCATACACGAACTTGCCGATGGCGTCTCCCGGGATGCCGTGGATCTTGATCGGCTTGCCGCCCGTGACGTCGACGATGCGTGCGAAACCTTCGTTCGGCCAGCGGGCGAGCGTCATCGGGCGGTCGTTCGAGAACAGTTCGATCCGCTTGCCCGCGCCAGCCACCTCGCCGAAGTCCGCGATCCCCGTCGCCCGGACGTCGGCCTGGAAGACACTTCCGCGGGCCGTCTCCGGCAGACGCTGCAGGACGTCTTGGTTCGTCACCCGTTCAAAGCCGGCGACCCTGCGCCCGCCGGACAACGCGACCCGTTCGGACGCATGATTCCGCCACACGACCGGCGCATCCTTGGTTCCCGAATCCTCGGCGGCTAGCGCCAACGTCTCCGTCAATTCGTAAACGCCGCCGCGCAAATGGACCGTGGCCGGACCGCCCGCGTCCGCCGCAGTGCGCCACTGCCGCACGGCATCCCGCGCGCGCTCGAGCGTAGCAAAGGGCTGAGCTCCGGTTCCGGGGTGGTCGTCGCTGCCGTCGGTGGCAACGTAAAAATCGGCGCCCGTTGCCGTCGCAACGCACAGCCACGCGGACATCATCAGAATGCTATGTTTCATGGTTGAGCCTTTCCATCGCGGTTTTGCAGCCCCATCGAGTGTAGCATGGCCCTCCGAGCCGTGCCAAATGCTTTCAGATAGGGTAATGGTTTGTTTCATCATTCGTGCCCAGGTCACTCGTCACGGTGCCGGGGCTCACATTGTTGAAAAACCGGCTCCCCAACGGCGAGTCCGGCAGTTGCTGCCATTCCGTCCTGCTTTGGTTGCGGCCAGAGCCGGCGTCAGGCAATTGTCGGTTGTCGTCCTGCTCGTCGCAACGATGCTCCGAAGGCGCGTCACAGGACGCCGGCCAGTTTCCTGATCGTTTCCTCCGGCAAGGCTTCGCGCACCAACAAGAACTCGGCCAAGGCGCCCTGAAAAACCTCCGGGCCGGTGTAGTTCGGGTTGCAGCCGATACCGACGTTCTTCGGCCCCGGCTGGTAACTTGTCGGCACCGTGGCCCGGCCGACCGGCTTGCCATTGACGTACAGCGTCAGTTCCGTGAACTTCTTGACCACGGCCACGTGATACCACTTGCCGTTCTCCACGCGGCCGCCCGACAAGCGGCAACCGCCGCCCGGCTGCTCGATGGCCACCACCAGTTCCATATCCTGAATCGAGACGCGCAGCGGATCGTTGACCGGCGCGCACCAGGCGGAGACGATCTGGTGCCAGCGACGGCCGTCCACCGCCAGACCTTGCGGGCAGAGCCAGGCGGCGAAGGTGTAGGTCCGCAGAGGGAACTGCGGGGCGTCGTAGACCAGCTTCGTGGACTTGCCGTTGAAGGCCAGCGCTCCGGCCGCCGCCCCGTCGCGGCCCGCCGCCGGGGCCAGGTCGGTGGCGACCAGCAACCGACCCTCCTGCGGCTCCGGCATGCCTGCCAGCGCCGCTCGGATCACCACGCCTTGCAGACTGGTCGGAACGCTTGAGTCCAAGGTGAACGACAGCGGGCCGTTGACCGCGCCGGCACGCCGGTCGCCGTGCCGCGATTCGACCTGCCAGTAGTATTTCACGCCCGAATCCGCCGGCACCGCCCAACGGAATTCCGGCCTTTCCAGATCGGTCTTGTGCAGGAGCACCTTCTTGAACTCCGCTTCGGCCGCGATCCGTAGATCGTAGACCGAGCCGGGTTCTGCCCGGTTCCACGCCAAGAAGACTTCCTCCACCGGCAGCACGGCGTTGGCTTCGGGATGTTTCAGATGAAACGGCGCCAGCGGCGCGTTGGTCACTGGCACCCAGGAGCGGTACAAGGTGCCGTAAGCGCCCGCCGAGCCGAAATCGCACAGCACCACGCGTTGCCCTTCGGCCACGGGCGTCGAGACGGCCACGATGGGGCCGAACCGCAAGTCTTTCAGAAGCGGATCGTCGGCCGCCAACAGCGTCAGCCGCAGCGAGTCCAAATCCAGCTCCGGCATGTCGGATGGTTCCATCGTGTTGTGCTTCTGGTCGAACGCCAGCAGAATCGGACCGCGCATCAGCGACGTGTTGAACTGGACATGGTGGTCGCCGCGCAAGGCCCGCAACCCCAGGTCGAACTGCAGGACGATCTTGTCGCCGGGATTCCAGGTGCGGTCGAGCTTCAGATAGCTCCCCGCGGTCACCTGTTCGACCGGCGCGCCGTTGACGGCGACCTCGGTCTTGCGGGCCCACTCCGGGATCCGCACCAGCAGCGGCAGAGCCGTCGCTTGCGGAGGCCGCACCTCCACTTGCACGGTCCCGAGGCTAGGGTAGTCGGTGGTCTGGATGAACGACCAGGTCGAACCGTCCGCCAGTTTGACTTCGGTCTTTCCCGGTCCGTAGTAGTTCAGGTACAGGCCGTCCTTTCCGCCGAGCATCGCCCATTGACCGATCAAGCCAAGGCCGTTGGCCCCGTTGACGCTGCAGCAGTTCAGCTCGGGCGTGCCGGGCCGTGCCTGAAATACGATGCTGTGGGCGGACGCCAGCCGCTTGCCATTCATCGGCGTGTCGTAGGTACACCAGCGGCCACTGGGATGCTGATGGCCCAGCGCGGCGTTCCACGTCGCGTGTTCCAGCGCGTCGGCGATCCGGCTGTCGCCGGTCAGCCGCAGCGCCTCGACGCTCAATTCCATCCATGCCACCGTGCAACACGTCTCGATCGCACCCGGTTGGAACGGGTTGCCGACCGCCTGTTCACTGGTGCTGAAGCTGCCCGAGTTATGGACGTCCGTGCGGTAGATGCTCCGCCACCAATGGACCAGCGATTGCCGGTAGCTGTCGTCGCCTGTGATACGGAACAGTTCGGCGAGGCCGATCATCGGGTGCAGGCTTTCCCAACGCGGCTTGGGGGTCTGGTAGAACTCCACGCTGCGCAGCGCCATCCGATGGTAATCGCCAGCGGGCGGCTTCTGCCAGTCCTGCTCGATTTCGCGCATCAGCCTCAGGTAAGCGTCCTTCTTGGTCTGGCGGTACAACAGGCCGAGGGCATGGATCACGGCCATGTTCATCTCGTGCGATCCGGCGTCATGCACTCGCTTGCCGGTGTCCAGGAAGGTTGCGCACATCAAGTCCGCCGCCCGGCACGCGGCCTGCAACGCCTCGGTATCTCCCGTGTCCTGGTGCCACAGGATCATGGCCAACATGCAGTGGTAATGTCCCCACAGATCCCAGCGCCCCAGCAGATGATTGTCGGGGAACGGGCCGAGGTAGCCGTCTCCGGCCTGCGTCCGAATCAGTTCGCGCATGACCCGCGCGGTCACCTCGCGCAGCGTCGGATCATCCGACAAGCGGCAGATCAGCGCGCAGGACGTCAGGTACTTGCCCGCAAACTCGCCGGCCCACGGCACGGGATTCTCGTAGGGCGGCTGGCGGTCGCGCAGCCGCATCATTTCAAGCATCCCCGGGTTGGCATCCGGAGCCGGGATCAGCCAGTTGCGGATGATGCCGTCCACGCGCGCCGCCATCGGCCCCTCCAGAGTCATCTGGATTCGCGGCACCGCCAGGTCGACCGCTGGCTGGCTCGCGGCCGCGTCACTGGCTTGCCCGAAGCTCGCCGCCCGGGCAAGGAGCGCCGCAGAGAACGTAAGAGCAATGATCCGGTTCATGGGTAATTCTCCTTCAGTTGACCAAAGATGTCCTCCGGCCTCTTCCCGCAGGAGACCGGGAAATGGCCGCTCGCAGTCCTTCAGAAAGCCAGGGCAATCCACCAGACGAACCGATTGCCCAACACGTCGACCGATCTCCAGATCCTTTCGCACAAAGCTTCATTCCCGTGGATTCCGGCGAGCGTCGGGCGCACGTCCGACCACCGGATGCACGTTCCCGGCGGCCGTTCACCGGCGGTGGTGCGGACGAATGCGCCGGGTCGCGCGTCGCCGGCCAACGGGATCGGGCCGCGGGGCTCCGCGGGAG
>JABWBD010000269.1 GCA_013360685.1 Pirellulales bacterium
TCGGCGGGCCGGCCGCGCCGCAACCGTGGAGTGTCTGCGAGGGTATGCGGCCCCGCTGGCGACCGAACTGCTTCTGGAAGCCGGTCTGAAAGCGGTCCGGGCGATCCGGCCGTTTGTGACCGCCGGATCGGACCGACTGCGAGAACTCTGGAAAGACCTGAACCGGCTGTCCGAGGAATTCGCGGTCGCGACGGAAACGGACAATCCGCCGAGCGCGCCGGCCGGGCGCCGCAGCCCCAGCGACAGCTTTCTTGCACCGTTGGCGGAAGTGTATGCCGATTGCCGCCAAGAACTGGTCGAACAACTCGATCGCCAGGTCCAGACGGCCTTCTTCGGCGCGAAACGCCCGTTGCGGCAGTTCTTCACGGAGGGGGCGGAAGTCCGGGCCGACCTTGTCGCGGCCATGCGCGGACTTGCGCGCAAGGCAATCCTGCGCTGTGGAAGCAACGCCACCATCTCTGGCCTCCGGGAGGCGCTGGCGGGCAACAATCTCCAAGGGCTCGCGGTTGCGCTGGAGTGTTCGAGCGAGGCCGCCGCCCCGAAACTGCCCGGCTCCTGCCGCGGCGGCAGACGCCTGCTGCTGGCCGTTCCCGAAGGCCTGGATCCAGCCCGGCTGGGAGCAGAAGTCCGCACGGTTTCCGGAGAGGTTCCGACGGCGATTGCCGGCTCCTGGCAAGAAACGATGCTCTGCCACGAGGTGGAGCAATTGGCGCTGGAAGACATCGCGCCCAGGTTCCTGAGGAGCCGCTCCGACTGCGAGGAGATTGCCTCGCGCCTGCACACGCGGATCGACGTGAATTGGTAGCGTCAGGCTGTGATGGGGGCCGGAGCGGTTGGGTCCGGATACGGGGCAGTGCGGTAGACGGCTTGCCCGATCCTGGCCAGGACGAAGGGAATGTCCCGAACCGCTTCCCGGTCGTAGTCCTGGACGGTCGCCGTCAATTGGTCCCAAGGGCATAAATAGGGGTGGGTCTTGCCGATCATATCCCTTTCTCCCGGCGCGTAACTCCAACCGGCCAGGTGGCGTTCGGCGCACCAGCGGGCGTGCTCCATGTGAGCCAAGAGGTCCACTTCCTCCTCGGTGAACGCTTCGAGCGCAGCGCCGGGCGAACCGATCGGGGCAATGCGGCAGCCGATCGCGCGGAGCTTCACCGGGATATGGTCGGCCTGCTGCCGGTTCGACTCCTTGAAGTCTTCCATCAACCGGTCCCACTTCTGCATGGCGGGATCGTCGGAATCGCGGCCCTCCAGGCCCCGCCTTTCGACAAACCTCGTATGGATCGCGCGGGCAAGCGTGTCGAGATTCTCGTCCAGCAGCAACTGGCGCGTGCAACTCCGGGACGTGGCGCCGAATGGTTCGATGGGGACCGCATGAGGTTCGCTGCGCGCGGGATGTTTCAGAAGCGACACCAGCCCGGACTCGTCGCACATCCGGACGAGGACGGGCACCGGGTTCCGCGCCAGGCGTGCCGAAAGGGCCAGGGCGCAGGACAGGCTCCGCGAGTCGCTGTCCAGGCAGATCGCCACGGTTGTGAGTTGCCCGGGATCGGCCGCCAATTGCTCGATCCGCTGCAGGACTTCCGGGCCTTCGGCGTCGTCATGGATGAAGGCGAAATCGGCCACCTTGTCGAACTGCGGATAGCGGCCGGAGAAGCCTCTCCTTTTCTCGTCGGCGGCGCTATCGACGACGGTTGCCTGGAGCCGCCGGCCGTTGGCATAGTGGGCCGTCTTGGCGACCTGGAGCAGCACGCCCTCGCCCATTTGGCCGAAGCCGATCAGGACGAGGTGGACCGAGCGAGGATCGCTGGCGGTGATTTGGCCCCGATCGGGCGGATGCCCGGCCACGAGCATCCGCGCGGCGGCCTCATAGGCGTTGAAGATCCGCACTTCCAGGGCGTCGTCGGTCTGCGTAAAGGCCGGGTGCTGCCGCAGGAGAGTGCAGAGCTTCAGGTCGACGAGGTGGACAAAACAGACCGTCTTGCTTCCGCCGGCCGACAGTTGATGGCAATGCAGGGCCACCGCGACGTTCACGCCGTCATCTCCGGTGACGGCCAGCACGCAGCGGGCCCGGTCCACGCGAGCCTTGGCCAGCAGGGCCGCTTCGCGGGCATCGCCGACCAGAACCAGGGCCCCCATTTCGCGACAGACGTCGATCGCGGGGTTGCCCTCGTTTCGTTCCATCGCCACGACCCGCTCGCCGCAGCGGCGAAAATCCTTCACCAATTGCGTGCCCTTGCGGCCCAGCCCACAGACGACTACGTGCCGGCGGTTCCGCCGCAGGTTGAACGCCTCGAGCTGTTGGCCGAAGACGACGAGCCCCGCCTGGATGACCGCCCACGCCGGCACAATCGGGGCCAGGAAGCGAGCCACGTCCAATTCCCAGGGGAGCGGGCCGGCCGTAGAGTTAAACTCCATCACGAAGAGTTGGAGCGTGCGGTAGACCACGCTCACCCAAGAAACCGCCTCTCCCGCGGCGGCAGCGCTTTTCGCGAAACCGGCACAACCGAGCACCAGCGCCGCGGCTCCCAGGGCGGCAATGGCAATCCACTGCCAGATTCTCGAACGGCGGAAGCGTCGCGATCGCTGTTGGATGATCTCGATAGAGGATTTCATAGGCAATATCTCTCCTGCTCGGCGCGGAAGGTCGGCGTGGAGCGGAATCCCGGCGATCCCTTCCACCGGCCCGACGACGATCGTTCGAGGCAATGGATACGCGCCGATGATAACGCGTGGAGTGGTGGAGCGCCAACTAACCGCGGCCTCTTTCTTGGCGGAAAACAGGGAAAGCGGGAAGGGAAAGAGCGGAGACGGTAGAGATCGGCTCTGGAGTTATTGCCATCAGTCGCCGGCCAACAGCATCCCGCCATTCAACACGCACCTGGCGCTGCCGGCCCTGCCCCGCGATGTGATCATCGCCGCGTGGAACTACTCGGAGACCCGCGAGTGGCCCGTGCCGAAATACTTCAGCGACAAGGGATTCCCCGTGGTGGTCTGCCCTTGGAAAGCGAAACGCAATACGATCTCGCTGGTCGACACGGCGAAGAAGCACAATCTACTAGGGCTTCTGGCCACAACGTGGGACTCGCTCGACGTGTGCCAACCTTCAGTCGCCGAGGCGGGCGTGCTGGCCTGGACAGCGCCGCGGTATGAGCTCAAGGTGCCTTTCGACCATTGGCTCAGCGCGATCCGGGTGTTTCCGATCTGCGAGCTGCCGAAGCTGGAGGAGACATTGGAAGGGGGAAGGCGGAAGGATGAGGGATGATTCGTGGGTGTCCACACGGTACGCTCTCCATGACAACCCAATGATCCATTCATCCGTTTGCCCGCTCCGCGGGGCTAGGGCTGCTTGCTGAGGGAGAAGATGGGCAGGAGGAGGGCGAGGCCGATGCCGCCGACGACAACGCCCATCGCGCTGATCATGATCGGCTCGATCATGCTCGTGGCTGTCTTGATGGCCGTCTCCACTTCCTGATCGTAGTAGGTGCTGACCCGTTCGAGCACGTAATCGAGCCGGGCGGTTTCCTCACCGCAGGCGATCATTTGGATGAGAACGCGCGGGAAGAGGGCGTTTCCTTCGAGGACTTCGCAGATCCGCTTGCCCGCGGTCACCTGATCGCGGACCTCCTGCCAGAGCTTCTCGTAGTAGTAGTTCCCGGCGACCTCTCCGCAAAGCTTGAGGGCGTCCAGCATGGGCACGCCGCTGGACAGCATGGTGCCCAAGGTGCGGATGCTGCGACTGATAGTCACCTTCCGGAAGGTGGGGCCGATGATGGGAAAGCTGATCTTGAGCCAATCGAGGAAGCGGCGGCCGGGACCGGTGCGTCTCCCGATGAAGTAGGTGGCGGCGAGGGCGACAACGCCCGCCAGCCAGAGGTACCAGTGCTGGAGAATGACGTCCGAGACTGCCATCATGAACACGGTCGGTTTGGGGAGCTGTGTTCCTTTGGATTTGAAGAGCGGCGTGAACTTCGGCAGGATGTAGGTCAAGAGGAAGATGGTCACGGCGGTGGCCAGCACCATCATCACGCCCGGATAGGCCATCGCCGCCCGCACTTTGCCGCGGGTTTCCAGCTCCTTGCGGAGATACGTAGCGATGCGCTCGAGCATCGTGCCCAGCGAGCCCGTGGCCTCACTCGCCCGGACCAGGGAAACGTAGGTCTTGTCGAAGAGCTTGGGATGGCGGGCGAGTGCGGTGGAGAAGTCTTCGCCTCCCTCGACCGCCTCTTTCAACTCACCAAGGACCTTCCGGAGCGTGGGATTCTGCTCCTGGTCGACCATGCCGGACAGCGCGGCGGCGAGCGTGATGCCGGTATCGACCATGATGGCCAACTGGCTGGTCGTGTAGATGATCTCGCTTTTCGACACACGGGCCGGAAAAAGCGGCTCGCCCGCGTCGGACTCTTCGAGTTCCAGCACATGGAAGCCGTCGCGACGAAGCTGCTGCCCCGCCTCCTCGAGCGAGGCCGCTTCCAGCGTGCCCTCGTGGACCTTTCCCATCGGATCGCGAACTCGATACTGGTAGGACATTGCAGGGGTCATTTGTCATTCGTCATTCGTCATTTGTCATTTGCCTCGTTCTCCATTGCCAACAACAAATGACCAATGACCAATGACTAGTTTCCATTCGTTGTTACGTCTCCAGCCACCTGGAGGATTTCCTCGATCGTGGTGATTCCTTCGCGGACCTTGCGGAAGCCGTCCTGTTGGAGCTGGATCATGCCGTGCCGGACGGCGATGCGGCGGAGATTGCCGACGCTGGGATCGGAGACAATCGCGTCGCGGAGTTCGTCGTCGATCACCAACAGTTCGTGGATGCCGATGCGGCCCCGGTAGCCGGTATTGCGGCAACTCCGACAGCCGACGCCGCGGTAGAAGGCATCGAACCGGCAGTCCATCTTCTCCAGGGCCTTGCGGAGCGTGCGGGGCGGTTCGTACGTCTGCCGGCACTTCGAGCAGACGCGCCGGACCAGGCGCTGGGCAAGCACCATGTTCAAGGCCGCGCCGATCAGGTACGGCTCCACGCCCATGTTGATCAGGCGCGTGATCGCCGAGCAGGCGTCGTTGGTATGGAGCGTGCTGAACACGAGGTGGCCGGTCAGGGCGGCCTGGATTGCGGTGCGGGCGGTCTCTTCGTCGCGGACCTCGCCGACCATGATGACGTCGGGATCTTGCCGCAAGAGCGTGCGCAGGGCGCGCGAGAACGTCAGCCCAATTTTCTCCTGGACCTGAAACTGGTTGATCAGCGGCAGGTGGTACTCGATCGGATCCTCGACGGTGCAGACATTGTTCTCCATGGAACTGATCGAGTTGAGGGCCCCGTAGAGCGTGGTCGACTTGCCGCTGCCGGTCGGTCCGGTGACCAGGATGATGCCGTTGGGGGCCCGGATGCTCTGGCGGAACTGCGAGAGGATGTCTTCCGCAAAGCCGAGGTCTTCCAGGTTGAGCGAGACGCTGCGGGTATCGAGCACGCGGATGACGGTCTTTTCGCCGCGCGTGGTCGGAAACGTGCTCACGCGGAGGTCGATCTTGCGTCCCTCGAGGAGTACGTGGACCCGGCCGTCCTGCGGCAGGCGGCGTTCGCTGATGTCCATCGATCCCATGATCTTGATGCGGCTGGTCACGGCATTGAGCAGGTGCTGGGGCACCTCCAGGGCCTTGTGCAGGCGGCCGTCGATGCGGTAGCGGATCCGCAGGCAGCGTTCGGCGGGCTCGACGTGGATGTCGCTGGCCCCCTCCTTGACCGCGTTGAAGACGATGTAGTTCACCAGGCGGATCACGGGCGACTGCCCGGCGATCTCCTCGACGTCGCCGATGTCCTCGATGGCCTCCTCGATGAGAGTGACATCGGCTGCGTCGGAATCCTCGATAATGTCGTCAATGACGAACACTTTCGAATTGGGCAGCGAGGTGACCATCCGCCGGATGTCTTTGGAGGTGGCGGCGACGATCTGGATTTCAAGATTCGTGAGGCTGCGGATCTCGTCGATGAGAAAGAGGTTGGCCGGTTCGGAGACGGCAATCGTCAACATGCCGCGAACGACGAACAGCGGCAGGACCAGGTTCTGCTCGATGTACTCGCGGGGCAGCACGTCGACGATCTTGGGATCGACCAGGCGCGCTTCCAGCTTGGCGTACGGCACGTCGTACTCGGCCGCGAGGCACTCGACGATCTGGTCCTCGCTGCAAAACTCCTGTTCGACGAGGATTTCGCCGAGCAGCTTGTTCCGTCCGCCCTGGCGCTGGCGCTGGAGCGATTCCTGGAGCCGCTCTTCGGTGAGGTAGCCTTTCTGGACCAAGAGGTCGCCAAGGCGTCGAGGTGCGTGGACAGCGGTACCCATGGGGCGTTTCCAGGACGTTACCGGAAGCTCTTGACGGCGTCGACGACGCTGTCGAAGACTTCCAGCCGCTGATCGAGGCGGGTGATTTCGAGGATCTTCCGGTTCACGGAGTTGCTGGCGGCGATTTTCACCTGCCCAGCCTCGCCGCGGAGCGCATCCTGGGCGTCGAGCAGGGCGGTGAGTGCCCCGCTGTCGAGCATCTCGGTGTTGTCCAGGTCGACGACCACGTTGCGGCGTTCCAGGCGCGCCACGTAGGGCGCGAACTGCTCGCCCTGGTCCGGGCCGAATTCGTCCGGCGTATGGACCACGATCACGTCGCCGAAGATCTCCGTGGGAAGATTCATGGAATTTTGGATTTTAGATTTTGGATTTTGGATTGGGTTCGCATGGCCGTGACCTCATGCGACCACCGCTTCCGCAGCAAGGGCGCGGTTGACGGTTTCGAGGAGTCCTCGCGGGCTGAACGGTTTGGCGCTCAGGGCGAGGACGTTCCACCGGGCGGACAGTTCGTCAAAACTGAGTTCGAAGCCTTTGGCCGTGAGCATCAGGACCGGAAGCTGCTGGGTGGCGGGGTTGCCGCGAATCCGCTGGACCAACCCCAGGCCGTCGAGCCGGGGCATCTGGCAGTCGGTGATCAGAATGTCCGGCAACCACTCCTGGATCACCTCCCAACCTTCCTGCCCGTCGCCGGCGATGCGGGTGTCGTACCCGGCCCGCTTCAGCTTGAACTCGGCCGCGCGGAGGATGTGGATTTCGTCATCGCAGAGCAGAACACGTTTGCACACGGTCAGGTCCTTTTCGGGATTCGGGAGGAGGCGGCTGCATCCGTTTCGCACTGGGCAGAGCGACCCGGAATGTGCTTCCCTCGCCGAGAGCGCTCTGGACCGAAATCTGGCCCCCGTGCACGTCCTCGACGATGTGTTTGGCCAGCGGCAGTCCCAGGCCGGTGCCGGTGGCCATGTCTTTGTCTTTTTTCACGCGGTAGAACTTTTCAAACACCTTGCGGCAGTCCTCGGGACTGAGGCCGACGCCGGTGTCTTCCACTTCGAAAACTACCTGCTCGCCGTCGAGCCGGCTGCGGAGGGTAACGCGGCCGCCGGCGCGCGTGTACTTGACGGCGTTGGACAGGAGGTTGATGGCCGCTTGGAGGAGCATGTCGCGGTCGGCGTGCACGCCAAGGTAGAGCGGGCTGAGGTTCGCCGCCAGCTCGATGCTCTTGCTCTCAGCGGCGGGCTGGACGACGTGGACCGCCTCCTCGAGCAGTTCGTTGAGCGAGCGTTGCTCCTTGTTCACGTTGACCACTCCGGCCTCGATGCGGGCCAGGTTCAGCAGGTTGTCGATCAGCCTCTGGAGGCGATCGGCCTGGCTGTTGATTACGGAGAGGAACTCCTCCCTGGTTTCGTCGTCTTCGGCGTCGCCGTCGGCCAGGAGTTCCACGTAGGCTTTAATGCCGGCCAGCGGAGTCTTCATTTCGTGGCTGACCGATGAGACGAACTCCGCGTTGCGTTTCTGCATCGCCTTCTGGTCGCCGATGTCGCGGAGGATTGCCACGGCGCCTTGCGGGGCCGCCGCGCCGCCGGCGTCCTGCACGAAGAACTTCGAGGCGCGGATGCGATACCACCGGGTCTGCCCCCGGTCGTCCACCAGCTCCAGTTCGTCCGTGCGATTCGCCGCCAATTCGCGGTGGCAAGCCGTCGTGAGCAAGTCGACCAGTCTCTGGCAGCGGACCAGTCCCCCCAGCGCCCGGTCCTCCGCCGTCTCCACTTCGAACTGGAGAAGCGACTCGGCCGCCGCATTGGCCAGCACGACCTCGTCCAGATCGTCGATTGCGACGATCGGGTCGGCCAGTCCGGAGAGGATCGCCGTCACGCGGGCTGCCTGGCTGTCGGCGCGCCGGTAGCGGATCTCCAGGGCCGTCCGAGAGTGCTCCAGGTCCTGCACACGTTCGTATTGCCGCAGCAGGGTCTCTTGGACGCGCCGAGCGAGCGGCAGCCACGGACTGCCCGGAGGCAAAGGCGGCAACTCGCCTGCGACGGTTTCGTTCCGCAGGTCGCTGGGATCCAGGCGGCACAGGGCGTCGAGATGCCGTTCCAGCGCGACGCGGCCGGAGCGCATCCTTCGCCAAAGCACCGCGGCGGACGTGGCGGCAGCCGCAGCGACGCAGACGAGGACGCCGAGGCGAAACGACCAGGTCGCGGCGCCGAGGAGCGGGCCGAAGATCGCCGTCGCCGCACTAGCGCCGGCCAGTACCAGCGCCGCGGCGGATGCCAGTCCGGTCTTCTCAAAGCGGTTCATCCGCACGGTCCTGTCGAGAACATCCTGTTGAATTCCGGGCGTGGTCCAAAAGACGGGGACCGACGCCGCGCCGCAACATGTTTTTCCGGGGGTTTGCTCGTGTTTGGCTCTGAGCCAGTCCCCGTTTCATGAACCACGCCGAGCTCCGGAAAGTTGAGGCCCATTCAAAGGTAGGACAGTGGAAAAGCATTGTCCAACGAAGAGAGCACCCGTGGAATGGCATTTTCCGCCACTTGTGGCGGCATGGGACAGTCCGGAAGGAACGGTCGATCCGGATGCGCAGGTCTTGAGGATCAGGTACGGTAGTGAGGCAGCGTGGTCCAACAGAAGCGGTCGTTTCCAACGAGGGGACCGACGGATACGTGATCCTCCCGACCCGAACTTCGCCCGGAACCACCCCGACCGGCACCTGCTCCGCCATCTCACCCGGACCCCGAGGTGGCGAACGCTCTGTCGGCTCTCGTGGTCCGGTAACGACTGCGGCAACGACGGCGCGGAGGCGTTGCTCGCGGCCGACAACGACGGCGGGCTGCAAGAGCTCGAACTGGCCACCTGCGGCATTGGTCCGGAGCACGAACAGCGGCTGATTGCGAGGTACGGGGCCCGGGTCCGGTTCGAAGAACGTCCCGCGAGGCGTTGAAGTTTCGCCGATCCAGGCGTTGCATCGAAGCCGGCGGGCAGGCTTTGGCACAACCTGGATGATGCCGCCCTTGCGAACATGCCGGTATCCGGCGCGGCCGGCAGATCGGACACGCGGCATTCCTGGCCGCCTGCGGGGAAGCAATAGGGATGGCCGGCGTGGTAGCGCGAGAGGAACGGATGCCGAAGGGGCCCAAGGACTCGTTTTCGTCGAGCATCTTTGCAAACATGCGGTGAAGCCTGCTTTCCCACCCAGAAAAATGCTTCATAGCATTGCCTGGCAGGGCGTTCGAGGACATTCCAGGGCAGCCACTCCGGTATTGAGTCCTTGTATTGGGTATTATTGTCTTCCGCTATCCCGAGGACGGCGAACTGTACCGGATGCGGCCGTATCCCAGGCCATTGCTGCGCGGCAGCAACTTGTGTTGGCATCGGCACTCGTTGGCGGTGTGATCGGTTGGTTCACGAGGCACGTCAGCGGACGCCGAACCGGACTTGGCGGCGCGTCGATCCTGAAACGTCCACGGTGACCGAGTTACCATACCACGAGGCAGCCACGTTCGTTCAGACTCCTCAGTGGCGATGACAACGGTCCCGAACGGGCAGGCGGCTATTCCGCAGTCAATCATGGTTGTGGTTTAGGGCAGGGGGGCGTATAATGCCCTTAGCGGTCCCGCATTGCAGGAGCCAACGCGATGACGACACGAGAACTGATTGAAGCCGAGATTGGCAAGATTCCCGAAGATCGCCTCGACGAGTTGTATGGCCTAATCCGGGATTTCGCGGGGGCGAAAGCGGCCTCTGCACGGCCTGGCATCATGGCGAAACTCCGGGAGGTCCGGATCGAAGCACCGTCGGACTTCGCCGCCAACCTCGACCTTTATCTCAGTGGGGAAAAAAGTGTCCCGGAAGACATTCATTGATACCCTGTTCGTCGTCGCGTTGATCAACCAGCGCGACCAATACCACGAGCAAGCCGCCGAGTTGGCGGTGTCGTACGAGGGGCAGCAGTTTCTCACTTCCGATGCAGTCCTGCTGGAGATCGGCAACGCCTTGGCACGGAAGTACCGCCGGCAGGCGGTGGAGATCATCGAGGGCTTCCTTTTGTCGGAAGACGTGGAAGTCGTCCGCGTGACTGCAGAGTTGTTCGATAGAGCTTTCGCCTTGTACAAAGCTCACGAGGACAAGGAATGGGGGTTGATCGACTGTATTTCGTTTATCGCGATGCGGGAGGCTAAGATTCAGGACGCACTGACTTTCGATCAGCATTTCGTTCAGGCGGGCTTCCGAGCGCTGATGCGAGAGACAGATGAATGATCGCCGAACTTCGGATGCAGTTGACCGGGGACCGTGGTCAACGGTTTCTAAGATGGAGCGATCGGCTGCCGCGGTCCCCGGCAACTGATCCTGATCGTCCGCCGCCCGATCACCGAAGGTCGACAGTGAGTTTGTTGAATCCCGAATACAGGAACCAACAATGAGTCCGTCTCGAGACGAAGAACCGAATCTTGGCTACAAATGTGGCTGCACGATTCTTGCGATCGCGATAGCCGGCGCGTTCGTATGGTGGGCGTCCCACCTCTATCGCAATGATGACCCACAATGGTGGGTCGCTGGCCTCATGGCATCTTTTGCACTGGCCGGAGTTTGCGGGCTCATCGGCGCCTACTTTTTCTCGCCAACTGGCGAACCTTCCGGGCTGCGTTGTCGTGCATGCGGCCATACACAGGAATCCGGCGCGTGGGAGAATACAATGCGGCAACGCTACCTCGCCAGGGGCAGAATTGGGTAAACATCGACCAGGATCCACAGTGCTTGAACTGCGGTTCCACTTCACTTGGCAAGGTAGGTTGACTCGCCCAAAACAGCGCAGCCAGAAACTGGGCCGCAGTCGTTTCTGGGTTCAGCGCGGCCGAAGGCGACGCAATCGCCGATCCAGGCTCTGCATCGGACCCGGCGGGCAGGCTTTGGCACAACCTGGACGATGCCGCCCTTGCGAACATGCCGGCATCCGGCTCGGCCGGCAGATCGGACACGCGGTATTCCTGGCCACCTGCGGGGAAGCAATAGGGATGGTCGGCGTGGTGAGGTCCGGCCGGCCCCTACCCGGAGATCATCTTCTTCACCGTCGCGAGCCACCCGCCGCCGGCCTCGGGCGCGGCCGGGGCGTCCGCTGAACTCACGGACAAGTCGAGCGGGCCGGGGTTGCCGGCGCGCTCCTCCTCGAACATGTTGCGCAGGCAC
>JABWBD010000270.1 GCA_013360685.1 Pirellulales bacterium
GACGGCACGGGCGAGATCGTCACCAGCTACAGCTACAGTTGGCATCCGGATTCGATCCAGATGGCCGAGCGGGTGACCACGCTGCCGGCGGTGCCGGCCGAGCAGAACGGCTCGGGGGTTTCCGCGACGCGGGTGGAGCGATTCGATATGGCGGGGCGGCTCGTCTGGACGAAGGACGAGCGGGGCGTGATCGGCTACCGCCAGTACGACGGCGCCGGCAACGTCACCCGCACGATCCAGGACGTGGACGACACGCAGCTTGCCGTGCCCAGTGGCTGGAGCACGCCGGCTGGCGCCGGGCTGCACGTGGTGACCGACTATGAACACGACGTCTATGGCCGCCAGACGCAGATGCTGGGGCCGGAGCACGAAGTGGACCTGGACGGCACGGCGACGGCCGTCCGCACGGCCACGTGGACCGTGTACAAGGAGCACGACCGGGAGACGTGGAGCGCCCGGGGCTACTACGTGCTCGCCACGGACACTTACACGCTGGTCAACCCCGTCTCCATCGAGAAGCGCGATGCGGCCGGGACGCGGCGCGAGTCGATCCGGGCGGTGCGGGAGTCGACTGCCGGGAAGCTCTCGGCCAATGACTCGTTCCCGCAGTCATCCTACGTCCGCTGGTTGGTCAATCTCTCGGACAACGCGGGCCGGCTCACAGCCAGCCGCGCATACCACACGATCCCATCGTCGGGCGACGGCGAGTCGGGGACGAACTACGACGAGACGACCTTCGGCTACGACTCGATGGGCAGACAGAACATGGTCAAGAGCCCCGGTGGGACCATCACCCGCACTGTGTTCAACGCCTTCGGCCAGGCCGCCTGCGTGTATGTCGGCACCGACGATAGCGGCGCGACCGACTACGATCCGTCGGCGGGCCGCGAGCCGTGCGAGCTGGTCCAGCCGCCGGCGGGCAGTTCCAGTTCCAGTAGCTCCAGCAGTTCGGCCGGGAGCAACAACATGGTGCTGGTGACCCAGTACGAGTACGCCGGCAGTTCCGGGTGTGCCGGCTGCTGTGGAGGCGGCGCGGGCCAGCTTGTCGCCACGATCCAGTACGTCGACGCCGTAGAGACGCGGGTAACCGAATATCTGTACGACTGGCGAAACCGCCAGCAATACGTGATTGCCGAGGCCGACGACCAGGGTCGCGTCACCTACACGCGGAACCACTACGACAGCCTCGATCACGTCATCCGTGTGGAACGCCACCATGACGTAGCCGGCGACGGCGTGGATGCCGACGGCGATCCGAGCCCGGACGACGTGCTGATTGCGCGGCAGGACACGTTCTACGATGACCTGGGGCGCGTCTACCGAACGCGGCGATACGCCGTCGATCCGGAGACCGGCGCGGTGGGCAACTTCCTCCAGGACCACACCTGGTACGACGAGGCCGGCAACGTGATCAAGCAGCAACAGCCGGGCTCCCAGGCGTTCAGCAAGATCGCCTACGATAGCCTGGGCCGCATGGTCAAGCAGTACGTCGGTTACGATCTCGATGAACAGCCGGTTGAGTCAAGCTCGTCGAGTAGCAGTTCGTCGGGCGGGCCGGCCGTGAGTTACCTTGACGCCACCAACGTCGAGGGTGACACGATCGTCGAACAGACGGAGCAAAGCTACGACGTAGCCGGCAACGTGCTCATGACAACGACGCGGCAGCGGCTCCATAATGCGACCGGCACGGGTGAACTGACCTCGCGATCCGGTGCCCAGCCGAGGGCGAGGGTGAGTTACATTGCCATGTGGTACGATGCGATCGGCCGGGCCATCGCCACGGCCAATTATGGGACGAACGACGGCGCGGCGCTGACGCGGCCGTCGAGCGTGCCTGCTCGTTCCGATGACGTCTTGGTCACATCGACCGAGTACAACTCGGCAGGGGAAGCGTACAAGACGGTCGACCAGGCTGGACGCGAAGATCGCCAGGAGTTCGGCGATGTCGGGCGCGTGGTCAAGACCATCCAGAACCATGTCGACGGTGTCGTCAGCGGCAGCTATCCCGACGAAGACGTCACCGTGGAGATGACCTACAACGCCGACGGCCGGCTTTCTACGCTCACCGCAAAGAATCCGACCACGGGCGACCAGACGACGCGTTACGTCTACGGGACGACGCTTTCGGAGTCGGAGATTGCCCGCGGCGATCTCTTGCGGGCCGAGATCTACCCGGATTCGGACGACACGGCCGACCCGCTCGGCGACGGCCCGGACGAGGTTTACGACCGGGTGGAGTACCGCTACAATCGCCAGGGAGAGCGGATCGAGAAGAAGGACCAGAACGGCACGGTCCACGCCTACGATTTCGACCGCCTCGGCCGGTTGGTCCACGACCGGGTAACGACCGTGGGCACCGCCGTCGACAACGCCGCCCTGAGGATCAGCACGACCTACGATGTCCGCGGGCTGGTCGAGAAAACCACCACCTACGACAGCCCCACCGCGGGCAGCGGTAGTGTAGTCAACGAAGTGGTGTTCGAGTACAATGAGACCGGCCAGCCCAGCAAGGAGTACCAGGAGCACTCCGGGGCCAAGGACGCGAATACTCTATACGTCGGCTACAACTACGACACTACGGCCTCCTCGGGCGCCTTCATGAAGGGCCTGCGGCCCACGTCGGTTCGCTATCCCAACGGCAGGCTGGTGCATTTCACCTACGGCAGTTCCGACGAGATGAACGACGCACTCAACCGCCTGGCGGCGACCAACGACGACAACTCCGGTAGCCCGGGGAGCAGCGTCGCCGAGTACACGTACTTGGGGTTAGGGACGATTATCGTCGAGGATTACCCCGAGCCCGACGTGAAGCTCAACTACGACTCCGGCACGGCGGGCGAGTACGCAGGCTTCGACCGGTTCGGCCGCGTGGTGGACCATTTGTGGCGAGATTACGGCGCCGGCGCCGATCGGGATCGCTACACCTACGGCTACGACCGCGCGTCGAATCGACTTTACCGCGAGAATACCACGGCCAGCGCCAAGGACGAATTCTACGGCTATGACGGCATTCATCGTTTGGCCAGTTTCGATCGGGGCGACTTGAACGCCGAAAAGACGGCCATCTCCGGTACGCCCGTCCGGGAGGAGGATTGGACGCTCGATTTGCTCGGCAACTGGCCGGGGTACGTCCAGAAGACGTCGGGGACGACGGACCTCGACCAGGGCCGCACGCACAGCAACGTCAACGAAGTGACGGCCATTACGGCCACGACGGGCACCGACTGGGCGGATCCTGTCTACGACCGCGCCGGGAACATGACGACGATCCCCAAGCCGTCCAGCCTGGCCAGCGGCCTGACCGCCGTCTACGACGCCTGGAATCGGCTCGTGGAAATGAAGGACGGTCAGACGGTCGTAGGCCAGTACCACTACGACGGGTTGAACCGACGAATCCGCCGCGACTTCGACTCGGCCGCCCCGGCCAACCCGGCGGGCGTGGACACCTACGTGCACTATTTCTACAACGCAAACTGGCAGATCCTGGAAACCCGCCAGTCGAATAGCGGCGCACCCCAGGCCGAGAACCTCCAGCCGAAACATCAGTACGTCTGGTCGGTTCGCTACATGGATGCGGCGGTGCTCCGTGACGAGAATTCTGACCAGAACAACTTCTGTGACGATGGGCGTCTCTACTACCTCAACGACGCCAACTTCAACGTCACCACCCTCGTCGATGTGAACGCCGATGGCATCGAGCGCTATCTGTACGCTGCGTACGGCAAAGTAACCATCTACGATGGGACATGGGCTAACAGCCAGGCTTCGACTAGCTTCGTCAACAATGCTCTGTACACAGGCCGGGAGTACGACGCCGAAACGGGTCTCTACTACTACCGCAATCGGTACTACGACTCGGATCTCGGTGTATTTGTATCCAGAGATCCGATCGGATACGTAGACGGCTTGAGTCTGTATCGGGCCTACTTTGGCCCAAATCGTCTCGATCCCCTGGGCAGGTGTGACTGCTGTTGTTGCCCCGAGAGTGTGAGCCCCGGAGGAATCACGTTTGCGCAACTGCTCGTGCCCGACGAGCCGGCTCGGTTTGAGTTTGTCTTTCGCGTGGTGGCGAAGATGAAAATGACTGAAGAAAGGATGGAACCCGGTGGCATGTGCAAAATCGAATGGTATGAGTGCTCGACTAGAAGAGGAAGTCTCGGTCAGGAGCCGGGCAAGTGGTTCCGCGCTCCGTCGCCCTCCGATGACCCGCCGGCTCCCGTCAAAAGTGACTGGAACGACCCACGACCCTCGAATTGCTCGGACAATTTTGCACGGTTCTGGGAGGACGCGCCGACGGTATTTCAGGCAAAGGGAGATAGAGCCGACATCAAGTTCGCAGTTCGTGTGACAGCCGGGACTAACTGCGAGTGCGAGGGCAAGAAGGAGGCAACCTCGTTCTTCAGTCTCCATGTCGAGGTCAAGAAACTCGACATTCTCTTCCCGGAGAACAGTGTTTTTGACCCGCATCCGCCGGTGTTGACGCCGGGTCTGGTCGGCGAACCGAAGGCATGCACAAGAGCGAACCTTCCTTGGTAGAGTTCGGCCGCTCATCCATTTCGTTACAATTGCAGTGTCGCGTTTTCGTAAGGAGAAGAACGATGGTCGATTGCAGGAGGCTTCTTCGGACGCTGGCGGTGTTTCTGGCAATCTTCAACCTCAGCGTTGAGGGCGCTGAGCCATTACCAGACGATGTGGCCATGCGCAAGCTCACCGACCTGCGAGAGACAGTCGAGAGTACCTGCGGGTGCATTGATGAAAAGATTCCCATAACACTGCTAACCGCGGACTGGCCCGACGATCTGATGCCGACAGTTCGTGCGACGCTCTCAATGATTCTGCGCGAGCCAAGAGTGCAGATTCCTCCCTGGGCGGTGGGGGTTTTCGCACGTCGAAACGGTGAAGGCGCAGCACCATTGGTGCCCTACGTTGCCGCGTCCCTGCCCGGAGCAGAACCCCGAGACGCCGTTGAACTCTTGTGCGCCATTCGCTCGATCGGTCCGCGAGCGAATCCACTGGAGGAGATAGTCCGGTCCAAGTGTAATGACCCCAATGCAGTTGTGGCGATTCACGCGGCTTCCGCATTGGTTCGAATTGCGCCGACGCGACGCTATCCCCGTGGTGTGCTCTTGAGCTATCTCTCAAGCGATCGCCCCGAAGATCGATGGCGAGCAGCCGATGCCATCGCTCGCACCGGAGCCTCGGACGAGCGATGGTCACAACGGCTCAGAGAGTTACTCAAGGATGGCGACGTTCGCGTACGTGTGACGTCCGCGTTCGCATTGTGGCGGAGTACGAATGATCCGGCGGTGACGTTTCCGGTTCTCGTCGCCTCACTCACCGAACGGGACGCGAGTCTTGCCACCGCCTTTGAGTACCCAAGCCGCCCGGGCGATTCTCATCGGGCGTATGCAATCCAAGCGATCCTAGACCTCGGCGACTCCGGCAAGCCCGCACTACGAGACATAATCGCGGTAGTGAAGGGAGTTGCCAGCACCGACACGGTGAATTCGGATTTCCACTCGGTTGTGGGAATCGTTGCCTTGAATGCTATCGGGAAGCTTGGGCCAGTATCCGAAAGGGAATTCAAAGAGATTGAAGCGAGTGTGGAGTGTGAGGAATGCGCTTTTGCGATAGTCAGGGACGAAGCCAGGAGGGTCTTGTCGCGCTTGCGGAAATCCTTGCCGCGGAAAAGCGATAATCGGGTAGAGTAATGGCCTCCTCGTTGGCAGCGGCGATGCCGCTTCAAAGACCTACTATGAACAGTCAAGTAAGGCCTCAAGAATTTCGCGGGGTTGCTCATGGTGACCTCGTGGGACGGTTTGGTCGTGGGGCTGGGGACAATACCGCCGGTTACTGAGCATCGACATTCTGGGGTTGGCTCGCCACTCGATGGTTTCCGGTTCATTGTCGGCGACGACCTCCCGCCGGTGCTGAACACGTACACTGCTAACATCGACGAGACCGCCGGCACGGTGAGCCCCGTCGAGTTTGAGCTGGGCGGCCCGACCCTTACGGACAACGATCCAACGGGAGGCTGGACGTAGCCGTGACCCGGCGGCACCTTTGGGTCCAGAACGAAGACACCGGCACGGCTTTTCCTTTCCACGTCGACAGCCGCTCGTTTGAAGACGACTTCCTGGGCGGCCGTAAGAAAACAAGTGATTGAGGCTTCCAAGATGCCGCACCACGGAAAGTATCGCACGGAATCCCATCACAGGCGAGAGCCATGCGATCGCGGGTTTTTAGCTTGGTATATGCTGAGTTCTGCGATCAAGCACAGCCGGTGGGCACCTCTGGATTGGCATCGAGCGGAACTGCTCGCACCTCTTGACCGAAGATCTGACGATGCCCGGATATAGCAGGCATTATCTGACAGCGCCGATGGTCGCCATCCCCCTCCTGCCTACCTTGATTCATCAGTCCCCCCGGATTAGACTCAGTCCTGTCGGCGGAAAATACAACTTCTATCAGTGTAAAAGGGACGGAGTTCCCTAGAGGTACACCTTGAAAGCACGTTGGCTGGTCGCCCTATTCCTCGTTGCTACCATCACCTGCATCCTGAACCCGTCGTCGATGGTTGCGGTGCCGCAGCTTGATCGTGCGGGCACGCCAGTGGTAAAGGTAATCCTTGCTGAGGAACAGACTCGGCACCTCGACTATCGTCGCACGTTGGTCGGGCCCGGGATTAACCAGCCTGATCCTTTTCCGGGTTACGGCGGCTTTGTGGGATGGTGCGCTCCTGTGCGCACGCGAACCGGAGCCTTGATCGTTACGTTCAGCGCCGGCTATTGGCACGCCTCTCTGCCAACTCCGACCACGGAAGTCCCCCTGAGCGATATTCAGACATGGCGGAAGATCGGGATGCCCGAGATCAATGCACCGACCGGAGGACGGGCGCTCATGGTGCGTTCGGAAGACAGCGGGCTGACGTGGTCAAGGCCGCAGTTAATGATTGACACGGTGAAAGACGAGGTTTGCCCAGCGGCCACTCTCCTGGCGGACGGAACGCTCCTGGCCAGCTTTTACGTCCAATACCTGGCGGACCGAGGGTGGAAGATAGGCACGATACGCTCCTTCGACGATGGCAAGACCTGGGAGCAGACACCGCGTTACGTCGCCGAACCTTTCGAGAAGACCTACACCGACGGGCCTCCGTTGGAAATGCCGGACAAGTCAGTCCTGATCGTGGCTTCCGTGGGCACAAAAACTGAAGCGGAACCACGGCCATTGGCCATCTTTCGTTCCCCGGATCGGGGAGCGAATTGGAGTCACGTCGCCACCATCCCGGCTCCGTTCCACCAAGATGAGCCGAGCATCACCCGTCTTCGTGACGGCAATTTGGTCGTGATAAGCCGGAAGGAAGGAGGCCTGTCGTGGTCAACCGATAATGGCCGCACCTGGACTGCGCCCGTAGTCTTGCCCTTCAAGATGTACGATCCCTGGCTGCTGACCCTAAAGGACGACACCCTGATTTGCGTGCACGGCTCCTATCACGAAAAGAAGCACGGTTTGCGCGCCATCCTCAGCCCCGATGGCGGCAAGACGTGGATGGCCGCCGGTCCCGATTACGGCTTCTCCGTTGACCCATCGGTGTACGGCTACTCACGCGGGATTCAACTGCCCGACGGTTCCGTCTTCATCACCTATTTGCATACCGGCGGGCACACGACCGAGGACGCCCGGGCAGAATCCATATTTGGCTTGAGGTTTCGCGTGAAGAAAGGCTGTAGCGGCATCGAATTGCTTCCCGCGCCGGGCTCGCCGGCGGTCGGGGGCAAAGGTCCGCAAGCCAAGCCACGGGAAGCAGGCAAGCCCAGAAAAGAAATTTGAGCAGATGGGTCGCAGGCCCACCACGCGGACAGGGAAGCAGCGACGAGGGAACCAACGTCGCGGTCGTCGACGACCCGTTGGTGCCGGTCAAACGCCGCGACCGGCACCGTGATCGGTAACCCGCAGTCAAAGCGGCCTTGGCTCGAGAACGTCCCCGCTCATCGTCCTCGTGAGCTCAGATAGATGGCGTAGAGCCTGGGCTCGACGGCGCCCGTCTTGCGGACGTGCACGCGGAGCCGCACGGTCTTGCCGCCAAGCATCTTGAGGTCACCCTTGGGCCATCTGACGGCAACGTCAAGACCGTCCGCCGCAGCAGCGGCGCCGGAGGCATCGCCGGAGAAGTCGGCGATCGGAATGAAACGCTCATCGGCGACCTCGACGCGCATCCCATTCGCACCATCGGCGTTCAGCACAATGTCGCACCCGCCCTCGGGAAGCGTCATCGGGCAGGACCACATCGAACCCTCTGCCTGCCCCGGGAACAGGCCCAGGGCGCCCCACCGGTCGCGCGGAATCGTCGCGAGCGCGACCTCCGCGTAGTAGTCCTCCGGCTTGGCGTCGCGGCGGCTATAGTTGACGTTCCGCCAGCGGCCGTGGTAGATGCGCGTCTCGTTGCCGACGTTGAGGATGCCGTTACCCTGGCAGAGGATGGTCGGGTAATCCTGGCCCGGGACGGGTGTGACCGCCGAGTCCTGCGCCGTCAGCCACCGGTACCCCTTTACCGGCTCGCGGAAGCGGACGCCGTCGTTGCTAACGACCAGACCGAAATCGCCCGAGATCTTCCCGAAGTCGTCGTCATTGTGCCAGATGCAGTAGATGCCCACCAGCACGTTCCCGAAGGGGGCGGCGCCAACGCCGATATGGGTCTCGTCGCGCCGGCCGTGCTCGACCGTCTTCCCTGCGTCGGCCGGATCGGGCAAAACGAACGACTCGGCCGGCTCCGGCAGCCAGTGGTCGAAGTCGGTGGAGACCCGGACATAGCACGATCGACCGAGGCGGCGTCCGTTGTTGCCGACAGCGAAGGTCTGACCGTTCACGAAGTACAAGTCGTTGAACCTGTAAATCGACGATTCCTCGATGAAGTCCCCGCCGAGCGCGGTCTGCTTCGCCGCGTTCCAGTGGATGCCGTCCGCGCTGGTCGCCGTGCGAATCGTCGGCATGCCGCCCGGCAGGAAGACGTTCATCACCATCTTGTAGCGCCGGTTCGTGTCGGGCTCCTCGACGTCGCGGATGACGTGCACGCCCTCGATCAGCGCGTCGGGCATGTCGAGGGCGTTGTTGTCGCGGTTACCCTTGAAGAGGAGCTGGCCGAGGTTGGGCTTGGTCCAGTGGATGCCGTCCTGGCTTTCGGCATAGCACACCGTGCCCAGCCACAACTGGGCCGTCCAGAAGTCGCTCGCCTTCTTCTGCTCGGGCGAGATGTCGGGGTTCCGGCCTAGGCTCACGGGGTAGTACCACATCCGGTACTTCCCGCCCTCGTGCACGACGCCACCGTAGAAGTGGCAGCCGAGGTAGTCCACGGCATGCGGATTGTCGCGGCTCGGCAGGAGGACCGGCTCCGGGTGAACCGTCGGCTTGGTGAGGTAGTAGCACAGGTTGCGCTTGAGGGGCAGCGACGCGTCGTCAATCGCGAGGAGCATCGCTTGCCCTTTCGTCGTGATGCCGGTCGCGGGGAAAACGATCTGGCCCAGAAGGCCCGCGCTGAGCATGACTACAGTGACTCCGCAGGTGAGGATCATCGTTGGTCTCCGTTCTTCGTTACAGTAATTGTGTACGTGTCCATCACGATGGACTGGTCCGGCACGCCGTACGGGTCGTCGCCACCGACGTGGCCGACGACCATGATCGTGCCGTCATCGAGCTGCACCGACCGCGGGTAGTACGCGCTGCCGGGCACCCCTTCGAGCGTGGCCCACGTCTTGCCCGTGTCGGCGGTCCAGGAGGTGCCGCTCGTGGCGATGTGCATCACTAGGCCTTCCTTCGTCGCGAGCACCTCCGGGTGGCCGCTATAGGGGAAGGGGGCGTCCGTGACCGGACCGGGCTCCCATGTATCGCCCTTCTTCGCGATCACGTTCTGCTGACGCGGGTGGTTCTGCACGTCATTCGTCCGGTAGACGGCCAGCAGGCCGCCACCCGGCAGTTCCGCGACGTCGAACTCCTCGGTCCAGAAGCCCGGCTGCTCGGGCACCGTGGGGAGCGCGTCAGACCATCCCGCACCCGGTGAGCGGACAGTTTGGGGCCGCGCGGGTCGTGCTCGTGCCGGCCGGGCCGGGCACGGGCATGTCGTCGTGGCCGCACTGGACAGGGGACGCTACAGTATACGATGGTGAGTAAGCGAGGCTGGATCGGTTCCGGGCTCACTGCAAAGGGAAAGCGTCGGGAAACGTTGTCGTCGCAGGAAATACCATGCACCGAATCCAAACGACTCTGCTCTTGACGGCTCTTGTGCCGGTCTTCGCCGCGGCGGGCCCCGTGGACAAGGAGGGCCGCCCGCTGGTGAAGAAGCTCGGCACCGTGGCGCTGGACCAGGTGGAAAACTCGCCCGTGGTGTTCCGAGAGAGACTCTACCTATTCGTCGGGCGGGGCAATTTCCATTTCGTCGAGCACGACACGGGACGTGCGACGTCCACGTTCGCCAGCGGATACTTCGGCAACGCCTTTGTCGAGGCCGACACCGTCTACGTGACCGTGGCCCATGCCAAGGAGAAGATCCACATGTTTACCTCGAATGACCTGGAGCATTGGCAGGAGCGCATCTCGCTGGATCTGCCGGGGTTCACGATCTACAACACCTCAATCTGCAAAGCGGAAGACAAGTACGTGATGATGTTCGAGATCGGCAAGCCGAAGGAGGAGGCGGGGGCGCCCTTCACCGCCCGCTTTGCCATGTCGACCGATCTGAAGCACTGGACCGTTACCCCGCCGGAGTGCGTCTACACCAAGGATCGGTATTCTGCGCCCCACTGCCTGCGAATCCAGCCCGCTCAACCCGGTCCTGCGGGAATCGCTCGAGGACCGGAAGCTGCACAATCCCAACTTCACCAAGGCCGAGCGAGAACGGATTGCCACGGCCGTCAACTGCAACAACTCCGACCTCGACTTCTGCGAGTATCAGGGCCGCCTGGTCCTCTATTACTCGTGGGGCAACCAGCAAGGAATCGAGCACCTCGCCGAAGCGGCCTACGATGGCACACAGGCGGAGTTCCTCCGCGGCTGGTTCCCGCAGAAGAGGTGAGACGCGACGCCATGCCCATCCGAGGCCTGCGGGCTACCAGGAATTTCTCGAACTGCTACGCTTCGGGGAGATGCTGCTCTGGATCACAGATGTCGTGCAGAAGGCCGTCGGCGCCGACAAGACAATTGGGATCGATCATGCGACGTACCAACGACTTGCGGCGAGAGTCCACAACTGACGCAACTTCAAGGCCTACGAGGATCCCGGCTCCTGGAAGCAGTTTGCCTGCCTGAAATCATCGCCCGATGAAGGAAAAACCTGGGGCCGAGTGATGACGGTGGCCCACGATCCGACGTATCGGATTCGCTACTGGGATCAGCGGCACAGCGTTGCTCCCGACGGAACCATGCTTGCCGGCATCTGGGCCTACGACGCGGTCGC
>JABWBD010000271.1 GCA_013360685.1 Pirellulales bacterium
GCCGACGCGGGCGTCCGGCACGCGGGCTACGAACAACCGCCGACCGACGCGCCCTCGGCGGCGGCTGGCGAGTCCAAGCCGGGCATGGCGACGACCACGATCGACGTGCCGCCCAGTTTTGCACGCCGGCTCGGCGCGAAGCCCGAAAAGTCTCCCGAGGCTACGGCGGAAGACGATCGCAAGGATGCCAACGCCAAGGATGCCGGCGGAAGCGAGAAACCCGGCGAGGCGAGTAAGGCTACGGATTCGTCGCAGCCTGCAACGGCGCCCGAGCCGTCTGCGGGGCAGGCGACGACGGCTTCACCCGCAGCTCATTCCGTACCTGCGAGATTCCCGGCTCGAAGAGAACGAGCAGTTCGGCCAGCCTACGGTCGTGTTCGGACACAACCTCACCCCGCAACGTGGCCGTCGGCCCTTCCACGGACACCTCGACAGGACCCGTCCAGCGAATCGACTCCGACGTGGTCAGCCGATGCTCTAGCGCCGAGTTGATCCTCTCGGGCGAAGTCGGCGCGAATCGAAAGCCCACGGCAAGGCGCGGCTCATACATCTCCCCGTGGCGGCCGGCTAAAGGAACGGTCTGGTTGGCATTGGGGGCCCGCTCGATCCGCAAATTGGACACGGCCGACCGCACCCGGCCGTCGCCGGTCCCTTGCTCGGCGCCGACGAAACTGTCCCGCGCGCTGCTGCCGACAAAATCGGTCTTCTGCCGGTTGCCGCGAATGAATCGCTCGTTGCCTTGCACGGTGCCGACCTTGCTCATGTCGGTAGCCGTACGCGAGGACGCGCGACTCGTCCCGATCGACCGCTGGCCAAACATCTGGGCGGCGGCACGATTCTCCTCGGCGGCTGCTAGAATAAACACCACCAAGACTGCCGAGCTATAGGTCCGTTTCACGATGATCTCCCCTCTTCTGGTGAATCCAGTTTACCAGATTCGCCTCCCCAAAACAATGCTTAGGAGCATTCCCAAGAAATTCAAACAGGAGAAAACGGAGAAAACGGAGAAGACACGCGAAGCCGGTCTTTTTCCCAACTCGAATGCGGTTCCAACGCGAAGTGGAGGCAGCCGCTCGGCTGATCCACCCCAACATCGTCACCGCCTTCGATGCGGGCGAGGCGCTCGGCGACGATTTCCTGGTGATGGAGTACGTCCGAGGCACGAATAAGGTTCCCTTTGTGCTTGTTGTAGCCCCGCGCCCAGCAGGTCACGTTGCCGTCTCGGTGATCCATCAGGAGACGGTCGGAGATGGGGCCACCGGTGAGATACCGCGCCAAGCACTTCAGCACACGCTCGGGGTCTGCGTTCTCCGTGGGCGGCGGCTCGATGAATACCACCCAGGCACAGCCTGAGAAGGTCTTCAACCAAGCTCGAGGCCCAGTTTCAATGCCAACGCCAATCGGCGAAAATCATTGGAAGTCGCCGTTGTGCGTTGCCGGATTCCGCTCGGCCGCCAACGCGACGAGGAAAGTGACGTTCCATAGAAAAGGAGGTCCAGAATGATCGCATGCACGTTGCGCAAGCTCTTGTTGACGATTCCGTTCGTCCTGTCGGCCGCCGGATCCACGCGCGCGGCCGACCCATCGGCCGCGGACCTGCTTCAACACTGCCGGCAGGTTCTCCAGCGCCAGTTGGAGCAACCCAGCGGAGAGATCGGCCGCCGGCTCGGCGAGCTCGATCCGCTGGTGAGGCTCAGCCCTCAACAGATCCAGTGGCCCGGCGATGCGCCGCTTTGGCAGTGCCTCGGCAAACGGAATCTCCTGCCGGAGGAACAGCAGCGTGTCTGGGACGGCCTGGAGCAGATCCTCGTGTTATGCCTATCGGCCGAACCGCTGAAGAGCACCGGGCAGCCCCCGCTCAACCCGGATCAGGCCCGCCGGACGGTCGACCGGGGCTCGTTGGGGTTTCTGCGGCAGCGCCCCCGGTCCGAAGTGACCAGTGAAGAAATCAAGGCCGCCGTCCTCAGCTACGTGGGCCGGGTGCGAAACGACGCCGCTCTCGACCCGCCGCTCGACGAGGCGATGACAGAGATCGCGATGGATCCGGAGAAACTCATGGTTTCCGGCGACAGAATCGTCTGGTCCGTCGAGCCCGACCGGGCAGTCCTGGCTCGAGCGGAAGCCATCCAGAAGCGGCTGCAAGATGCGGGATCCAACCGCGGCGCGCGTGAGATCGAATGGCTGAGACAGACGAAGCAGGCGTTCGAGCGAACGCTGGTCCAGCACGCTCCGGCGATGAGAGCGGGCATCCTGAGGGCTTTGGCCGACGTTCCGGCCGGCGACGGCGATCTCCCGCTCCTCTCGGAAGCCGACGCACGCTCGCTGATCTTTGAGCTCTATCCAGAGGCATGGGCGCTCGAGTGGGACATGAACCAGCCGGTTGCCGCGGCCGCGCCGATGATCTACTTGCGCGCGACTGCCTCCAAAGGCTCCGCCCAGCGGACGCTCTCCTCGCTCCAGTGGACCCGCTTTCCCGCCGACCGCTTTTTCATGTCCCCCTTTCCCGCGGATGCCTTCGCTGGGGAGCCGGCAGAGGCCGAGTCTCCTCAACTGGTGGTCGACACGGGCGGCTTCGCCGGCGGAAACGTGACGGCCGTGGCCTTCAGCCCGGACGGGAGGCTGCTGGCGGCGGCGGGCGATGCGGTCCGCATCTGGGAGCTCGGCAGCGGAAAACTGCTCCACACGCTCCGGGGCCAACGCAATCTCAGTGGGGTGGGCAGTTGCACCGATCTCTGCTTTTCGCCGGACGGCCGCCGCCTGTTCGTCGCGGCGGCCGGCTCCGAGACCAGCGTGCGGATTTACGACATGGCCGATCCGTCGGAGATCCGCAAAGTGCTGGCCGGACACGAAGGCCACGTCGATCGCCTGGCCGTTTCGGCGGACGGCCGATGGCTGGCAACCGCCGGCGTCGACAATCGGCTGAACATCTGCGACTTGTCGAAAGACCAGGTCGTGCGCCGCTACAGCCTTTCCCATCTGATCGACCATCTGAGCTTCCCGACGGCCGAATCGTGGCTGCTGGCAGTGGATGTCGCGGGAAAGTTCACTTGCATCGACTTGGCGCCGAGTCAGCCCAGCCCGGCGCCGAAACCTGGAGGTATCTCGGCGAACCAAGGCGCCCAGCAATTTCAGCAGTGGGTGGGCGGCACTGCGGCGTGGCCCGAAGGCGGCCGGCCGCATCCCTTTGCCTTGGCGGTCGACCTGGCCCAGAAGCGACTGGTGGCCGGCGGCATCAGCCATTCCGCGCCCGGGCAGTCGACCTACTGGTGCGGCCTGTGGTCGGGCGGCCGCGCCCAGCCCGACCAGGTCCACAAGCACAAGTTCTACGTTACCGCTTGCGCGTTCAGCCGGGATGCCGAGTGGGTGGCCAGCGCGGACGCCATAGGCGGAATCGACGTCTGGAACGCGAAAACCGGCGAGGTCCGCCGGCGCCTCGGAACTGCCGGCGCCGCCGTCTACGCGGTGGACTTCGATCCGGCGGGGACTCGACTGAAGATGGGACGGACTCCGTTGCGGCCGGGGAGCGGCTGGAAGTACAACCACTACGGCCTCTTGACCGGTGAGTTCGACATCCTCGATCGGTGCTTCCGCAGCATCGACCCGCAGGAGCCGCCGGAGGCGTTGCTGCGGCGCGAAGACCGCCAGTTGAGTCTCGCCACGACCCGCAACGTTCCCACACTGATCGTCTCGCGCCCCGGCCTGACCGAGAGTTGGCTTCCCCTGGCTGGCTCGGCAAAGCATCTTCCGCTCTGCTTTGCCTTTCTGCGAGGGCAGGCGATCGGTTTTGAAAACGCCATCGCCGTCGGCGGCGAGGACGGTAGCCTGGTGTGCTTTGAGCCGAGGCAGTTTCTCTCGCGGCGGAGCTTCATCGGCCATTCCGACCGCGTCTGGTGTCTGGCGCAGTCGCCGGACGGCCGGCTGCTGGCCAGCGGGTCCGGCGACGGCTCGGTGCGGATCTGGAAGTTGGAGGAGCCTCGGCCCTGGGGCAACCTCGCCGCCTATGCCGACGAGAACGGCCGCATCTATCACGTGGTCCCGGGCACGCCCACCGCGGCCGCAGGCATCCGGGAAGGCGACGTGGTGATGAGATTGGGCTCACAGAGCCTGGGCGACCTGGCCGAGGAACTCGCCAAGTCGGGCAAGTGGCCATTTGCCGCCGGCGAGGAAGTCGCGGTGGAACTCGAGACAAAAGGCGAGAACGATTTCCGCGAACCGGTGCGCGTGGCGCTCTCGCCGATGGGCGACATCGCCGAGCCGCTCTTGAGTCTCTTCGTCACTCCGGACGGCCGCGATTGGGTCGCCTGGACGCCGCAGGGCTACTACGACGCCTCGCCCGCCGGCGACCGCATCATCGGCTGGCACGTCAATAGGGGACCGGCCCGCGCGGCCCGCCTGTACCGCGCCGAGCAGTTCCGCGAGCAGTTCTACCGGCCGGACGTTATTGCGAAGGTGCTCCAGACGGCCGACGCCGGCGAGGCCCTCGCGCTGGCCAACGCGCAGCGCTCGCGGCCGCAAGAGCCCGGCGATCTGCGGCAGAACCTCGGCGCGCTGTTGCCGCCGAAGGTCCGCATCGTGGAGCCGGCCTACGCCATGCGGACGGGCCAGCCCGAGATTCGCGTCAAGGCGGAAGTCCTGTCCGAAACCGAGCAGCCGCTGAGCGACGTGCGGGTGCTCGTCAACGGAAAGGCCTACACGGCCAAGAACATCGCTCGTGAAGAGCAAGGTGCCGACGGCGTCCAGCGGCTGAGCGAGCGCCACTGGGTGCTTTCGCGGAACGTGCGGCTGGCGCCGGGCGACAACGAGATCGGCGTCCTGGCCTCCACGGAGAAGGCCGCGAGCGAACCGGTCTCGGTCCGAGTGACCTACCGCGAGAGCGTCGCGCCCGACGACGCCCCGCGGCTTTTCCTGCTGGCCGTGGGGATTTCCAAGTACCGGGACGAACGGTTCAACCTCCAGTTCGCCGACCGCGATGCCCGGGAATTCGCCGAGGCCTGGCAGAGCCAGAAAGGCGGGCTGTATCGCGACGTCCAAAGCCGCGTCCTGCTCAACGACCAGGCGATCGAGCCGGCCGTGCTCGACGCCATGCAGTGGCTTGTCGACAGCGCCGAGGAGAACGACGTCGCCTTGGTGTTCTTCTCTTCCCACGGCGTCTGCGACGCCAATCAGAACTACTACCTGGCGACGCATGGCATCGACACCGAGCGGATCCGCTCCACGGCGCTGAGCTGGCGCGACGTCCAGGGGATGATCCTTGACCTGCGGTGCCGGAGGCTGCTGATGTTTGTCGACACGTGTCACGGGGGAGGAGTGGCCGGGACTTCGCCGGTCGTGATGGACCGGATGCGCGACCTGTCGAAGCAGGACGTGGGGGCCGTCCTCTTCGCCTCCTGTGCGCCGCAGGCGAAGAGTCTGGAGGACCCGGCCTGGCAGCACGGAGCGTTCACCAAAGCCCTCTTGGACACGCTCGGCAGCCGCGAAAGCGACATCGACAATCCGCCCGACGGGCTGCTCTCGCTTACCGACCTGGCGCACAACCTGGACAAGCGCGTCCGACAGATTACTGAGGGCCGCCAAGTGCCGGTCGTGGGGATCCCGCCTACGGTGACCAACTTCAGCGTCTACCGGATCCCGTAGCACGGCAGACGCCAGCCCTTCCATAAGGGAATATCCTATAGACAATTCAGGGGAGTGCTGATAGATTCGCGAAGCTTGGCGATTTAGGCTGGCGCAGAGTTGGCCAAGTAACCTATTGAGGGCGTGGCCAGGGTCAAGGATTTGAGTCATCCGGGACCGTCGTCTTCCGGGCGGCCAGTGGCGAGCGGGCAGCTTCTCGCGACCAGCCGCAGACCGAAGAAAGGGGTCGTCCATGGCGAAGCAGCGAATCTTCGATGTCCTGATTGTCGCCAAACACGCGGGGTTGCGGAGTGCCTGCCGGGCAGTTCTTGAGTTGACGCCCGAGATGCGCGTCTGCGGCGAGGCGGCTTATTGCGGCGAAGGGCTCTGCCTCTTCCGGAACCGGAGGCCGGATCTGGTCGTTCTCTTCTTGTCGTTCCGATATGCAGGCGAGTTGTGGCTCATTCGGCAGATCAAGAGGATCGCTCCCGCAGCGCGCGTTCTCGTCCTCGCCATTCGCGGCGAGGCCGACGAGCAGGTCGCCGCGCATCGCTGCCGCGAGGCCGGCGCCGACGCATTCGTCCGCAATACCGGTGAGTCGGCGCAGTTGATGGAAGCGGTCCGCGCAGTGTTGGAGTGGGAGAGGCAACCCGAGCATCCGCTCTACGCTGCCGCCGAAGGCGATCCGCGCGCGTCCTTGCTCGGTGCTGCCTCCGCGTGATGCGGTTGCGTCCGGCAATCGCCGGCATCGGGCGGCGCATCGCCGGCGTAGCGATCAAATCTGCTGAGAGAAGGGACCGGCTCTGCGACCAATCAAGAATCGAGGTTCTCCGGTCCGAAGCGGTCGCCCTGGCGTATGCGGTAGCCGCGGAGAAACTCGGCAACCGGAAAGTACCGCTTGCCCGCCGGCTGCACGCCCGAGAGGGCAACCGCCCCTTCGCCGGCCGCGACGAGGAGCCGATCGTTTTCCGCCTGCAACACCGTGCCGGGCGGGGCGCTGGCGGGTGGCTCTGTCACCGAGACCGGCCCCAGGATCAGCCGTAGCGGCGCGCCGTCGGGCCGATGCCAGAACGTGTAGGTCTTCGGCCACGGCTCCAGGGCCCGCACCTGGTTCTTGATCGCCGCCGCCGACCGGCTCCAATCGATGGCGCCGTCGGTCTTCTTGAGCCGCGGTGCCTTCGACGCCCGGGCCGGATCCTGCGGAAACGCCTCCAGCATGCCCGACTCCAGCGAGTCGATCGCCCGGCGGACAAACCAGGCCCCGATCTCGGCCAGGCGTTGCTCCAGCTCGGCAGAGGTTTCCTCCGGACCGATGGGAGTCGTACCCTGCGCGATGACGGGCCCTGCATCGACGCGCGGCGTCATGTGGATCACGCTCACGCCCGTCTCCGCCTCCCCGTGATAAATGGCCCAGTTGATCGGGGCCGCGCCGCGGTATCTGGGCAACAGCGAGGCATGAAGGTTGATGCCGCCGAGCCGGGCGGTGGCCAGCGTCGTAGCCGACAGGATCTGCCCGTAGTCGCACACGACCAGCAGGTCCGCTTCGTAGCCGGCCAGGACTTCCTGCGACGCGTCCGTGTTGATGTCGTCCGGGTCGAAGATCGGCACGCCGTGCTCGTGGGCGACGTCGCGCATCGGGCTCACGGCAATGATCTTTTCCCCGCGCCGCTTGATCGGACCGGTAACCAGCGCCACGATCACGTGGTGGGTCTCAAACAGTCCGCGAAACGTCGGCACCGCGAAAGGCCCGGTGCCCATCATCACCAGCCGCATGCGAGAGGTCCAGGATCAACAGGGGATGGCATGCTTCCATGTAAGCGAAACACCGGAGGTTTCAACCGCGTGGTGCTTGCATGCCTCATTTCACCACGAAGTTTACCATCCGTCCCGGCACGACGATCGTCTTGAGCACCTTCTTGCCTTCAAGCAACTCGGCGACCCGCTCGTTGCCGCGGGCCGTCGACTCCAGCGCGGCCTGGTCCGCATCCGCGGGAACCTGGATCTTCGCGCGCAGCTTGCCGTTGACTTGCACCGGGATCTCGACGGTCGACTCGCGGATCGCCGCCTCGTCGTAAGCCGGCCACGGCTCGTAGGCCAGCGTATCCGAGTGGCCCAGCACCCGCCACAGCTCTTCGCAGAGGTGTGGAGCGTAGGGCGAGAGCAGGAGAACGAGTTTCTCCATCGCACCCTTCGGCCGCGGGGCCTCTTTGAGGAAGTAGTTGGTGAACTCCATCATCCGCGCGATGGCCGTGTTGAAGGCCATTTGGTTGAGATCGTCGGTCACCGCCTTGATGGTCCGGTGGAGCACGCGGTTCTGCTCCTCGCTCGGCTCGACATCCGTGACGGCCGGGTTGAGCCGGACCTCCTCGGCACGCTCGTCGACGATCATCCGCCAGACGCGGTCCAGGAAACCGCGGACGCCGTTGACCCCCTCCATGCTCCACGGCTTCACCGCTTCCAGCGGGCCCATAAACATCTCGTAAAGCCGTAGCGAGTCCGCGCCGTAGTCCTTGACCACTTCGTCGGGATTCACCACGTTGCCGCGGCTCTTGGACATCTTGTACGCCCGGCTGTCGACGCGGATCGATGGGTCCTCCTTGAGCACGAACGCATCGCCCTGCTTCTCCACCTGGTCCGGCAAAAGCTTGACCGCTTCGACCGGCTGGCTGGAACTCTTGGCCAGGAACCCGCCTTCGGCAGACTCCTTCACGTCGCTGGCGGACGCCATCTCGCCCGACTTCGTCCGGTAGCCGGTGAATTCCATCTCGCCCAGAATCATTCCCTGGTTCACCAGCTTCATGAACGGCTCGGGCGTGCTCACGTAGCCGCGGTCGTAGAGCACCTTGTGCCAGAAGCGGGCGTAGAGCAGGTGCAGCACGGCGTGCTCCGCCCCGCCCACGTACAGGTCGACCGGCATCCACGCTTTCTCAGTTTGCGGGTCGGCCAGGGCCTGGCCGTTCCTGGGATCGAGGAAGCGGAGATAGTACCAGCAGGAACCGGCCCACTGCGGCATCGTGTTCGTCTCGCGCTTGTAACGGCTGCCGTTCAGGGTGACGTAGAGCCACGTCTCGGGGGCCTGCTCCAGGGGCGGCTCGGGGCGGTCGTGCGAAACATTGAACGTGGCCATCTCGGGCAGGTCGACCGGAAGATCTTCGGGCCCAAGCGCGCGGGTCATGCCCGTCGGATTGCCTTGGGCGTCCAACTCGTGCAGGATCGGGAAAGGCTCGCCCCAGAAGTGCTGCCGGCTGAAGAGCCAGTCGCGGAGCCGGTAGTTGACCGCCGCGCGGCCCATGCCTTTGTTGGCCAGGTCGTCGGCGATGGCCGTTTTGAACTCCGCGGTATCCAAACGGCTGAAGCGGCCGGAGTTGATCGCAACGCCGTCTTCGGTGTAGGCGGAATCTCCTCGCAGCACCGCCTCGCGGTCGACGCCTTCGCGCTGCCCCGGATCGACCACCGGCACGATCGGCAGATCGAACTTCTTGGCGAACTCGAAATCGCGCGTGTCGTGAGCCGGGACGGCCATGATCGCACCGGTGCCGTAGCTGATGAGCACATAGTCGGCCACCCAGATCGGCACCGCCCTGCCGTTGACCGGATTGACGGCGTAGGAACCGGTGAACACGCCCGTCTTCTCTTTCGCCAGATCGGTGCGGTCCAGGTCGCTCTTCCGCGCGGCCCTCTCGCAATAGGCGCAGACCTCGTGGGCGAGATCCGGCATGGCCAGCCGTTCGACGAAGGGGTGCTCCGGGGCGATGACCATGTAGGTGGCGCCGAAGAGCGTGTCGGGGCGCGTGGTGTAGATCCGCAGCACGTCGTCGCCCGGCTTGCGGGGATAGCCGTTCTCGATCCGCGATACCACCCACTCCTCGAACTGCTCGGCCAACGGCATGCCGTTGACCGTCGGCTCGGGTCCGATGAAGAAATCGACCTCGGCCCCCGTGCTGCGGCCGATCCAGTTCCGCTGCAGGCTCTTGATGCTTTCCGACCAGTCGAGACGCTCGAGGTCGCTCTCCAGCCGGTCGGCGTAGGCGGTGATCCGCAGCATCCATTGCCGCATGGGCAGCCGCAGCACCGGGTGGCCCCCCCGCTCGCTCACGCCGCCGATCACTTCCTCGTTCGCCAGCACCGTGCCCAGCGCCGGACACCAATTGACCGGCGCCTCGAGCTGGTAGGCCAGGCGATGGTCGTCCTGGTAACGGCGGATTGCCGCCTCGCCCTGGGCTTCGACATCCTTCGGGATCGGCAGTTCCGTGATCGGCCGACCCCGCTGGACTTCCGCGTCATACCACGTGTCGAACAAGAGCAGGAAGATGTGCTGGGTCCAGCGGAAATAATCCGGGTCGGTGGTCGCAACCTCGCGAGACCAGTCGTAGCTGAAACCAAGCATCTTCAATTGGCGGCGGAACGTGGCGATGTTCTTCTCCGTGGTAATCCGAGGATGGGTGCCCGTCTTCTTCGCGTGCTGCTCGGCCGGCAGTCCGAAGGCGTCCCAGCCCATCGGGTGCATCACGCTGCGGCCCCGCATCCGCTGGTAGCGGCAGACGATGTCGGTTGCCGTGTAGCCTTCGGGATGGCCGACGTGGAGCCCGTTCCCACTCGGGTAGGGGAACATGTCCAGCACGTACATTTTCTCCCCCTCGGGCAGCCGGGGGGTGGCAAACGTGCGGTTTTCTTCCCAGAATTTCTGCCACTTCGGTTCGAGGGCGGCCGGGTTGTAGCGAGGCATTGCACTTCCGTTTCTAAGCGGCCCTAACCCAACTCCCCTCTCTCGCTTCGCCCATACGGGCAGGGGGTAAGAGCAGTCGGAGTTCTGCTAGGGCTTCTAGGCAAGTCGTAAGACGGAATTCCTTCCGTTCCACCACGGACCAGAGACAAGACGCTGATTCTACCTCTTGCCGTGGGGGTCGGCCAAGACCCAATTGCTCTTGAGTTGCCCGGCCATTTTCGTTACAAGCCCGCGGTCTGTAACCATTTCGGTTCGCCGGGTTGCCGCAATGCGCCACCGATTCCGAATCCCCCATCGGCCAGGAGGCATTTCGATGCGCCTGTTTTGTGCCGCAGTGGTTGTGCCGGTTATGGCAGCGACGGCTGCCTCTTCGCCTCCGTCGTTTCCCTACAAGGCCTACGTGACGGCCGACGGCGTCCAAATTCGCAGCGGGCCGGGAAGCAGTTACTATCCGACCGACAAACTCGATACCGGCGCCGAAGTGGAAGTCCACCGCCACGATCCGGGCGGCTGGTACGCAATCCGTCCGCCGGAAGGCAGTTTTGCCTGGGTTTCCGGTCGATTTCTCAAGTTGGAGAAGGACCGCCTTGCCACGGTGATCGGCGACCGCGTTGCCGCGCGCGTCGGCAGCCGTATCAGCGACGCCCGCGACGTGGTCCAGGTTCGCTTGGACCGTGGCGAACTGGTCGACGTGTTGGAGACGAAAACAATCCAAGGGGATCCCGAGTCGTCCACCTGGTACAAAATCGCTCCGCCGGCGGGCGAGTTCCGCTGGATCTTCGGAAAATACGTCGATCCCCAGGATCCAAACGACGGCACCCGCAAAGTGCAACCGGCAACAAGCCCCCTGGTTCCGCACGAGGCCGCGGCCCCGGAGAGTTCCTCGGTGGCCGTGCGGATCCCGACCGAAGCGATCAGCGAGGAGCCGCCGGCGGCCGAGCCGCCCGTTGCGCCGGCTGCCCCCGATGCGCCGGACGCGGCTGCGGAGGCAAAGCCCTCGCCCGCT
>JABWBD010000562.1 GCA_013360685.1 Pirellulales bacterium
CAGCGGTCGGGATCTTACGGAAGAGGTCCTCGCCGAGACGGAACCGGAGGTCCGGCTGGTGGTCGCCACGCAAGCCTACGATCCCCAGATCGGCACGCCCAAGGTCCAGGTCCCCGCGTTCGCCCTGGTCTTGCGGATGGAGCATCCCGACAAGTTCATGCCCATCGCCGAGGAGGGTTGGCAGAAAGCCCTGGGGCTGGTCAACTTCACGCGCGGGCAGCAGGGTCTTGCCGGTATGATCATCGATCGTCCGGAGCATGCGGGGGTGAAGTTCAGCGTGGCGGGCTTCTCGGCAGCCGACGTGAAAGACAGGACCAGCCTGGAAACCCGTTTCAACTTCCGCCCGGCCCTGGCACGCGTGAACGACTATCTTGTGATCAGTTCCACCGAGATATTGACGAAAGACCTGATCGATGTGCTGAAACAGGAAGCGTCGGGGCCCATTAAGCCGGCCGCAGGGATCAACAGCCTCGTGGAGGTGGACACTGCCACGATTTCCTCCATCCTCCATGCCAATCGCGATAACCTCGTCCGCAACAACATGGTCGAGAAAGGCAAGACGCAAGAAGAAGCGGAGTCCGAGATTGATGGTCTGACTGCGATCCTCCAGCGCGTCGGCCAGGCGCGGCTGAAGATCGGCATCGAGGAGGGCTTCACGCGCGCCGCGCTCGATCTGAAACCGAATTTGCCGTAGAGATCGCGGAAAGTCGAGGGTCAAGAGCCAGGCGGTTTGGCTCTCGACTCTCGCTGGCCCACACGGAAAAAGAATCCCGGCCCCAGCCGCACACACCGAAGCGAGACCGATCATGCCCGCGCAAACGACGAAAACGCCTTCCTCATGCGAATCGGACCCGCGCTGGGCCTGGTCGCCCTACCGGCCCGACGTCCAGCGGCCCTGGGATCTCGCGCGTGCCGGCCACCTGCTTCGCCGGGCCGGTTTCGGAGGCACGTGGCCACAGCTCCAGCAGTGCGTCGCCGAGGGGCCCGAGCGGTCGATCGACCGCCTGCTGCGGCCCGAGGGCGACGTGGATGGATTCACTCGCACGCACGACGGCTACGAGGCCTCGCTGGCCCGCTCGGAAACGGCCGACGCGCTGCAGGCCTGGTGGCTCAGGCGGATGATCCAGTCGCCCCATCCGCTCTTGGAGAAGACGACGCTCTTCTGGCACGGGCACTTCGCCACCGGCAACGTCAAGGTGAAGAGTTCCGAACTGATGAGCCGGCACATGCAAAGGCTGCGGACGCATGCGCTGGGCAACTACGCCGAATTGCTGGCGGGCGTTTCCCGGGATCCTGCCGTGCTCCTCTGGCTCGGCGCCGACGAGAATCGCAAATCGCGGCCCAGCGAGCCCTACGCCCGGCAGTTTCTCCAATGGTGCGGCCTGAGCGAAGAACAGATGTCGCAGAAGGACATCCGCGAGGTCGCGCGGGCGTTTACCGGCTGGGTGGTGCTCCGCAACGAACTCCGCTTCCTCGAGCGGGAGCACGACACGGGGGTAAAAAATATTCTGGGCCGGCAGGGGCCGTTCAAGGGGGACGACGTGGTGCGGATCGCGCTGGAGCAGCAGGCCGCGCCGCGACTCGTGGTCCGGAAGGTCTACCGCTGGCTGGTCTCCGAGACGGACCGGCCGAGCGACGCATTGCTCGCGCCGTTGGTCGAGATGTTTGCCAAGGACTACGGCATCGCCAGACTCGTCGAGACGGTGCTCCGATCGAACCTGTTCTTTTCGCCCGCCGCATACCGTCAGCGAGTCAAGTCGCCCGTCGAATTCGCCCTGGGGATCATCCGCCCGCTGGAAAGGCTCGTGCCGACCGTGCAGCTTGGCAACCACCTTGCCATGCTCGGCCAGGACCTGGGCGACCCGCCGACGGCCAACGGCTGGGAGGGCGGCCCCTACTGGATCAACGAGGCGACGCTCCTGGCCCGCGACAGCCTGGCGGTCGCGCTGCTGTCCGGCTCGGGGCCGTACGGCGACGCGCTGGATC
>JABWBD010000272.1 GCA_013360685.1 Pirellulales bacterium
GTGGATCAGGCGGCCCGCCAGGCGGCCGAGGGGGCCGCGCAGACCCAAACCTCCAGCCGGGAGCTGTCGAAAATGGCCGAGCAGTTCCGGGCCCTGGTCGGGCAGTTCAGCATATAGCCACCATCAACACCCTTTTGGAAGAACAGGAGATTGCGAGATGAGGCGACGTACCACTACCGTAGTTTTGGGGACCGCCGCGGCTGCGTTCGCGGCCCTGATGGTCGGTGATTGGCGGCCTTCGGCGGCCGTCCTGGCTGATCCGCCGGCGGGCCAGAGCTACGTCGGCACGAAGCGGTGCGCTTCCTGCCATTTCGAGCAGTACATGACATGGAAGAAATCGAAGCACGCCTTGTCGTTCGAGAACCTTCCTCCCGCCTACAAGAGCAACGCCGCCTGCCTCCAGTGCCATACCACCGGCTTCGGCCAGCCCGGCGGCTTCCAAGACGAGGCGTCGACCCCCGATCTGGTCGGCAACACATGCGAGAACTGCCATGGCCCGGGGAGCGAGCACTGCAAGATCGCCGAGGGATTCGCCGCGAAGAAGACACTATCGCCCGAAGAGCAGAAGGCCGCCAAGGAGTCTATCTGGCGCATCACGCCGGACAACGGCTGCGCGAAATGCCACATGACCAACGCGCACAAGGCGCACGAGCAGTATGAAAAGAGCAAGTAGGCATGGATTCCCGCCGGACTCGCGGGGCGGGCCCGGCACGCCCCTTGAATCCCCTTCGGTTCGACAGAGGTAGCACACCATGTTCCAAACGATCCATCCGGTGCGAATCCTCGGGAATCGCAGCCTCTCCGTCAAGCTGGCGGCAGCGTTCGGCGCCATGGTGGCGATTTCCGTCGTGCTGGGCTGCGTGGGGTGGTCCTGCCTCACCACGATCGGTCTCCGGGGCGACGGCGCCGAACTGGCCGGGCGGCTCATTCGCCAGTCGGACGTCGGCCAACTGGTCGAACGCGATTACATGCTGCGAGCGAATCCGAGTGATCTCGACAACGCCCAGCGCGTGGTCGCCGAAGCCCACGAGGTCGCGGCAGCTCTCCAACGAGCACTGGCCGACCAGGCCGACTGCGAGGCCGCCGACGCCGCCGACAAGCAGTTCGATGTCTGGCTGGCGACGCTGCAGGACTACGCTCGCTGTGAAGCAGACAAGGCGGTCGCGGAGGGGCAGATGGCGGCCGCGGCCGAGCGCGCCGACCAGCAGTGCGGCAAGCTGCGCGACAATCTCAGCGCCGAACTGGCCGCGGAGCAGCGGGCCGGCGCCGAGCGCAATGCCGATATGCTCTGGAAGGCCGACGCCGCCAATCGTCTGATCAAGCTCGCTCTGACCGCGCGCGTGGCCGAGCGCGATTATATGAGCACGAAGGCCTCGGCGGCGTTGGACGGCAACCACCAGGCCATGAACGAGATTTACGAGCTCTGCTCGCAACTCCGGGACCGTTTCCAGGAAACGGAAAAAAGACAACAAGTCGAGGCCCTGCTGCAGTCGGGAAAAGACTACCAGAAGGCGTTTGACCATTGGGTCCACGTCCAGGGCAACATCGACAATGCCCAAGGGGTGATCGCCGAAGCCGCGCAGAAAGGTCGCGAGGAATGCGACGCCGTAGCGCAGGACCAGAAGCGAAACCTGGCCGACCTGCTCGAAGCCGGGGCCGACAAGCTCGATGTCAAGGCATTCTCTGCGCAAATGGCCGTTGCGGACGACGCCAATCGCCTGGTCATGTTGATGAACGAGTCGCGTGTCGGCGAAATGCAGTATCTGCTTACCACAGAACCGAAGCATCTTATGGCCCAACAGGAGCGATTCGAGAAACTCGGCGCGCTCGCCAAAGACCTGAAAACGCGGGTCGCCGACCAAGCAAACCTTTCACGCATCGACGCGGTGCTGGAGGCCGTGCAGAAGTACGACGACGCGCTGATCCAGTACGTGACCGGCTTCAAGTCGCAACGCGACGACTCGAAGACCATGACCGCCAAGGCCGATGCCTTTGTCGCCCTGTGCGAAACAATCCGCGCCGACCAGCGGGAGCAGCTCGACAAGACGGTCAGGCTCGGGGAAGCGCTGGTCGCGGAGCACACGGGCAAGGCGCAGGACTCCGATCGCCTGGCAAAGCTGATGGTCGAAGCGCGCGTGGCGGAAAAAGCCTATTTCCTCAGCCGCGACTCGAAACATCAGGCCGCGCACCGCGACGGGATCGAGGGCCTGCTTGCCAAAGCGGAAACCCTCAAAACGAGTTTCCAAGAGGCGGAGAATCGGGACAAGGTTGCCGGCGTGATCGCCTCGGTAGCCGAGTACCGCAAAGCCTTCCGGAACTATGCCGATCTGATCGAGAAACAGCAGGCCGCCGGAAAGAAGATGGCGGCGGCCTCCGACACCTTGCAACAACTGGCCGGACAATTGCAGACGGCCCAAAAGGATGCCATGGTCGCTGCCAGGGACCGGGCTGCGTTCTGGATGATCGCCTTCTCGTTTGCCGGCGTTGTCACCGGTGGACTGCTGGCCGTGTGGACCACGCGCCCGATCATCCGCCCCGTGCGCGCGTGCATGGTGAACCTGGAGACGGTGGCGCAGGGGCGGCTCCAGCAGGACCTGCCCGCAGAATTCATGGAACGCAAAGATGAAATCGGCGGCATGGCGCGGGCGCTTGCGAACATGATCGCCGGCTTGCGCGCCATCGTTGCCAGCATGACCGAGAACTCCGGCGGGCTGACGACCGAATCGACGCACCTGGCCGCAACGGCAACGACCCTCACGGGTGTGGCCGAGGAAACCACCAAGCAGTCCAGCCTGGTCACCGCCGCCGCGGAGCAAATGTCGACCAACATGAACGGCATCGCCGTCTCGACGTCGGAGATGTCTTCGCGCGTCAAGGCGGTCGCCGCCGCCGTCGAGGAACTGACCGCCAGCATCAGCGAAGTCGCCCGGAGCGCCGAACAGGCCGCCGGAGTGGCCGACAGTGCAACCCAACTGGTCTCCGCAGGCAATGCCCAGATCGCGGGCCTCGGCAGCGCCGCCGAGGAGATCGGCAAAGTCATCGAGGTGATCCAGGACATCGCCGAGCAGACCAACCTCTTGGCGCTGAACGCCACCATCGAGGCGGCGAGGGCCGGGGAGGCGGGCAAGGGCTTCGCCGTCGTTGCCACCGAAGTCAAGGAACTGGCCAGGCGGACCGGATTGGCCACGGAGGATATCCGCAGGCGGATCGAGGCCATGCAGGGTTCCACCGGCCAGGCGGTTAAGTCGGTCTCCGAAATCAGCCGGACCATCGCGCACGTAAACCAACTGTCGCGCACGATTGCCTCGGCGGTGGAAGAGCAGAGCATCACCACCAAGGAGATCGCCAGGAACGTGGCCGAGTCGTCCACGGCGGCGGCCACGGTGGCCCGCAGCGTGGCGGAATCGGCCTCGGCCAGCGAGGAGATTTCCAGGACGATTGTGGGAGTGGACCAGGCCGCCCGCCGGGCGGCCGAGGGCGCCGCGCAGACACAGACCTCCAGCCGGGAGCTGTCGAAAATGGCCGAGCAATTCCGGGCCCTGGTCGGGCAGTTCAGCGTCTGACGCCCATGAGACAAGACAGGCCGGGCAATACACAACCTACCGGACAGGGATTCTTCATCATGCCGCAAGCATCGGGCCTTCGCAAAGGGTTTTCCATTCGATCGAAGCTGTTGTTCATGACGGGGCTGCCGCTAGCCTTTCTGCTCGTCCTGTCGGCGGTCCTCTTGTCTTCCCGCGTCGAGGAGTACGAAACCGCGACGCTGATGGACCGGAACGTCCGCCTGCTCCGCGCGGTCTCCGAAGCGGTGAGCCATCTGCAGCGGGAGCGAGGCCGATCGTCGTTGTTTCTCAACGGCGGCGCAAAGCGGGAGGAACTGGATGCCCAGCGGGTCGAGACCGACGGCGCCGTCGGCGGCGCGGTCGAATGGCTGGAAGCGGCTCCGCTCGCCGCGCAGGACAAAGACCATGCCCTTTCCGCGATCACACGGCTCTCGCAAGTGCGGACCGCCGTGGACCGACACTGCCCGGCGGCCGAGTCGTTCCTCGCCTACACGGACCTGATCGCCCGGCTCTTGGACACCGAGAAGGCGGCGGTGGAGAGCAAGACCACGCGGGGCATCGGCAAGCGATTCGTCAACGTGATCCTGCTGGAGAGCGCCAAGGAATATGCCGGCCAGATGCGGGCGACGCTTTCGGGAATCCTCGCGGCCGGAAAGCCCATCGACGAAGAGACGGTCCTGAAGATCGCCAGGCTGAAGGCCGGCGTGGACTGCAACCTCACGTCGCCCGCCCTGTCGCTGGACGAGGCCGCACGCGCGGAAGTCGCTACGAAGATGAAGAGCGACACGTGGCAGGAGGTCGATCGCGTGTTCCGCCAGGTCCTGACCAAGGCCGGCGAAGGGGCCTACGGGGCCGACCCGAGTGCGTTCTTCACGACCATCACCCGGCAGGTGGACGACATCGGCGACGTCGCCCGGCGCGAGTTGGAGTCGGTCGGCGAGAAGGCGGCCGCCATCCGGGCCGAGGCGGTGCGAGACCTTGGAACGCTCGGCGGCGGGCTGGCACTGGCGGTCCTGCTGGCCGGGCTGGCCTCGGCCGTCATGGCACGCGCGATTGTCCGGCCGATCGCGCGAGTCACGGAGATGCTCGAGGACATCTGCACCGGAAACGGCGACCTGAAAAAACGCCTCGATATCGCGTCGCACGACGAGATCGGCCGGATGGCGGGAAACTTCAACGGGCTCCTCAACCGGCTCCAGGCGATGATCGCGGATATGGGGCGCGATGCGGTCACCCTGGCATCCTCGTCGACCGAGTTGTCCGCAACGGCGGAAACTTTGGCCGGCGGCGCCGAGAAGACCGTGGCGCAATCCAGGGAAGTCGCCGCCGCGGCGGAGCAGATGTCGACCAACATGACCGGAATGGCGGCTTCAACCGAGCAGATGTCCGCCAACGTCAGAACGGTCGCCACCGCCGTCGAGCAGTTGACCGCCAGCATCAGCGAAATCGCCCGAAGCGCCGAACAGGCCGCCGGTGTCGCCGGACAGGCGGCGCAACTGGTCTCCGCCGGCAACGCCCAGATCGCGGGCCTCGGCAGCGCCGCCGAGGAAATCGGCAAAGTCATCGAGGTGATCCAGGACATCGCCGAACAGACGAACCTCTTGGCGCTCAACGCCACGATCGAGGCGGCCCGGGCCGGCGACGCGGGCAAGGGCTTCGCGGTCGTCGCCACCGAGGTCAAGGAACTCGCCAGGCAGACCGGATCGGCCACAGAGGACATCCGGAAACGGATCGAAGGCATCCAGGGTTCCGCCGGCCAGGCGGTCACGTCGGTCTCGGAAATCAGCCGGATCATCGAGCACGTGAACGAAGTGTCGCGGACGATTGCCTCGGCGGTGGAGGAGCAGAGCATCACCACCAAGGAGATCGCCAGGAACGTGGCCGACTCGTCCACGGCGGCCGCCACGGTGGCCCGCGGCGTGGCGGAATCGGCCTCGGCCAGCCGGGAGATCTCCCGGACGATCGTCGGTGTGGACCAGGCGGCCCGCCAGGCGGCCGAGGGGGCCGTGCAAACCCAGACCTCCAGCCAGGAACTGTCGAAAATGGCCGAGCAGTTCCGGGCCCTGGTCGGGCAGTTCAACGTCTGATGCCGATTGAGCGGTCGATCGCAGCGGTGAGATTGCCAGGACGATCGTCCAAGTGGACCTGTTGCAGACCCTTTCATTCTACTTCGCAGCGCCCGGCCGTTCCACGCCCCGGAATCACCTGAAAAGCAGCAGGCGCGCTCCGCCGTGCCGTCCGCCGCGGCACGCCGAAGCGTGCCTGCCTCCTTGAAGCCCCACAGGAGTATTTTCCGCAATCGCCTTATTGCGCGCTTTCCACCACCACCCGGCACTGCGGCAAGGAACTCAAGAAAGTCCTCCCATAAGGCTTCGTCCGCACGCGCGGATCGAGAATCACGACCATGCCGGTGTCCTGCTTCGAACGGATCAGCCGGCCGAAGCCCTGCTTGAGCTTGATCACGGCGCCGGGAAGCTGGTAGTCGCGAAAGGGATTGCCGCCGCCGGCCCGGATGGCGTCGATGCGGGCTTCCGTCAGCGGCCGGTCGGGCACACTGAACGGCAGGCGCGTGATGATCACGTTCTGGAGCGCCTCGCCCGGCACGTCGACCCCTTGCCAGAAACTGTCCGTCCCGAAAAGGACCGAGCGGCCGCCGGCTTTGAACCGCTCGAGCATCTGGCTCCGCGGCAGGCCGTCGGCCTGGCAGTACAGAGCGAAGTTCTGCTCGGCCAGCCAGCCCGTCAGCGCCGAGGCGACGCGTTTCATCATCTCGTAACTGGTGAAGAGAACAAAAGCCCGGCCGTCGGTCCGGCCCACGTAGCGACGGACCATCTCGATCACCTTCTGCTCGTAAAGGCCCGCGTTTTCGCCCGGGTCGGGCATGCCGTCCAGCAGGACGAGCTGGGCCTGGTCGCGGTAGTTGAACGGGCTGCCCAGGCAGAGTGTCTCGCACCGGGTCAAGCCGATCCGCGACTTGAAATAGTCGAACGATCCGCCACCGGTCGCCAGCGTGGCGCTGGTCATGACGACCGTGGGGATCTCGTCAAAAAGCACCTTGCGCAAGAGCGGACCGACGTCGACCGGCGCGGCGGCCAGCGTGGTGCGGCGGCGACGCCGGCCCCACGTCTCCTCGATCCAATAGACGGAGTCTTCCAGGCACTGTTCGCACCACTGCTCCACCTCTTCGGCCAGCGCGAGCAGGCGGTTGCCGGCCGCGGAGAAATCCTGGCGCTCCTCCGCGGCTTTGAGTTTCTGGCCGCTGGAGCGGACCGTTCCGGAAAGCCGCTTGAGGCCTTCCGAGAGCGTGTTGCGAACGATGCCGGGGCCGCGGACGCGGCCGTTGCCCTGGCCGTGCGACGCAAGCCAGTCGTGGATCTCGCCGAAGAAATCGTCGGCCCGGTAGCGACACTCCATCACCTGCTGCTGCGCCTCGCCCATGCCGTGGTGCACCAGCAGACCGCGGTTGGTGCGGTCGTTGTAGAGCTTGCCGAGCGTGTATTCGATCTGGCCGCTGGAGATGCCCAAACCGAGGTGGTCGCCGGCGATGTCTTCCACCGTGTGCGCCTCGTCGAAGACGACCGTGTCGTAGTTGGGCAGGATCGCGCCGCCCTCGCGCCGCAGCGCCAGGTCGCTGAAGAACAAGGCGTGGTTCACGATCAGGATCTGGGCGTTGCCGACCCGGCGGCGGGCCCGGTAATAGAAACAGTCTTTGTAGGACGGGCATTTCCGACCCATGCAATTGCCGCTGTCGCTGGCCACCTCGTCCCAGACCTGGCCGATTGGGCGGAATTCCAGATCGGAGAGCGACCCGTCCGACGTCGTTTTCGACCAGCCGTCGATCCGGCGGAGCTCGTCGAATTCCCCCTCCTGGGCAAACAGGCTGCCGGCCCGATTCAGCGCGTTTTGGAGCCGCCGCTGGCTCAGATAATTGCCGCGGCCTTTCACCAGCACCGCGGTGAACTCCAAAGGCATGACGCTGTTCAGAAACGGAATATCCTTGTGGATAAGCTGTTCCTGGAGGCTGATCGTGTGGGTGGAGATGACGACGCGGCGGCGCGGCGCACCTTCCGGCCTTTCGCCGGCCGTGGCCAGGATGGCCGGAACCAGATAGGCGAAGCTCTTGCCGACGCCCGTGCCCGCCTCCACGATCAGGTGGTGTCCGCGCGTCATGGCCTCCGCGACCGCCGCAGCCATCTGGAGTTGCTCCTGGCGGTGCTCGTAGTGGTTCATGCGGGCGGCGATCCGCCCCTTGGGCCCAAGGATGTCGGCAGGCGTGAGCATAGAGTTCAAGGTAGCAATTCGCCCAAGAAACGGCTAGGCGGGCAGCGCGTGGGGCGTGAGGTGTGGGGCGTGGGGCGTGGGGCGTGAGGCGTGGGGCGTGAGGCGTGAGGCGGCACACCTCACGCCTTACGCTCTCTGGTTGTCGCTGGGCGGATATGCTATCCTACCATTGGGGCGGGCATCCGCGACCTCTCAGACCTCCATCGAGTGTGATGCAACAGGAGCAGGAATATGCCGATCGAATTCCGTTGTGGCAAGTGTGGGAAGCTCTTGCGCACCGCCGACGATACGGCCGGCAAGCAGGCGAAATGCCCCGAGTGCGGCGAAGTGACGACGATTCCGTCGCCCAGTGCTCTTCCGCCGCTGCCGAGCAGCGGTCAGGGCAGCCCGTTCCATACCGGCAGTTCGCCGGGAGCTTCGGCAGGCAGTCCCTTCGGCTCCGGCTCTCAGGCCGCCCACGCGGCGGACGAACAGAACCCGTACCGTTCGCCGAGCGCTTTCGAGCCGCCGAGTTCGGCCCGCCACGGCGCAACGCCCGGATACTTCGCTCCCACGCGGATCGATCTGGGCGACGTCCTCAGCCGCACCTGGTCGATCTTCAAGGAGCGGATCGGGATTTGCATGGGCGCATTCTTTCTGGCGTTCGTGATAAATCTTGTCGTGGGGCAGATCCTGGGCTACGGAGCAACCCTGCTGGGAGAGGCGCTCAACGAGGAGGCGATTGCCGTGGGGCTCGGCCTTGTGGCAAACGTCGCGGCGCAGGTTTTCTCCCTATGGCTCACGCTTGGCCAGTGGCTCGTCTTCTTACGCATCGCGCGCGGCCAGCCGGTTGAACTCGGCGAATTGTTTGCCGGCGGCCCTTACCTGCTTCGCGCCTTGGGAGCTTCGGTCCTGTTCCTATTGGCCGTGCTGGCGGGCGTGATTCTCCTGATCGTCCCCGGCGTGATTTTCGCTTTGATGTTTTCTCAATTCCTGTTCCTGATCATCGACCGCAACACGGGAGTGATTGAGTCCTTGGAGTTGTCGAAACAGGTGACCTCGGGAAATAAACTGACGCTTTTCGCTCTCGGGTTTGTTATCATGGGCCTGGGAATCGTGGCGGTGCTCCCATGCGGCTTGGGGCTGCTCATTCTGTGGCCGTTCGTCAGTCTTCTGTGGCCGCTCACCTACCTCTCCATGACCGGCCAGCCGACCGCCGAACAGATGCAGTTCCAATACCAACCTGCTTGATGCTTTGATCGCCAATAACCCATGCCGATCGAATTCCGCTGCACAGGCTGCAACCGACTTCTACGCACCGCCGACGATACGGCGGGCAAGCAGGCGAAATGCCCCGAGTGCGGGGCCGTCCAGTCGGTTCCCGAGATGGCCGGCGCGCCGCCTCCGCCGCCCCCGCATAGCAGCCCGTTCGCAGGCGAACCGCAATCCCAACCAGAGGAGCCGGAGAATCCGTACCGGTCGCCCGACCATGCAGGCCAATTACCGCCGGTCCCTGCCGCGGGCTTGGATGCCTACGCGCTCGCCCGGGTCACCGCTCCGGCGATCGCCCTGATCGTCACCGGCGCGTTGGGAGCGGGCCTGAAGGTGTTGAGCCTTCTGGTCATGGCCTTCCAGTTCAACGCGTTTCCTATCGGGAACCGGGACTTCCCGATGATGCTCCACGGGGGCTTCGGAGTCGCCTTCGACGCGATTGGGCTGCTGCTCAGCCTGCTGGTGATCTACGGGGCGCTTCGGATGAAGAACCTGGAAAACTACGGTCTGGCCCTGGCTTCCGCGATCGTGGCCCTGGTCCCGTGCATCTCGCCCTGCTGCCTCTTGGGACTGCCCTTCGGAATCTGGGCAATCGTCGTGCTGTCCGACGCGAACGTCAAGATGGCGTTCCGATCATGACATCCCGGCGGTTTTCAATCCATGCCGTAGCATCGTCCACGGCGTCGTAGTCGAAGTAACGGATCTCCGCACCCTGGAAGAGGTCGCGAAAGCTGTCGATGCTCTCTTCCCAAAGCCGTTCCCCGACAATCGCCAGGCGCTCGACCTGGTTGAACCAGCGTGTGTCGAACTTCGTGTCTTCCCAAAGCGCAGCATGGCCCCAGCCTTGGAAATTGTGCATTTCAAAGAGCACGCGGATCTTGCCGTGCTCGCGGATGGCCCGCTCGCACTGGAGCAGGAACTCTCGATAATCCCGCCGGGTCACCGTCCCGCCCAGCCGCACGGAAAAAAGGTTCGAACCGGCCTTCAGCCGCAAATCCATGGACACGTCGTTCGTCTCCAACACACAGGAATTCTTCGTCGAATCGAGTCGGAGTGCCGCTTGCCGACAGACAAGGCTTTCCGAACCCACGGAAGCACAGGCACTTCGTGGTCCATAATCGTAGACTGCGGAATGCGGCAGTCAAGGCCAAGAATTCTTAGTCTAGCGATGATGTTCCGCTTTCGACGTCCATGGGAGGCGCCGCGAGGAGGGCGATGCGGCCGCTGCACACCGGGAATGACGCCAGGAAATGCCCGGGCCCTGCCGACTTGGCAAAATCGCCCAGTCCGGTTCCTCAATTTCCTGGCGGGAACCAGATCATCATCGGATCCGGGCCGTTGCCGGTCTTGAGGACTGCTTCGACGCGAAGCGCGGCCAGATCGACCACGTGAAGACCATCGGAGTGTTCGCAGCCGACGAACGCCCGCTTGCCGTCCGGCGAAATGGCCACGCCGATGCCATAGCCGCCCACCGGGATCCGCTTGATCTCCCGGCGCGCCGTGGCGTCGATCACGATCAGTTGCCCCTCCTTCGTCCAACTCGGCACCAGGGCGAGCTTTCCGTCGTCGGTGAACTGGATCCGCACCGGCATGCCCGGGCATGCGAAGGTCTCGATCGGCGCGTGCCTGTCCAGATCGATGATCGTGATGGAACCGCCCGTCTGGTTCGCCGCCCAGAGGTGCTTGCCATCGGGCGAAAACGCCATGCCTTCGACTCCTTTCCCGCAGGGTACCTGAGTGATCAGCTTGCCCGACTCTCGGTCGATGACCGAGACGTTTTCCGAGACGATGTTCGCGGTATAGAGCCGCTTGCCGTCGCGCGACACGAGGACCATGTGCGAGATCTCTCCGTGCGTCGGGATGCCGCGTGTGACTTGGTTGGTGCGGGTATCGACTTCGACGACAAATCCGGTCTGTCCCGCCGTGAAATACGCCGCTTTTCCGTCGGGCGCCATGGCGGCGCCGTGGATCCGCGTGTACTTGCCGGTCGGGATTTGAAGGATGTGCTTCCGTTGCACGAGGTCGACCAGCGAGATCGTGTCGCCCGGCGGCGCGTAGTTGGAGAAGTACGCAAACCGCTGGTCCGGCGCGATGACCATCTCGTGCGGATTGGGGCCGGTGGCAATCGTCTGGATGATTTTCAGTGTGGCTGGATTGATGAAACAAAGCGTGTCGTC
>JABWBD010000273.1 GCA_013360685.1 Pirellulales bacterium
CGGCTCAGGCAGATAAAGCCTTGAATCTTCGAGGAGCATTTTCGCATAAATGCTCCGAAAAACCAGGGGCAAAACCAATTTCCAGACAGACACTAGTTAGTCCAAAGTCACGCGCTTCGGTGAAAGGAATTCTCTTTACCGTAGGGTTTGGCGGTTCGCGGGAGGCGCCATAGATGCGCGACGTTGCTCTCTGAACGACTTCGCTACGATTCCGTATGCCAGATTCGCTTGCACCATGTGAACGGGGAGAGCATTCCTCGATTGACACCCTTGAACTCAGGGCTTGCCATTAGTCTTCCAGTCTCCAGCGAGTCAGCTCTCGCGGCAACACGGTGGACATTCTGTCGCAAGCTGCTCTCCGTTGCCCCGAAACAAACGGGCAGTCGCTATCGGAGACGCGGTGATGACGATCCTTTGTGCAAGGCGACCACACGCGCAGCGGGGCGGGCGTCTTAAGAAAAGGCAAATGCCGCGGGAGCGTATCCTGCGGCTGGAGTCCTTGGAAGACCGGAACTTGTTGGCCGCCGCGGCGCTGCCGGAGCCGTCCGGCCTCAACGGGCTGAGTGTCGATCGAGCCTACCACGATACCTCTCGCATTCTTGTCCGTTTCCGTTCGGACGCGCCTGCCCTTCCTGAATCCGCCATCCCGAGCGGCAGCCGATATGGGCGGACGTTTCCCTTGGTCTCGGGCCTGCGCGAAATCGAGCTTGAAGACGGCGTCGGCGTCGAAGATGCCTTGGCCTGGTACCGCAAACTCCCCTCGGTGCTTTACGCCGAGCCCGACTACCGCCTCCAGATCGACGCGGCGCCGGGCGATCCTCAGTTCGGCCAGCTTTGGGGCCTGCACAACACGGGGCAAGCCGGAGGTACCGCGGACGCCGATATCGATGCCCCAGAGGCGTGGGACGTTTTTTCGGGGACCGGCGCGACCGTGGTCGCCGTGATCGACACCGGCGTGGACTACACCCATCCCGACCTCGCCGCCAACATGTGGAGAAACCCGGCAGAGGTCGCCGGCAACGCGAGGGACGACGACGGCAACGGCCTGGTCGACGACGTTTATGGGGCCGATTTCGTCAACGGGGACGGGAACCCCATAGACGACCACGGGCACGGCACGCACGTGGCAGGCACGATCGCCGCGGTCCATAACAACGGCCAGGGCGTCGCCGGCGTGAATCCCAAGGCCAAGATCATGGCGTTGAAATTCCTCGACGCATCCGGGCGCGGTTCCGTGCTCGACGCCGTGGCGGCCTTCGACTACGCGGTTGCCCACGGCGCCCGGGTCTCCAACAACAGTTGGGGCGGCGGCGGGTTCTCCCAGGCCCTTGCCGATGCCATCCAGCGGGCGCGGCAGGCGGGGCACGTCGTGGTGGCGGCGGCAGGCAACTCCGCTTCCAACAATGATACTGCTGCGTCCTATCCGGCCGGTTACGACTTCGATAACATCCTTTCCGTGGCAGCCACGGACCGCAACGACCGATTGGCCTCGTTCTCCAACTTCGGTCTGGCGAGCGTTGATATCGCAGCGCCCGGGCAGGAGATCCTCAGCACGACTCCCGGCCATACCTACAGCACCTTCAGCGGCACTTCGATGGCGACGCCGCACGTCACCGGCGTGGTCTCGCTGGTGTGGGACCAGCATCCCGACTGGACTTACGCTCGCGTGATCGGGCAAGTGCTGGCCACGGCGGATGCGATCCCGAGCCTGGCAGAGAGAACCGTGGTCGGAGGGCGCCTGAACGCCGCCGCCGCCGTCCGCCCCGACACCCGCGGCCCGCGGATCGTCTCCAGCGTTCCTCGCGGCAGCATCGGCGGCTCGGCCGCAAGCGTCGTTCTGCGGTTCAGCGAACCGATCGACGCCGCCACTTTCACCCTCGACGACATCGTCCTTTTCACGGGCCCCGGCGGCAATCTGGCCGCCACCGGCGTCAGCGGATCGGGAACGGTTTTCACCATCTCCTTCGCAAATCAGACCGCGCTGGGCGAGTACACCATGGTGATCGGCACCGAGGTCCGTGATCTGGCGGGCAACCGGATGGACCAGGACGCCGATGGCATCCATGGCGAGGCCTCCCAGGACGCTTTTGCCGCCGCCTTCCAGCTTGTCCAGACCGTCGCCTTCGCCTCGAGCGACGTGCCCCTCGCCATCCAGGACAACACAACCGTCGTTTCCTATCTGGACATCGATCAGGACATCACCATTGCCGATCTCAACGTCGGCCTCGACATCAGCCACACATGGGACAGCGACCTGCGGTTCTACTTGGTTGGTCCCGGCGACGATCTCCAGACCCATGTCGTCCTGTCGGCTTTCCATGGCGGCGGGGGCGACGGATATGCCGATACGGTCTTCGACGACGAAGCACCGCAATCCATTGTGGACGGCGGGCCGCCGTTCTCCGGCAGCTATCGGCCGGAGGAACCGCTTGCTTTCTTCGACGGGCGCAACGCCCGCGGCCGGTGGACTCTGGTCGTGGAAGACGCCGCTCCCTTTGACCAGGGACAGCTCAACTCGTGGTCGCTCGTAATCCAGCCTGCCGGCGATGCCCGACCCCGTGAGCCGCCACATAACAAGACGGACGGGCCCTTTCTCCTCACCGGCACGGCCACCAGCACGCCGACTCTGGGCAATCCCTGGACGACGGTCACCCTCGACCATACCTACAGCGACATGGTCGTGGTCGCTGTGGCCAATTACGGCGCCGGCCAGGGACCGGCCGTGGTCCGCATCCGAAATGCCCAGGGCAATTCCTTCCAATTTCAGACCCTCACGCCAGGCGGCAGCGCCATCGGCGGGATCGACGTGCATTACCTCGTCGTCGAGGCGGGAGTCTACACCCAGGCCGTCCACGGCATCACCATGGAGGCTGTGAAATTCAACTCCGCCGCCGTCGATCGGGACGACTCCTGGGTCGCTGCGCAGCGGGCGTATCAGAACCCCTATACCAACCCCGTCGTGTTCGGCCAGGTGATGACGGCCAACGACGGCTGGTCGGCCTTCTGGTCTCGCGGCGATACGGTGGCAAACCCACCCTCGCCATCGGCCCTCTACGTCGGCAGACATGCCGGAGAAGACTCGCGCGCCACCACCGCAGCCGAAACGATCGGCTACATCGTCTTCGAGGCAGGCAGCGGTACGCTGGGAGAGCTGGCCTACGAAGTCGGCGTGGGCGGCGATACCGTGCGGGGCGTGGCGGACAGCCCTCCGTACAGCTACACGCACGGCATTACTGCCCCGACGGCGGCCATCGTCAGCCAGACTGCCATGGACGGGCTCAACGGAAGCTGGGCTCTGTTGTACGGGACCGATCCCCTTGGCCCGAACCGCCTGGCGGTGGCCGTCGATGAGGACCAGACCCGCGATGCGGAACGCTTCCATGTCACCGAGCAAGTGGCCTATATCGTATTCGGCACCCGACGCCCCGCCGGCGGCCGTGTCGATGCGGCAGCGGTTGTGTCCGGTATCGATAGGGTGCGGATCGCCGATGCGCCCAGACGGCTCGCAACCACGCGGGGCTTCGCTGGGCAGGATGAGTCCGATCGTATTGTGGAAATCGCTGCACGATGGACGCGGGGCAGCGAGGCCCCTTCCAGCCTGCAAACGGCCGGACTCAGCACCACGTCGTCCGGACAAGATCGCAGCCAGAAGGCGGCGTCCCGTCCGCGTGATCTTCGAGCCCTCGATGCCGCCATGGCTTCCTTCAGTTCGCCCCGGCGGTCGTCCCGGCTCGAAAGCGGAACCCTTCCGCCAAAAAGGAACGAGGTGGCCCTGATCGACCTGTTGTTTGCCGTCTGACGCACCGTCGCCGACGACGGAGCAAAAGGCATCCGGCCGCGGCATGTCGGTGCGAAGGAACGCTCTGGTCGGAACAGTGCGGCCTTACCGACGAGAATCGTGGCCCTCAAGGTGCTGCCCGCGGCGGCGTTTACGACGCTGAAGCGCGCGGGGTGGAAAGCTGCCAGACTGCCCATTGGCCCGCATCTCATCGTTTGCCAAACCACCAGACATTCGACACGACCACGATCCGCTCGTCCGCCACGGGCTTGAAAGTGAAAGCAAGTGGAGCTACAAAGGAGATGCGTTGACCATTCGGACGAGACTCTCCCTCCTTCTCCGGATCGTCCCGAAGCCGGAGCCCGATCTCGCGGATGGCAGCGCTTACGATCTGCCGCTGCGACTCGTCGATTTCGCCTCGAATGTGTGCCAAATCGTCCAGCGTTGAGCGAGCCCAGAGCACCGCAAACATCAGCGGAGTTTCTCCCAATGCTCCAAGACTTCTTGCGTCGTCAGCCGTTGCGGCTCTTCAAGACGCTGCTGCAATTCGGCGTCGCTCAGAGGAGATTCCAAGGGCTGGTCGACAGCGGGGGTGATATAACCCAAGACGCGCCCGGTCTGGTCACACACCTGGAGATAACGATCCAAATGGTGCAACTGTGCAAGTGTCTCGTTCGGCAACACAAGGCGGTCCATGACCCGATCCTCGATACGAGTTCGCCAATTTGATTGATTGCTCATTTTACTAGATTTTGATAACCCTGGCTAGTTGGACAGCGCCACTTTGGTGGTTCTGATGCGCCGTAACTGCTGACATCGAGATGATTTGGGCCCCCTCCGAGCTTTGCTCGGTGGAGCCTGTGATTCTGCACTAGCTGCGGCGCGATCCAACAGTCCTCCGCTTCCTTGCCCTGCCGCCGCCCCCGCCGCTTCGCGGCGGGGGCGGAAGTGTTTGCCGTTTTGTGTGTTACATCGCTCCTGCCATACAAAGTGGCGCTGTCCATCTAGTCATCTCCGTAAATGCTCTCGCGGTGCTACGCCTCAGGCGGTAGCACCGGGAGATGCTCGGAGCCTTCGGCCAGATCTTCCAGCGCGGCATCAAATTCGACCAGCCCTCTCGCCCGAGCCTTTTCGGACTCTTCGCGAACTTGTGCGGACGGCGGCTATTGCCGCTCGGCGTTTTTCTTCTTCGCTTTTTCCATCACGCTCTGGATCGTCACCGGCGCGCCGTTCTGGGCCTTGCTCTCGTCGGCGGCTTCCATGAAGGCGAGGATTTCCAGGGTCTCCTCCGCGCAGACCGGCGGCTTGCCCGTCTTGAAAAAAGCGGCGATCCGCTCGACGAGCGGCTGGTAGCCCTCATACTTACCCACTTCGCCGCTCCCCTTGGTGCCGACGATTTCGACACCATAGCCCTTCTGGGCAACGAACTTGCCGATGCGGCCGTCGTTCCAGATTCCCTCGACCTCTTCCGGCCCGAGCCGCTTCACTTCTTTGCAGCCGGCGCCCATCACCGTGAAGAGCATCTCGACGCCGTGAATGCCGTACCAGAACAGATCGGGGTGGTGGGGCTCGAGCGACATCGGGCTGCGCGCCACGCAGCTCTTGATCTCACCGAAAGACGACTTGCCGTCGCGGATGTCCTGCAGGCCGGAGGCAAAGCGGAGCGAAGAGCTGGAGAACACGGGCGAGCCGGCCTCCTTGGCCAGCCGGAAGATCTCCATGCCGTCGGCCAGCGAACCGGCCATCGGCTTGTCGATGAACATCGGCTTCTTAGCGGCGATCACCGGTTTGGCCTGCTCCAAGTGCGGCCGGCCGTCGAGGCTTTCCAGCAGGACGGCATCGACATGCTTGAGCATTTCCTCGATGGAATCGAAAATCTTGATCCCCTGCTCGCGGAGTTGATCGGTGTACTTGCCGACGCGGTCCCAACTGCTGGGAATGTCCGGGCTGCCGCCGGGATACGCCGCGACGACTTGGACATCCGCCAGGTCGCCCTTGGCGGCGGGGTCGTTCATCACCTTGGTAAACGCGATGACGTGGGACGTGTCGAGGCCGATGATTCCGACGCGGATCGACTTCTTGGCTTCCTCGCCGTAGCCCGGCATCGCCAGTCCGGCCACAAACCCGACAAGCACGGCGGCAAAACTGAAAGAACGCAAACGCATGGAGGTCTCCTCGAGTGGTGGATTGAGGGGTGTTGGGGTGCTGGGGTGATGGGCACGGGAGTCTGGGGCGTCGGGCCGCGCATGGGTCCGTCCCATCACCCCATGTCCGCATCACCCCATTCTTCTTTTCACTTGCCGGCAAAAATCAGGTCGAGCCGCTTGCTCTTTTCTTCCAGCGAAAGTCCGCCGCTGCCTTCGATCGTCATGAAGCCGCTGTAGCCGACGTCCTCCAGGGCCTGGCGGACAACCGGCCAGTTGACGCTGCCGTCGCGGATATCGACGAACTTGCCGCCGTGGCCGTCCGAATTGAGCAGGAAGTCCTTGACATGGCACTTGACGATCAGCTTGCCAAGCGTGCGGATCCAATCTTCCGCCGGGGCATACTTCACGTGATTGCCGATATCAAAGTAGGCTTGCACCCAGGGGCTGTCGAAGGAGGCCACGAAATTTCTGAACAGGGTCGGCTTCACCCAGAGATTGTTCCAGACGTTCTCCAGGGCAATGACGACTCGCGCCTTTTCGGCGACGGGAATCAACTTCTCGACGATCGCGCGGGACGCCTTGGTGGCATGGTTTTGGGCCTCGATATACTCCTTGTACTTCGCGTTGTCGCCGGCGGCCACTTTCTGGACCATGCCGGTCTTCTCGTCGAACTCGATCTCAAATTCCCACGCCTCGGGCATCGGCATGCTGCCGACTTTGCAGGGGACCAGCAGGACCGCGTCGGCCCCGTAGGCCCCGGCGGCCTTCAGCGACGCCTCGACGGCGGCGACGTCCTCGGCCACTTTGCTCGTGTCCGGGCTGTTGAAGTTCGCCCAACCGAACAAGAGCGCGTGGATCCGCATGCCGAGCTTGTCGGCGGCCTTGCGCGCCGCGGCGGCATCCTCGACCGAGACCTTGCGGTCGCTGGATTCGATGCCGTCGAAGCCGGCGTCTTTCCAACTCTTGAGGGTCTCCTGGTCCGGCTTGCCGATCAGGGCCTTTTTCAACTTGGTTCTGTACTCGGCGGCGGGCAACCGGCCGGCGAGGACGAGGCCGGCGCTTACCGCGGCCGACGTTGCCAGGAAATCGCGACGGTGGAGGGGTTGGGTCATCAACGAGTCTCCAGCAGGTTAGGTCTGAGGTGTGCAAACGGTCGGTGGGATGGCAATCTCAGGGGATAGTATGGCACGGCGGGCGTGCAGGGTCAAATCCTCCGGTAGGGTCATTGGTCGTTAGTCATTGGTCCTTGGTCGGGCGAGTGGTAGGCGGCGTCGCGTGGAATGGTGGGCATTCGTCGTATTTCCCAACAACAGTTCCATGGTCCTTGTGCCTCGCTTTCCTCCACGCTCCTTGTCCTCCCAAGTTTTCTTGGCACAATGCAACACTGGACTCAAAAGAGTGGATCCGTTTACGTCAAGCGATCCCCACCTAACCTGCTCGTTACCAACCACTTACAGCGTCGCGCCTCGCCGTAAGTCATACAACACGAATTCCAGGCTGTTGCGTGGACCGCGAAGGATCCACCAGAATTCCCCCTGGTGAAAGGGAGCAATTCTTGCCAATTCAGGTCTGCCTTCTGTCCCTCTTGGAGACCAACTTATGAAATCCCCGGACGAAGCCTATTGGGATCCGGCCTTCGATTACTGTTCGATCAGCATTTGGGTGCCGCTTCAGGATGCAACCTTGGACAACGGCTGCATGCAGTTCATCCCGCGGAGCCATCGGCAGAAGGTCGTGCCCCATCACTCGATCGGCCGCGACCCGCGAGTGCACGGGCTGGAGACCGACGCGGTCGACGTTTCTGCCGCTGTGGCATGCCCAGTCCCGGCCGGCGGAGCGACCGTGCACCACTGCCGCACGCTCCACTACGCCGGGCCGAACCGCACGGGCCAACCGCGGCGTGCCTATATCATGATTTTCGGAACGCCGCGCCAGCCCCGCACCGAGCCGAGGAGCTTCCCGTGGCGCAAACAGCGGCGGACCGCTCGCGAAGCCCGCGCGGCCCGGCACGAGCGGAAGTAAGGCAAGCGGCAGGAACGAGTTCCGAGTAGCGGAGTCTCTCCGAGACGCTGAAATCCGAGTCTCGGAGAGACTCGGCTACAGGTTCCTTGGTAGGTCCGCTTCTGCCGCTCGCCTAGACAGCAGCCGGGCTGCGATCCGACAGTCTCACTTCGCCGCCGGAGCCAGGAGCGCATCGAGGTCTTCGTCGGCCGTCGTGATCGGCGCGATGTTGAACTTCTCGACCAGGACTCCGAGCGCCGTCGGCGTGACGAAGGCCGGCAGGACCGGTCCGAGGCGGATGTTCTTGATGCCCAGATACAGGAGCGTGAGCAGGATCGCCACCGCTTTCTGCTCGTACCAGCTCAAGACCAGCGACAGGGGCAGGTCGTTCACGCCGCAACCGAAGGCTTCGGCCAACGCGGAAGCGATCTTGATCGCCGAGTAGGCGTCGTTGCACTGGCCGATGTCCAGGAGCCGCGGGATGCCGCCGATCTGGCCGAAATCGAGCGTATTGAAGCGGTACTTGCCGCAAGCCAATGTGAGGATGACGCAGTCGTTGGGCACCTTCTGCGCGAACTCGGTGTAGTAGCTCCGTCCCGCGTGACGGCCGTCGCAGCCGCCGACGAGGAAGAAGTGGCGGATGGCTCCCTGCTTGACGGCGTCGATCACCTTGTCCGCCACGCCCAACACGGCGTTGTGCCCAAAGCCGACGAGGACCGTCTTCTCCGGTTCGTCTTCGGTAAAGCCCGGGGCGGCCAGGGCGGCCTGGATAACCGGAGTGAAGTCGCGGTCGCGGCCGATGTGCGCCACGCCCGGCCAGGCGACCAGCCCCGCCGTGAAGATCCGGTTCTCGTAGCTCTCCTTCGGCTTCTGGATGCAGTTGGTCGTCATCAGGATGGCGCCGGGGAATTCGTCAAACTCTTTGCGCTGGTCTTGCCAGGCACCGCCGTAGTTGCCGACGAGGTGTTTGTACTTCTTGAAGGCCGGATAGGCGTGGGCCGGAAGCATCTCGCCGTGGGTGTAGATGTTCACTCCCTTGCCTTCGGTCTGCTTGAGCAGCGCCTCGAGGTCTTTCAGTTCGTGGCCGGAGACAAGGATCGCCTTGCCTTGGACCGGCGTGATGCGGACCGGAGTCGGCTCGGGATGGCCGTAGGTGCCGGTATTGGCTTCATCCAACAGCCCCATCACTTTGAGGTTCAACTCGCCGACCTTCATGGCCCAGCCGAGCAACTGATCGAGCGTGGGAGCTTCCCAGGTCAGGAAATCGAGGCCCTCGTGGAACGTGGCGTAGACCTGCGGGTCGTCCTTACCCAGCACGTGGGCGTGGTCGGCATACGCGGCGGTGCCTTTCAGCCCGTAGAGGATCAGTTCCTGAAGTCCGGTCACGTCCTCTCCCAGCGACTCCTTCCGGCCGGCGATTCCGATCTCGCGGCCCTGGGAGACGAGGCGGTCGACGTCCGGCGCCGGCTGCCAGGCCGCGGGGCCGAAGAGCGTCTCGGGCGTCCGGCCCGCTTTGGCACACGCGTGGTGGTACAGGCTGCGGGCGCGGTCACGGAGATCGGCGGCACGGTTCAGCCACTGCTGGAGACGATTGGGGTCGAAATCCACGTTCGTCACCGTGGTAAAAAGGGCTTCCACGACGAACTCGTCGATTTCCTCATCGCGCGCCCCCAACTGAGCGGCACGATGCGCGTACATGGCCAGCCCCTTGACGGCGTGGACCAGCAGATCCTGCAACGCGGCGGTCCTCGGTTCTTTCCCGCAGATGCCGACCGCGTTGCAGCCGGTCCCTTTGCTCGTCTCTTCGCACTGGTAGCAGAACATGCTCATTTCGGTCTCCGATTGCTTGGTGAGTGGCGGATGTGCTTGCGTCTGATGTTAGGATCTTACGATGCGTTTCGCCCGTCCACCTTGATCCAGATCAAGACCGCCGGGGATTTTGCCCGTTTTTCGCCGGGGCCGGCGGGTTTCGAGGAGTCCCGGTCGGCGGCCTTACGCGTCTAAGGGCATGATCGAACGGGGCCGAAAGGAGGGGCTTGACCTGGATCAGGTCGAGCCGGATTTCCGCCCGGAATCCTCGCCGGCGCCTACGCCCAGACCGTCACGCCGGGTTTGGGTTTCCTTTCCGCACACAGTGTGAAAGGCTCTGCCCTGGAGCCAGGCGCTCGATCAACCCTCCGCAATCCCTTCGGTTCCTTCCGGCCACGTGTCGCGCGGGGAGAACCCCAACAGTTCCGCGGCTGCCGTGATGTCGTACCTGGCTTTCCGGACGGGTTTGCTGGTGGCGAAGACCACGCAGTGCCGGAGGTCCGCGGGAGCTTCGACGGCGCAGACAAAGAACCGCCCGGCGTCGCCGGGGCTCAAGTAAACATCCTTGCCGAACTCATCCCGCCGCAGTTGCTCGGCGTGTGCCTTGTCTCGCGGACACCAGCCGAGCCTTGCCACGATCACGCTCAACCCGTGCACGTGTGCGAAGAACTGCGCCGCCACTTCCGCCATGACTTTGGCAGAGCCGTACCAGTTGCGAGGGCTGAACGGCATATCCGGCGTGATCGGCCACGGGCCCTTGTGGCCCATCACCACTTGTCCCGTGCTGGCCAGCACGATCCGGCGAACGCCGGCCTTGCGGGCGCCCTCCAACACGTTGTAGAGACCGACGATATTGTTCGGCAGGAGCTTGCTGGGAAAATCGTCCTCGTCGGGAGTGGCTGCCAGGTGGACAACGGCGTCGATCCCCGTCATCGCCAGGGCGACCGCGGCGGCATCCGAGATGTCGCCTACGATCGCATCCACGATCGGGGACGACTCACGGATATCGAAGCCACGGACCTTGTGGCCCCGCGCCAATAATCCCCCACACGCCGCCTTTCCCACGCGACCTGCGGGACCCGGTGACCAGAACCGAAATCGGCTCGCCCATGACTTGCGCTTTCCTTGTCCATCGCTCGGTCGGCTCGAACGTCCGATGGCCCTTAGCCCGGTCTACTCGGACGGCCAAGGACAATCCAGGCCCAGGCGAAGAGCAGCCCCATGATGAAGTCGATGACGGCAAAAGGCTTCCACATGCCCGGCAGCGTGCCGGCCGCCCAGTACCAGCCGGCGACGCCGCAATAGGCCGCCTTGAGCAAGATCCCGTAGGGGATCAAATTGCGATTGCCCCACGGCTCCCATGCGACAGTCGCAAACATCAGCGCGAAAATCAACAGCATCGCGGCGGGAAACTGCACATAACCCAGGTGGTTGGGCAACGTCACGTCGAAGAAGTCATAGGGATAGGTCGGTGCCGCGAGAAACAACAGCCCCAGCAAG
>JABWBD010000274.1 GCA_013360685.1 Pirellulales bacterium
TGATCCACAATACAGTTACAGAAAGTCGTTTCGCCCGAAATTTTGCACCACCGACGAAGCGCGTTGCGAAATTCCGATCGTCTTCCATCCCTCAAACCGAAAAACCGCGACCTTGTCCGCCAAATCCAAGAGACTCAAGCCCAAACCTCCGTGCTCCATCCTCCTTGCTCCGTGCTCCATGCCCCACGCCCCACGCCTTCGTCCGCCAATACCCCGAACCGATGCAACACTCGATCCAAAAGGGTGGCTCCACTTACGTCACACAGCCCGCACCCAACCTGCTCGCCACCAACCACTTACGTCGTCGCGCCTCGCCGTAAGTCATGCAACACCAACTCAAGGCTGTTGCCTGGGCCACAGCGAACGTACCGGAGGAAGCCCCAAACTACTCAGTGCAGGTTCCCAAACACAGAAACACTTGTTCAAGAACGGGGCCCAACGATTCCGCGCCGAGTTGCCGACCACTCCGTCGGCAAATGACCAATGACGAATGACAAATGACCAACCTCGAAGAACGGGGCCCAACGATTCCGCGCCGAGTTGCCGACCACTCCCCCGGCAAATGACCAATGACGAATGACAAATGACCAACCTCGTGCTGAGTTGCCCCTGCTCCTGCCCCCGACTATATTCCTCACGATGACGCTTGACGCATCCTCGTTTCATCCTTGACTCTGTCCAAATGCAATGACCGATCCCTTTTCTGAACCCGCGGCCGACGCCCCCGTGGCCGCAACTCCGGCCGAAGATGCCGCCGTCGCCGTGGCCGCCGACACGCCCACGCGCCGCCTCTTCCAGCGCATTACCACCGAGGTCGCCAAGGTCTTTGTCGGCCAGGACGAACTCGTGCTCGGCACACTCGTGGCCCTATTTTCCAACGGCCACGTCCTCATCGAAAGCGTGCCCGGGCTCGGCAAGACCCTCTTCGTCCGCACACTCGGCCAGGTGCTCGGTTGCAGGTTCGGCCGCATCCAGTTCACGGCCGACCTGATGCCCTCCGACATCACCGGCGCGCCGATCTTCGACCTCAAGACCCAGGAGTTCCAGTTCCGCCCCGGCCCCGTGTTCACCCAGCTCCTGCTGGCGGACGAGATCAACCGCTCGCCCGCCAAGACCCACGCCGCCCTGCTGGAAATCATGCAGGAGCGGCGCGTGACCGTCGAGCGGATCAGCCACAAGATCGACCGCCCGTTCCTGGTCCTGGCCACGCAGAACCCCATCGAGGCCGAAGGCACCTACAACCTGCCCGAGGCCCAGCTCGACCGCTTCATGTTCAAGCTCGTCGTCAACTATCCGTCGGCCGAAGAAGAGGCGGAGATCCTCGCGCTCCACAGCCTCCAGGTTGACCTCGACCAGCGCCTCTCCGGCCTCGAAACCGTCACCTCCCCCGAGGAAATCATCGACGCGATCCAACTCGCGGGCGACGTCCTCGTCGATCCAAAGCTGCTCCACTACATCAACTCCCTGGTGCGGCTCTCGCGCGAGTGGCCGCAGTTCTACCTGGGAGCCTCTCCCCGCGCGGGCATCGCGCTCGTGCAGGGGGCCCGCACCCTGGCGGCTTTTCGCGGCCGCGCCTATGCCGTGCCCGACGACGTCGTCGAGCTGGCCCTTCCCGCGCTCCGCCACCGGGTGATCCTCTCTGCGGAGGCCGAGGTCGAGGGCCACAAGGTCGACGACGTCCTGACCGAGTTGATCCATTCGGTGGAGGTGCCCCGGCTTTGAGCCCCTTGGCCTTAGCGATCGTGAAGTTGGTCATTGCCGCCGCGCCTCTGGCCGCGCTGGCCCGGCTGGCGAGGATCTACCCGGGCCGCCGCATGGTGTTCGCCGCCCTGGTGCCGGCGCTCAGTACATTCGCCCTCGTCGCCACCCCCGCCGCCCTTTGGCTGGTAGTGGTGCTCGATGCCTTGGTCGGTGCGGCCGTCGCGGTCGATCTCTTCACACTCCCCTACCGCCGCGATTTCTCGGTCGAGCGCCATACGCAGCGAATCGCCTCGCTTCGGAAGCGGCATCCGGTAACTCTGACAGTCTCCAATCAGGCGTGCCGCCCGCGCGCGGTCGAAGTCCGCGACGGCGTGCCCCATATTCTTCATCCCGCCCCAGCGGAGTTCGTCGAGGCGATTCCCGCCCGGAGCCGCCTCACCCGCGACTACGTTCTCCGGCCCGGGCGGCGCGGGGCTTTCCGCATCGAAATCGTCCATCTCCGCGCTACCAGCCGCTGGAAGCTCTGGACGAGGCTCTTGGACTACCCCTGTGAGTCCACGGTCCACGTCTATCCCGACATGAAGCAACTCGGCCAGTACGCCCTCTTGGCGCGGACCAACCGGCTCAGCCTGATGGGCGTTCGCCGCACGCGGCGGATCGGCATGGACCACGAGTTCGAGCGGCTCCGTGACTACACGCCCGACGACAACTACAAGCACATCGACTGGCGCGCCACCGCGCGGCGACAGAAACTCACGGTCAAGGACTACCAGTCGAGCCAGAGCCAGCGGATCGTTTTCCTCGTCGATTGCGGGCGGATGATGACCAACGAGGCCGCCGGCCTGAGCCTGCTGGACCACGCCCTGAACGCGATTCTGATGCTCGGCTACGTCGCGCTCCGCCAGGGCGACTCGGTCGGCCTGCTCGCCTTCTCCGACGAGATCCACGGCTACATCCCTCCGCGCGGCGGCATGGCCCAGATGAACCGCTTCCTGCACGCCGCTTTCGACCGTTTTCCTCGCCTGGTGGAATCGCGCTACGACGAGGCGTTCCGCTACCTGGCGTCCCACTGCCGCAAACGGTCGCTGGTGGTCCTGATCACCAACGTGATCGACGAGGTGAACTCGAACCAGATCGAGCGCTACTTGAGCAACCTGGTCGGCCGCCACTTGCCGCTGGGCGTACTCTTGCGCGACCGCAGGCTCTTCGAGGCCGTCGAAGTGGAGCAACCCCACGGCCCGATGCTCTTCCGCGCCGCCGCCGCCGCGGAGATCCTCACCTGGCGCCACCAGGTCCTCGCCGATCTTGCCGGCAAGGGCGTCCTTGCCCTCGACGTCTTCCCCGAAGAGATGACCGCTCCCCTGATCAACCGCTACCTGGAAATCAAGGCGCGCCACCTGCTGTAATTCCGCCGACACCCGGCAATCACGCGCGCTCGACCATGTCAGGTGCAGCTCGCCTCAGAAGCAGCTCCGCGAAAGCCCATCCCCTTCATCCCGATCTCGGTTCTCGAACAATGCCCTGACGCGCGAGAGGAATCGTTCGAAGACGTCGGAGGAAAACGGATGTTTCGACCGATAGGTTGGAGGTCTGCAATGTGTACTTTGATGCCCTGTGTGTTGCTCGTCCTATTGCGGGCAGCCTGTGAGAGTAAGGACCGCGCCAAGAATTACTGTTGGACTTCAAGACAGCAGGCACGCTCCGCCGTGCCGTCCGCCACGGCGCGGCGGAGCGCGCCTGCAAGAATGCCTCTCAAGGGAGCGTCAACGGGGGTCTTCTACGCGCATGGGGACGATCCTTGCGCCGGGTTCGGTCGGAGCAGCCATGTGATGGAGTTGCGGATCGCCGAAGGGGCCGGGCCAGTCGCCTTGGGCATCCTCGGCGAGGCGGGTTACCACCAGGCGGTCGTGGATGAGGTCGCCGCTGAGGAGTTTCCCACGGGCGATGATCGAAGTGGCGCAGGAGCTGATATCGTGCCCGAAGTCGAGCACCTCCTCGAGCTTGCCGCTCGCGCCGTCGATCCGGAAAACCTTGCTGGTCACGCCCGGCATTACGCTCACGTCGTCCTGGGTTTCGGCATAAAAACAGCCGTTGAAGTAGGGCACATTGAGGATACAGTGGTAAATGTGTTTCGAGAGGTCGCATTTCCAGGCGACCTCGCCACTGTGGACCTTGTAAGCGGCGATGTATTTCCATTGGTCGCCCTGGTAGCGAGCGTGCCACTGATTGCCGGATCCGGTGACGAGCTTGCCGTCAGCATAGGTGAGCGTGGCTTTTTTTCCCGTGGGCAGTCCGGTCTTCTCCCAAACGAGCGCGAGATCCTTATCGTAGACGCGGATCGCGCCGTCCCACTCGTTGCCTCCGTACCAGTAGGTGGCCACCAAGTAGCCGTGGGAATCGTTGATGAGAACGGTGTTCCACGAAACGCAGGAGGAGGGTTTCGCGACGCTCGTCGACTTGAGCACGGCCCCGTCGCCGGCACGCACCTTGAGGAGCTGTCCGTCGCACTGGTAGTAGATCCAGCCCCCGCGCTGGTCGACGCAAGGCGTTACTCCTCCGGAGCTTCGACGCGAGACGCACCAGGCCTCCTTGCCGGTTTCGCCCGACAGTGCATGCAAGCCATTGGCGGCGGACATGAAAATCAGCCGCGAACCGTCCGGGCGGAGGAAATAGGAGTAGCCGAAAAACATCGAACCCGGCTGATTGGAGTGGCTGGTCCAGACGACCTCGCCGCTATCGCGATTCATGGCGACGGTCCGGGCCCTCTTGTGTTCGTGGGCAATGACGAGCCAGAGGCCGTCCTTGGTCTGGTAAACCAGCGGCGAACTGTCATAGGTGAACGAGAAGGGGTAGCGCCGGATGACCTGGAGCGTGTTCAGGTCGATGGCGGCCACGCAGGGGTTTTCTTCGTTTCGCGCGGTGCCCGGTCTGCGGCACACATCGTTCGCCGTGAAATAGGCGACGCCGTCGACGACGACGCCTCCCTGGGAATAGTAGTCCAAGCCGGAGGGAGATTGCGGATTGACGGTGGTCGTCGGTGCGCGCGAATTGGACTGCTCGCCGGCGCCCGGCGCGCCGGCAGGAGCCGGGGTTTCCGTGGCAGCGGCGGCAGCAGCCCAGGCTAAGAGGACCGTTGCCGAAATTGTCGTTCTTCGCATGGCAGGCGACTCCGGTGCGCAAGGCAGGATTATGTCTCAGGTGTTGTTGTAGCTCCACGGCAAACGATCGTTGCTGCCGGTCTGGAGGAGGTGCAGGCGAAGCAGCTCGATCAGCAGCAATCCTGTTCCGTTGGCAGCTTCATAGTAATCGGCCCCGGTCGCTGCGCGAAACAGCCCCTGGCTGTAGAGCGACTGGAGGGCGAAATCGGCCGTGTCGCGGGCGTACTGGCGGTATTTCTCCTCGCGAGTCAGGTCGTACAAATCCAAGGCCAGGGCCATCTGGCCGGCGAGCTTGCCGGGGGTGATCCCGGCAACGTCCGGGCGCGGGTGGTCGAGGTAGAACTGGCAGACCGCCCGGGCGAGCTCCAGGTGCGCCGGGCTGCCGGTGAGGCGATGGGCACAGAGGCAATGGATGGCCATGCTCTCGGCCCCGAGGAAGCCATAGCCGCCGCTGCCGGTGTAGAGGAGATCCCAGAATCCGTAGGTGCGATTGGGGTCGGGGCGGTAGTCCTTGGGATCGCCTTGGGCCAGCCGCTCGTAGATCGTGAACATGGAGAAGAAGCCCCGCTTCAGATCATTGGCTTTGTCCTCGGCCAGCGGCTGGAGATAGTCGCGGCCCAACCGGTCGAACTCCGGCAGCCTCTCGTTGCCCAGCAACTCGTTGGCCCGGAGCATCGACAGTCCCAGGCTCAACACGCTGTGCGGGGTCCGCTCGTGCAGTTCGGCCGTGCGGCGGGCCCAGTCGAGCAACTGGGGATCATGCGTCTTGGTGTACAGGTACACCCAATGGTAGAGATAGAAGCCGCCGGCTCGCGGAAAGGGGGCCGGCTGCTTGGGCCGTTTGTCGTCGAGGATGTTGGCATGACGGTTCCAGATCCACTTCGGGCCTTCCAGGAAGTGCCGGATCAGCGCGCGGATGTGCTTTTCGACCGCTTCGGGCCGGACGGCCCAGAGACGATCGAGGAATTCGGCCGGGACGTGTCCGAGATCCTCGTGGACCGGGAGTCCGCCGATTTTCTCCTGGTTGAAATCCCAGAAGGCGTGCTCGCCGCAGGGAAACAGCCCATTGCCGGCCGCCGCGCAGCGGCGCAAGAAGAACTCCAGATAGGCATCCGCGGCTCGCCGGTAGCGCGGATCGGCGGTGATCCGGCTGACGTGGTCCATGAGCAGGAGCGTGTGGAGGTCGTGCTGCAGGTTTCCGCCGGGAAAGGCGCGATCCACTGCGCGCTGGCCCGGCAAGAGCGACGGCGATTTCTCCGGCATGCGGTGTGCTTTCAGGTCCAGGATCGAGGAGAACATCGGGCTGTGCTCGCTGCCGTAGCGGTCCGTGCCTTCGCGGATCAGCGTATCCAGGCACCCCAGTACGGCCTCCAGGTACTTCGTTTGAGGTGCGGCGGATGCGGCCGCCGGTTCGTTGGCTGTTTGGACGCCGCTCTTGTCCGGTTCGCCGGAACGGGCTTCGCCCGTGGGGACGGCCATGGCCAGAAAGGCCGCGAGGAACGGCACCGCATACCGAAGACGCTTAGGCATGGTTGGATCTCCTCTTGCGCGATGGCGGGTGGGATAAGCTCCGCAGTGATCTCTTTCTACGAATCGGAAAACCAAATTCAATTGGAAAACACGGGACCAAGGAGCCGCTTGGGGTTTTCGGCGGTGATTCGTTCGTAATCGGAATCGTTCAATCGCAGCGATTGGAGGAGGCCCAACCGATAGCCGGCCACGTCGGCAAAGGAGAATCCGAAGTCGGAGCCCCAGAGGAGCCGTTGGCAGTCGCAGCGGCGGACGATCTCGCTCAAGGCCGCCAGGTGCGGCCCGCACAGGCATCCCCAGAGATTCTCGGCGCCCCGCATGGCGGCAATTGCCTCGCGCCAATGTTCAAATAGTCCGCAATGTCCAAGGACCATGGTAGTCTTGGGATGGCGCCGCGCCAACATCGCGGCTTGGGAGGGAAGGGAGTAACAGGGGGTGCCGTCGTGAAACAGAACCGGCATCTTCCAATGGCCCGCCATTTCGCACAGTTCATCCATCGCGTCGCTGTTGATGCTGACGCCCTGGAGCCAGGGGTGGATCTTCAGGCCGCGCATTTTGAGCACTTCGATCGCGCGGCGGAATTCGGCCACGGCTTCCACTTTGCGAAACGGGTTGACCGTGCAGAAGGGAATCATGCGCCCGGCGGACGCGGCGCACACGGCGGCGAGGTCGTCGTTTTCCTGGCGGAGCAGCCGGTCGTCGAGGAGCCCCAGGTAGGGCAACACCAGCGCGTGCGTGACGCCGTGGCGGGCCTCGTCGGCGAGCCATCGCGAAGGGTCCAGCCCGTCGCGCGATTGAAAGCAATCCGCCCAGTGCGTGTGACAGTCGACGATCACGATTGCACCTCCGCCAGAAGGGCGGCGAAGTTGCCGCCAAAGATATCGGGATAGTCCTGGACCGGCAGCAGGGCGTCGAGCATCCGCAATTCAAACGCCGGGCAGTTTCGCGGGGCGGAACTGCCGAAGATCAGTCTGTCGCGGTGGCCGGCTTTTGCATAGGCGGCCGCCGCCCAAGGCCGCACGAGGCTGAGTTCAAACCAGACGTTGTCGGGCGCCGAGGCGAGCACCGCGGGCATGTCGGCCGCGTAGTCGGTGCTGCCGCAATGGCCGAGGATGAACCGCGCGCCCGGGTGTTCGGCCGCGGCCAGCAGCAGTTGGGTGGGCGAGCCGAACGAATGGGGCCCCGAGTGCACGTAGACGGGAACTCGCAGTTCAGCGGACGCGGCAAGCAGTTCGGCCGGCAGTTCGTCGCCGAAGCAGAAGCCCTGCAAGGCGGGGGCCAACACGAGCATCCTCGCTCCCGCCGCCGCGGATCGGCGAAGCTCCTGGCACGCGGAACGGCCCAACCAGGGATTGGCCGTGCAGGCGGGGATGAGCCGGCCGGACGACTGGCCGGCCATGCGGAGAATGCGGTCGTTGCCGCTGGTGTTGTTCACGGCAATTTCGCGGTCTTCCGGCGCGACGACCGCCCGATGGATCCCCGCGGAGTCCATGAGCTTGAGCAGTTCGGTTGCGGTCAGGCAGGTCTCGCGCTCGGTGCCGGGCGTGGAGTAGGCGTCGATGATTTCGTTCATGTCGGTTGTGTCCCATGCTGGAAGTCAGTCTTCCGGCCGAATTGCCCAGAGATAGGAGCTCCGGTAGGGGTTGTCGTTTTCACAGGCGTAGAGAGTCCCATCGTCCGAGATCACGATATCGTGGCACTGGTACATCGCCACTCCATCCGGGTCGACCATGGAACCAAGCTTGGCGAATTTTCCAGTCTTGTACTCCACGCGCAGAAGTTCGCATTGGCCGCCGCGCCCGGTCACCCCGTAGGCAACGCCGTCGGCCGCCTTGACCAGGCTGGACAGGCGGCTGGGGCGGTCGGGCGTGGGCGTGAACAGCCACTGGGCTTTGGCCGTTGCCGGATCGACGCGGTAGAGCGACCCGTTGGCGCCACTGGCGTAGATCGGACCGTCGCCGAAGTTGAAGAACGATTCGGCCTTGGCAAAGCCCGGGCGGCCGTCGGGCTGCGGCAGGCCTTGCGCAAAGAACTGCACTTGTTCTGTTTGCGGGTCGTAGCGGCACAGTCTGGCGGCGTCGATTCCGGGCTTGTCTTGCCAGGCGCGCGTCAGGGACCAGTTGCACCAGAGGCCCCCGGCATCGTCCAGGACGAGGTTCTCGCCCTGGGCCATGCCCCCGTAGCCGGAGCCGAGCAGCGCGAGGGTCTTCGATTCGCCGGTCCGCAGGTCGAAGGAAGCGAGGTACTCCGGAGCGAAACATTGGCAATAGAGGCGGTCGCGGCGGCGGTCCAGCGCCAAGGCTTGAATGTACACGTGGGGAATCACAATGCCCAGCTTATCGAGGCGGCCGGTTGCCGGATCGAAGCGGACGATCGACGCGCCGGGGGCTTCGGCATACTTGTCGGGACAGTGGAGCAAGGCCGGCGCGGCATACAGGCAGCCATCGGAATGCATGACGAGCGACCGATGAAATTTGGCGTCGAAACGATCGGCCATCCGGCCGTAGCCGAGATCGATGAAGCGGTCGAGCTTGCGGTCGTAGGCTTTGAAAATCGCGGCGGAATCGAACGAGGTGATGCCCAAATACACGCGATCGTCGCTGGGGTGATAGTACGCGCAGTCGAAGCTGATCCATCCGCGTTTCCATTCCCGGCTAGCGGTGAAATCGTCGTACGTCCAGCGGTCCAGGATCTCGTCAAACCATTGGTTGCCGAAATCCACCTGTTCGAGTTTCAGGGTTTGCACTTGCATGGTTGTTTCGAAGCGGGGAGTTAGGGGTCAGGGGTCAGGAGGCAGGGGTCAGGAGGCAGGGGTCAGGAGGCAGGGGTTGGAATTGCGGCGTTTTGTTTTAGGAGGTCGGCGGAAAGGGCGGCGAGCATGGCGGGGACTGGATCGAACGCGGCGGCGGCCTGCGTGGCGCGTGGGCGCTCCTGGCCGGCGGGCAGGGGCGTGCCGACTAGCTCGATAAAGGCCGTCACCCCCTCACAGAGATCCTCCGCCAGCAGGTTTCCGCGGAGCCGGTGCAGGACTGCTTCCGGTTTCAAGGCAGCGCCGAATCGCGCGCGGCCGTAGGCGGCGAGCGGCCCTGTGCAGAGATTGGCGACCACGCGGCCCAATTCATTGCGGATCAACCACTCGGAATCGAACCAGCCGATACTCTGAGCATAGAACAAGAGCCTGCCCTTGAGCAGGCGGCTAAACCGCAAGCCGGAGTGGACCGCGTCCGCGGGATCGGAGGGCACCGCGGCGGTCTTGCGGCGGAGATCGTCGCGGCTGTCGGACGGATCGACTGCGACGAGGGTCACGGAGCCGGCAAGCCCCGCCCAGGCGCTCTGGAGATAGCTTTCCAGTTCGCGTTCCAATTGCTCCAGACGGGGATCGCGATCGAGGTCGGGGAGTTCGTAGTGGCAGGCGATCGCGTCGAGCACGCGGTCGATGACGTGCGGCTGGGGGAAAATCCCGCGAGCCATGCGAAGCGATTCCAGCTTGCCGCGCACGGTGCTTCGCGTGGCCAGCGACACGGCCGCCTGGACCGGCGGCGCGAAGTAGTGCATCAGGCGGCTATGAAGCGGATACTTGCCTTGCCAGGGCCCAAGATTGATCGGCGGGTCGATCCCCCGCTGATACGGGCCGAAGTAGACGGCGATCTTCTTGAGATGAAACAGTTCGTCGCGGCTTGACCAGGGGCTGCTTTCGAGACTGGACTGGATGGCGGCAATGATCCGGGGATCGCCCAGGTAGAAGGTCCACTGGCGGGACTCGGGATAGTACATCGCCGGCGCCATGGCTTCGGCGGGCGTGAGGTTCACTCCGGGGAGGTGTTCGAGAATGCGCGCCCACTGGGGCTCTTCCCGGGCGAGCGCGGTATGGACCTCGCCCACGGCCAGCGACATCCGGGCCCAGTCCGCCTCAGCGGCGGCATCGTCGACGATGAGGCGCGAATCGAAGTCGGAGAGGCCGGGAATCAGGTCCTCGAACTCCCACTTGCCGGCGATGGCCCGGATCATCGGGCAAGCCGTCCGGCACCGCGCGAAGTAGGTCTCGATGAAACGGCGAAAGTCGTTTTCCGGCCGGGGTGCAAGATCCATCGTGCTATCCTACCTCCACCCAGGCGCCGCGCCGCGAGGATTCATATACGGCATCCATGATCCGAGTCGCCTGGATGCCGTCGGCGCCGGTGAACCGCGGAGGCCGCTGCTGGAGAATGGCACGGGCGAAGTCGTCGATGAGCGGATGATGCTGGTTTTCGGGGTTGGCGATCGTGCGGCGCTGGACGTCGCGCCCGATGGTGATCACCGCCTCGTTGCCGTCGCAGGGATGGAGGGTGATCTTGGCCTCCGTGCCGACGACGTGGATCTCGTCGGTCCAGGTTTTGCTGTTCCAGTGGAACGAACCGGTGAGCTGCGCGCCGCCGGGAAGGGTCATCAGCATCACGGCGGAGTCTTCGACCGCATAGGGATGGGTGAGGGTCTCGACGCGGGCGATCAGCCGCTCGGGCATGCCGAACCACCACGCCAAGAGATCGAACTTGTGGCAGCCGACGTCGCTCAGGACGCCTCCGCCGGACAGTTCGGGCTTCTCGCGCCATCCGTCCGTGCGTCCCGGGTACCAGGTGTGCGAGGCAATCCGTACCAGGACGACCTGTCCGAAATCGCCGCGGTCGACCATTTGCTTGACCAGTTCGAATCCCGGCCAGAACCGCCGGAAATAGGCCACGGCCAGGCGGCGGCCGGTCTCGTCGGCCGCGCGGCAGACCTCCGCGGCCTCCGCGGCATTGCGAGCCAGCGGCTTTTCCACGAGCACGTCCTTGCCGGCCTTCAGCGCGGCGATCG
>JABWBD010000275.1 GCA_013360685.1 Pirellulales bacterium
CCCGTTCGCATTTGAACCTTCCTCAGTTTGCCAAGCATGCCACGACACCGCGCATCTTGTCCAGATCAACTTCCGCCAGGGGGTGCGGAACGTGAGTAAATAGAGTTGCAGGATTCCGGGAGGCGGAGCAATCCAATGTAGGGAACGCCCTCCGTGGCGTTCCGTTCGCTGGGGAACTCGGCGGAACGCCACGGAGGGCGTTCCCACCGTCGGTTCTCCCAGGATCGTGCAAGGTCATTTAGCCTCGCTTACGCTTCGGGTTCCGCTGATGGCGCAGTCCGCGCCGCACTCGCCGCGTGCCGTGAATGATCCGGCCTATCTCCCCTTGGGCCGCCGGGCGAGTTCGTCGCGGAGGCGGGCGGCCAACTCATACTGCTCGGTGGCCACGGCGTCGGCCAGTTGCTCCTCGAGGGTGCGGCCGACATGATAGTTTTCGCGAATCCAACCCTGAAGACGGCGGAGCTGTTCGGCCAATTCATCGCCGTCGAACTCCTCCTCGGCCTCCAGTTTTGAATACAGTTCGCGGATCCGTTCCAGTCCCAGATTGATTTCCTCGACCGCCGCCTCCGGTCCGTCCTCGGTGAGGCGGGAAAGCGCTGCGGCCTGGGTGCGGTGGAAGAGGACGAAAGGACGGTACTGTTCGTGCGAGAGGATCCAGTCCTCGTTGCTGGAATGGGCGGCGGCGAAATCCATCAGCCGGAGCGTGTGGTCGGCGTCGCGGACCGCCCGGTCGAACTCGCGGAGCGCCAGCCAGCAGATCCGGCGATGGTAGAACTGAATGAACTCCCGGTCCAATTCAGCCGACTGCTCTTCGGACAGCTCGAAGGCCAGACCCTCGACCGCCGCCGTCTGGATCATCAGAGCGAGGTACGTGGCGGCTCCGCCGGGCCTTTGACCATCGGGGCGGTCCGCCGTCTCCATCTGGAGGAGCCCCAACTCAACCCGCAACTGGATGACTTCGCGGCCATCCGCAGCCTGAATCAGGCGAGCACTGACCACCCCCGGTTGGTAGGGCCAGTCGGCGAGAACCGCGTCGATGTCGGGATGCTTTGGCATACAGGGTATTATAGCGTGGAGCGTGGAGCGTGGAGCGTGGAGCGTGGAGCGTGGAGCGTGGAGCGTGGAGCGTGAGGCGTGGAGCGTGGAGCGTGGAGCGTGGGCGTGGGGCGTGGGGGCGTGGAGCGTGGAGCGTGAGGCGTGGAGGACGGTCTGTCGCCCGAATCGCGCCACCTCGCCATCCTGACTCCTGACTCCTGACTCCTGACTCCTGACTCCTGACTCCTGACTCCTGCTCCCTGCGGCGTTTCACCATTCGCCGCCGCGGGAGTGCTTCTTTTCCGATTGTTTGCGTTTGTCGGCGAGGCGGCGGCGAATGGAGGCGCGAGAGGGCTTGGTGCGCTTGCGGGGCTTGGGAGGCGAGGCGACCGCCGTGAGCATTTGCCGCAGTTTCTCGACGCAGTCGCCGGCGTTGCGGCCCGCGTCGCGGAAACGCTGGCTCGCCATCACCAGATCGCCCTCGGACGTGATGCGGTTGCGGAAGCGCGAGAGAAAACGCTCCCGAACGTCGTCGGGCAGGCTGGGACTGCCGACAACCGGCCAGCGAAGCGTCGCCTTCGTGTTCACCTTGTTCACGTTCTGCCCCCCCGGCCCCGAACTCCGGGAAAACGTGAAGTGCAGTTCGCTCAAGGGGACTTGGATGCGGGAGTTGATGTTCAGCATCGTAGACCTTAGTTCTTAGGGCTTACGCCGCAAACCACTGCTCCCGCTGTCTAAGCTCTAAAATCTAAGCTCTAAGAACTAAGCTCTCGAAAGCCTGCTTGGCGTGGTCCAGGAGACTGGGATAGTCCATGCTCTCGATTTCTTCGCCCAGCAGCTCGACGTCGTAGTAGCCGTCGTAACCGGCCGCGGTCAGCGCTTGGACGATTTCCTTCAGTGGGACGACACCGTCGCCGAGGCGGCAGCGGTTCTGTTCTCCGCGGGGAGGCTGTTTGGCGTCGCCAAGTTGGACGATGGCGACGTGAGGGGCCAACGAGCGGACCTGCCCGAGCACCGCCGGGTCCTGGCCCAAGTGGTACGTGTCGAAGACGACCTTGACCTGCGGGCTGTCCAAGGCCGCCAGCAATTCCAAGACCTCATCGAGATTCGTGAGAAACGTGAACTCGGTGGCACAGCCCGGGTGCATCGGTTCGACCGCCAGGACGAGGCCGAAGCCGGCCGCAACGGGCGCGAGCTCTTTGAGCGCGTCGCGGAAAAGCCGGCGCGCGTGGTTGTAAGTGTGGTTGGCCCGGGCGCCGCTGTAGACGACGAGGCATTTCGTTCCAATGGCCGCTGCCGTGCGGAGGGCGTCGGCCGCATCCTCGACGCTCTGGCGGAAGGTGCGGCCATCGCTGCCGGTGAAACCGCCCGCCCAGAAAAGGTGCGAGACCGCCAGGTTGTGGCTACGGAGCAAGTCCGCCCCTCTGGCCTCGCCGTAGTCGGAGAGTTTCTCGCGCCAGACGCCGATTGCCGGGATGCTCGCAGCCGCGTAATGCGACACATCCTGCTCGAACGACCATCGAAAGGTCGTTGTCTCATTCATGGACAATTGAGCCATCCGTGCCTGCTCCTGATTGAGGATTTCGGATTTTGGATTTTAGATTTTGGATTAGCCAGCCGCCATACCCCCAGGCCGCATCGAATCCAAAATCTAGAATCACTTCATGTTCCATGCCGTCAGCCACTGGGTCTCGATGGGGACGAGACCGAAGTCGGTGCCCAGCCGCTCGGCGAAATCGGGCATGTGGCCGCCGCCGTAGAAGATGGCGATCTTCCGTTTGCCCGCGTCGATCTCGCGCTTGAGAACCTCCAGAGCGGCCTTGTTGCGGTCCGTGATAATCGCCGAGCCGTCGGGGCCTTCGATCGCGCTGAGCGCGCCGTCGAGATCCTGAAACTGCTCGGCCATGATCCGCTTCAGCGCCAGGGCCCGATTCGGGTCGAGAAGGGCCATCAGCAAGCGGGCGTCCGTGGAGCCCGCCTCGTCGCCCTGGGCCATGGCGTAGCCCATCATGCGGAACAGAATCGTCCACATGCTCTCGCCCCGGCGTTTGAGCGACTCGGCAAACCTCTCCGGCGACAGGTCGGCGTGGACGAAGTTCTTCTTCGTGTAGTCAATTCCCTGAAGCTGGTAATGGAGGTCCAAGACGCCCGTCATCATCCTTTGCAACACGGAGACCGGATGGCTGGAACCCGTGCCCTCACCTCCCTTGGGGATTTGTGTTCCCTCCGGCGCGACGAGTTCGTAGAGCACGGCGTCGTACTGCTCGAATCGCCGGTTCAGTTGTTCGTAGTAGGACTTGTCGGCGATATGGACCGCTGCAATCAGGTCTACGGTGGGCGTCGTCCGCCCGGGATCTCTGGCAGCGAAACGAACGATCGCCGTTTCGAGCGCCACGATGGAATCACCCTCGCGTGCCAGCCGCACAAACTGTGCGTGTTGCTCCCCCTCGGCCTGCTTCTGCCCACCCGCATCCTGAGCTCGCGCCGCGCCGCTAAGGGCGAGACCGGCCAGCACAGCCAGACTAGTTCCGATTACTCGACGCCGCATGATCTTCTCCGAGTGTGGCGCGCCGCTGGGACGACGTGGCTTCGACCTCGCGCAGCGACGCGTCCCTATTCTTGCTCTCGTTCTTAATCTTAATCATAATCCCTCTGTCTCTCCGCCACACCTCCGTCTCCCCTCCACACCCGACCATCGTGCCGGTTCTGCAACACCCCTCCGCCGGCTGATATGGAGCTTACGTCGCGCGCTAACGACGCAACCCTAAGTCTCCCTTTTGCTTACGTCCCATCGCCTCGTCCGACTCCTTTTTGCAGCGCTCCAAGATTGTCGCGAAAACCGGTGCTCTCTTCACTTGGACATTAGTAGAAAGTTCTGGCAATGAAATCGTCGTGCTCGTGCTCAGCCGCTTGCGGCGGTGCTCGTGCTCGTAATCGAAGAGCAGCTTTGATGACGGAAAGCAACGGTCGCCGATTCGCAGGGCGGGCACGCGGGAGCCATCGATTACGAGCACGAGCACCGCTGCGCTGAGCACGAGCACGAAGAAGAGCCAGCCGCTGCACCTGACCCCGGGGCCCCCGGGGCCGCCGGGCGGGCTTTCGTTCCGGGAATCGTCCTGCTGGCGGCCCCGGCAGGTGAGCTTGGTCGATACGCGCGGACTGGTCCGTCATCCTTTTCCGAAATTCCGTCTCCCACCCCAAGAATTGAGTTGAAATTGGGCCAGCTTGTATGGTATACACACGTCCATAATGACTGTGGCGAACACACCGACGCCTCAAGGTGAGACGCATACGCCGAAAAACCCGAGAATCGCGAAGCTGCCCACCACGTTCGGATCGCAAGCACACAAATACTTGCGGAATTTCACCAATGATCGAGGAGCATGGGTGCCTCGAACAATCCCTGCTATCGGAAGGAGGTGCATCATGAGAGAATCGCTCCCCGTATACCTCGCCACGGTCGCGAGCTTGGTCCTGGTCTCGGCGGCCCGCTCCGAGGATAGGGTCCAAGCCCGTGGAGGGCTGGCCGACTGTTTCCGGGTCCTTGCCGAGGCCGCACAAGCGGCGCAGCCGGCGCGGATCGTCTACCTGGGCGGCGCGTTCACGCAGGGCCAGGGCGCCGGCCGGGAGCCGCTCTGCTACCGGGCACTGACGACCGCCCACATCCGCCGGTTGGCGCCGAAGACGGGCCTGGTCGAGTACGACCACTCGGTGGCTGAAACGGGTTCGTGGCTGGCCGCGTTCCGGGCCTCGACCGATGTCGTCCAACACTACCTGCCGCTCTGCCTGGTCGTCGTCGAGCTGGCCGCGGCCGATGGGGCGGAAGATCCCCAGCGCGGCCGAGCGGCCTTGGAGGGCCTGGTGCGCCAGATCCGCAGGTCCCATCCCCAGGCCGATCTGTTGTTCGTCTACGCCTGCTCGCCGCAATCCCCCGCGGCGACCTGGCACGATCAGATCGCCGAGCACTACCGCATCGCCAGCGTCTACGCCGCCGACGCGCCGCTGACCGAGCAGGGCCATGCCTCCTGTGCGGCGGCGATCGGGTCGCTCCTGGAAAAGGCGCAGGCCGAAACCGCAGACTCCAAGCCGCTGAAGCATCCGCTGGCCGAGTCGCTCTGCACGGCGCCGATGGATGCGGCGAAGCTGGTTGCCTACGAAGCGGCCGACTTCGAGCCGGGCTGGAAAACGGGCCAGGAAAACACCATGGAGGAGCGGCTTTACCGCAGCGCCGTCGGCAAGTTCCGTAGCCTGTTGGTCTGCGACAGCCCCGGCCCCACGGCCACGCTGCGGTTCCGCGGCGACGCGGTGGGCTGGTTCGGCGCCGTGGGAAAAGACAGCGGCGACCTGGAGTGCTCGATCGACGGCGGCCCCTGGCAGCACAAGGCCTGTTTCCAGCCCGGACGGGACCAACTCTGTCCGCAGGCCGGACTGTTGGCCGACGGCCTCGCACCGACCGCCGAACACGTGCTCCGTATCCGCGTGGCAGAAAAGACACCGCCGGGAAGCGCCGGACGGACGGCGCGGATCGGCTATTTCCTGGTCAACGGCACGGCCGCGGACCGCTACAAGGACCTTGCGCCGCTGGAGCGGATCGACGCGATCTACCAGGCCATGGAGTCGGTCCAATACACTCCGCCCGACGGGCGCTGGCAGCTTATCCCGAAGACGATCCAGCGGCTGCGAGAAGGCGGCACGCTGCGGATCGTGATGCTCGGCGACAGCATCGTCAACGACACCGCCTCCTCGCAGTACGAGTTGCTTCTGGAGCGGATGTATCCCAAGTGCAAGGTGGTCAAGATCCGCTCCGTGCGCGGCAGCACCGGCTGCTGGTGGTACAAGGAGGAGGGGCGCGTGGACGAATGGGTGCTCAAGCACGAGCCCGACCTGCTGATGATCGGCGGGATCAGCCAGCGGGACGACACCGAGTCGATCCGCGCGGTGATCCAGCAGGTCCGCGCGGCCCGGCCGCAGGTGGAAGTGATGCTTCTGTCGCCGGTCTTCGGCACGTACGACCCGCGTGCCGACCAGCAATGGGCCTACGACGCGGATCCCCAGGGCGAGGGCTACCGCAGCCGGCTGATCCGCCTGGCGGCCGAGGAGAAGGTGGAGCACGTGAACATGACCGGCCCCTGGGGCGAGTACCTCCGCCGCTCCGACAAGGCCCGCGGCTGGTTCATGCGCGACCCGGTCCACGCAAACGAGCGCGGGTTCCAGATCCTGGGGCGGATTCTGGAGAAGTATTTCGCGCCCGAGTGAAGCACTTTCCCCCCATTGGACCCACGGAAGACGACGCGGATTGTCCGAGCGCGTTATGTCGTGTGCACGACTGCGTCTGGTTCGATCTCCACACGCGCCACGTCCAATCCTGGCGAATGGACCAATCGCCGAACGGATCGCATCTTCTAAGGATGCCGCCCCACGATGAAAACGAATTTTGCGGCCGATTCCGCGAGCTTCATACCGTCACGCGGTTGCCGTGAGGATGGACTGGAGACACTCGCTCCCGTTGGGAAGCGGATCGGCCAGCAGCCAATCGACGTCGATCCAGAAACCGGGCAAGGCCCGACTGCGAAACACGCGATTTTGCTCCAGGGGGGCCAGCTCGTAGCGCCCTTGTTCCAGCACGAGAAACTCCACCCGCTGCTGGATCGGGTCCACGATCCAGTACTCCGACACGCCGGCGTCTTGATAGAGTTGTCGCTTCTCGTGGTAATCGCGATGGCGGCTTTCTCGCGAGACGATTTCCACAGCAATATCCGGACCGCCCCGCATGCCCCGCTGGGTCGCCAAGTGTGCCCGCTCCGGCCGCACGTAGGCCACGTCGGGCTCCGGAGCGCGGATTTCCGTCAGCTCAAAGGCATACCGGTTGACCAGGACCTTGCCGCCGGGTTGGTGGGCACCGACGAACCCTTGAAGCAGCCAATACACGAAGCCCGTCAGTTCGTTTGCGCGCAACGTATCGGGAGAGGCCATGTGGATGACTCCATCGATGAGATCTGCCTTCTGACCGTCCGGAACCAGGCGATAGAATTCGTCCACCGTTACCAAGTCGGTGTCTGTCTCCACGGGCCGGGCCATCGGATCCTCCTCCAAATACCAGCGTGGTTGCATCCCGCCAGTCGACCTCGAATGGGCGGAGCCGCGCACGCAGACTCAAGGCACACACACCTTTGATTCTACCAGGAGCTGGAGGCTGAAACCACCCGCCGATCTGACCGCGAGTGAATCTTGGCAAAGCTTCGCGGGGGACATAGACTGAGGCAGGACAAGACTGGCAAAGCTCCGATCCGATCACCCTCCAGCGGTTTGGCGAGGCGGGGCTGGAGCCGGACAAGTGCTTCCACCAAGCGCCGAGGAGGCAACGAGCATGGTCAACGTGAACGGTGTGAACAAGATTCGTAGGCAGACCGCTTGGATCGCCTGCATCGGCGCGGCATGGCTCTGCAGCTCGACCGGCCTTGCAGCCGCTGACGAACAGCAGACCTTTCTCAAGAATCCCGGCTTTGAGGCGGTTACGCTCCTCAAGGCCCCGCCCGACGCAACCGCACAGGGCAAGTGGACACTCAAGGGCGAACTCAAGGCCCCCGCGGAATGGACGTTGTCGCAGGCTTTTCCCGGCGGGTTGGAAGTTGTCGAGGGAGGCGCCGGCCAGGGGCAGCGGTTTGTGCGTATCGCCGCCGGACCCAGTCGCGCCGCCCATCTGGCCCAGACGTGCTCGGGCCTGAGGCCGGGGCTGGGCTATGAGGTGTCGTTTCGCTATCGGGGCGGGCCGGTGGAACTGAGGGTCTATGAATACGACAGGGCCGGCAAACTCGTCGCCGACCGCGCATTCGCCCGAGCCCTGCCAACCCCGGTGCGCGACGGAGCCTGGGAGACGCTTTCGGGCGTCTACATGGTGCCCAACGGCATCTCCCGAGTCACGTTGGCCCTGGCGGTCCCGGCCGGAGGCGAGGCGGATCTCGACGGCGTTGAGATCGGCGGATTCGAGCGTTCCGCGGAGCCGCTCAACGTCCGCGACTTCGGCGCCAGCGGCTCGCAGTTCGAGACCCTGGCCGATACGTCCGCCGGCTCTCCCGTCATCCGGCTCCAGGAGATCGGCGACTTCCGGGCAGGCCACCAGGTGGCAGTCTCGCGCTGCAATCCCCATATCGCCGACGGCTGTGTTTGGGGACGAGAGCCCGGCAAAGGCGAGAGAGATTTCGCGGAACAAGTGCAGGCACGAGGCTACGACGGGACTCTCGGGAATTGGACCGCCTACGTTCTGGATTTCAGCGGCGCCAACCCGCCAACCTTCCGCTGCAGCGACGACTTGGGCCTCACCTGGAAGGAGCCGGTCCGCGTCACCGGCGACTGGCAGGCGCTCAGCGGCGGAGTCGAAGTGAAGCTTGCCAACCCGGCCTTCTGGACCACGCCTGCCGTGGTCAGCTTCAGCGGCCGCGACCAGTTGGTCAGCACGATTGTGAAGATCGAAAACGGCCAGGCGACGCTCGCCGACCCCGCGCCGATCGAGGCCAAGGGGTGCCTGGTCCGGCACACCGACAGCGGCCCGCTGCAGCGCGCGCTCGACCGCGCCGTGGGCGAGGGCCGCAACGTCTTCATCCCGGCCGGGTGGTACCGCCTCACGATCGGTCTGAATCTCAACGGCGCGGACGGTATCCGCGTGGAGGGCGAAAACGAAGAGCGCACCGTCCTCGACATCAGCAACGGCCAGGGCTCGTGCATCTCGGTCATCGGCGGCACGTCGGTCGCCGTCCGCAACCTGCGGTTCCGCGGCTTCAGCGGTTTTGCCCAGCGCAACCAGATGGGCCACATGCGCGTGCACGGCTATCCGCACATGTGGGGCTTCTACGTCAAACACTGCAACGCCATCGGCATCCAGAGCCCCGAACGGCTCCTGGTGGAGAATTGCCACGCCACCGGAATGTCCGCCGAATGCTTCTACTCCGGCAGCAGCAGCCGGAGCGGAAACAACGAACCGCCGCGGTACACGAAATCGATCGAATACCGCAATTGCACGGTCGCCGACTGCGCCCGAAACGCCTTCAACAACAACGATTTCGCCGAGAATACCGCGGTCCTGTACTGCCGCATCCAGGACGTAGGCGGGTGTAGTTGGGAAGGTGCGTCGCGGTTCGTCAAGATCGTGGGCAACTACATCCGCAACGCCGGCACGGTCGCCATGGGCAACATCCGCTCCCGCGACGCGTCGCTCGACATCCTGCCCTCCGGCCAGCACATCGTCGCCCACAACACCTTCGAGCAGCAGATGGTCTACGGCGGCTGCGCGGTCCGGTCTTCCGGCGGCTCCATGCCCGTGATCATCAGCAACAACGTCTTCGTCAATTTCAACACCTCGGCCATCGAGGCCGCGGGCTTTGGGGACGACCGGAACCTGCCTGCCGGCAACACGATCATCACCGGCAATGCCATCGACTTGACCTGCGTGCGAGACGATTCGCGCCCGCGGTTCGGAATCAGCGTGTCCGGAGACGATGCCACGGTCAGCGACAACCAGATCTACGTCCGCGGCGCCGCCGATCCCCAGGTCCAGGGCATCGTGCTTGCCGAACCGGCCCGCAACATCGTGGTGCACGACAACATCGTCCGCGGCTGCTCCGTCGGCTTGCTGGGGATGAGGACCGAAGGGAAAATCGCCGAAGTGATCAACCCGCGCACGTTCCGATCGAGCGGCCCACTGCCGTGGCCCCGCAGAGGCACGCACTGCTACCGCGGCTGTCGGATCGTCCTGGTTCCCGGCGGTAATGCCGCCTGCGTCCCCGGCCCGGAAATCGAGACCTTCGATCCTGAAGAAGGGGTGTTCCGGCTGGCCGGAGACTGCGACCTGGAGAGCGGAGCGGTCTTCGCGCTCCTAGCGCCCCAGGGGCTCGCCTGGAACATCCATCACAACGTGATCCAGAACTGCGTCCGGCCGGCGAGCTTCGACGTGTTCGGCGGCCCCACGGCCGTCTTCGCGGGCAACCTGCTCGCGCGCGGCGAGACCGGGAACGTAAAGGCCGCGGTGGAAGTCCGCGGGCTTTTCAGGATCACCGGCAACCAGTTCGCGGGCTTCGACGAGCCGGGATCCGCCGCTCTGCTGTTGCACCCCGATCCGCTGGGCAGGCCCGCTCGCCCCGACGGCCGCGACAACGTCTTCGACCGGTGCGCCACGCCGATCCAGGACAAGACCCCCTCGCCGTGAAGCAGACCGTTATCGAGCGGCTCCGGCAAAACACCGGGTGCGCGATCGCTGGAATTGTGGCGTGGTTCAGATGCGGATGACAACTGGTAGGTCCCGCTTGCCGAGCGGGATCTTGTACCACAGGTCCCGCTCGGCAAATGGCACCGACTTCTGTAACTCACCGATGCTCAAGTCTGAACCACGCCGCAATTGTCGCTGCGGACGCTTCAGCTCGACTGTTACGACTACTCGACCAGCACCCACGCGCCGATCTTGCACCGGAAGAAGATGTTCCTGGCGGAAGATTATCCGGGGTACGAGATGTTTGCGGAGTTGACCGACGCGGAACGTCAGGAGCTTCTCGCATTGGTCGAACTCGCTGAGGAAAAGACGCTGGAGAAGCTGCGGGCGCAGGCCGCGCTGCGGCGCATCGGACAAGTGTTTCCAAAATTGGCAGAATCAGCGTGAGCGCGATTTCCCCCGATTTGCGTCAATCCGTCGCGCGGCGTGCTGGCCATTGCTGCGAGTACGTCCGACTGCCCCAAGCATCCCAGGTTGCCGCATTCCCAGTCGACCACGTGACGCCGCGCTCGGGTGGCGGCGAGACGGAACTCGCCAATCTTGCTTTGGCGTGCCCACAGTGCAACGCACTGAAGTGGATTCACACCGTCGCCGTGGATCCCGAGAGCGGCGAAGAGGTGGAGCTATTCAACCCTGAATTTTCAGGGTCTTCCGCAGAATCTGTGGGTAAGAACGGGCTGATTGGAGGCGACGAGGTGCGTTTCTTGGAGGCATGACAGGGCAAATGAATGGGCGTCCGGTCAAGGCGAGGATTCACGCCCGCAAGGAGCGTCGGCCATGACCCAGCGAGTCCCGGCGCCCCTGCGACGTCTCGATGACCCACGCGCCCACTGCCGATGCAAGTAGTCCCGAAGGGACGACCCTATGTCAGCCCAGGCCAACGGCCTGGGACGGAGTCGGCAAATCATGCGGAAG
>JABWBD010000276.1 GCA_013360685.1 Pirellulales bacterium
GGGCTCCGCCGCCTTCGGGCTGGCGGCGGCCGACCTCGACGGCGACGGCGGCTGTGAAATCGTCGCCGCCGACCAGGCGCGTGCGGGCCATGCCGACCTGATCGTCTACCGGCACGATGGCGCGGTCCTGTGGCGGAGAGCTTTCCCGCAGATTCCCGGCGAGCCGCCGGCCTGGAACGTAGGCGCGCTGACGTTCTGGTGGCCGGGCCGGTTCCGCGAGCCGGACCGGATCGACCTCGTCGTCGACACACGCCGCGGACTGATGCATTCCGACATGGGCGAACTGGTCGACGGACGCAGCGGCGCCACGATCTGGAAGCACGAGAAGGCCGTGGTGCCGGACGAGTTCAGTTGGGGATGGGGCGGCAATCCGCTGGCCGTCGCCGATCTCAACGCCGACCATCGCGACGAACTGGTCTGTTTGTATCCCGTGTGCTTCTGGATTGTCGATGGTCCCAGCGGCCGGATCACCGCCGCCAGGGATCTCGCTTCGCGCACCGCGTTGCCGGCCTGGGCGGCCTACGGCCATCCGATCGTTCACGATCTCAACGAGGACGGGCAGCTTGAAATCCTGCTCGATTCGCCGTATATCCTCGCCCTGCTCGACCAGACCGGCAAGCCGGCGTGGCACGGCCTCGGCCGGGCCGACTTCCCCGTCGGTTCCACCGACGGAAACGCCGGCCAAGTGACGCAGTGCAAACATGCCCTGGCGGACCTCGACGGCGACGGCAAGTTCGAGATCGCCTCGGCCGGATACGGCGACGGCGTCCGCGCGATCGATCCCAAGGACGGGCAGGCGCTCTGGTCTCTCGAAGCCCCCGCTCCGACGTGCCCAAAGGTCGCCGCGGCGAACATCGACGGCCAGGGCGGCGACGAGATCCTCTACCCGTCGGGAACAACCCTCGTGGCCATCACCGGCGGCCGCTCGTCCGGCCGCGTGCTCTGGACCTGGCAAGGCCCGGCGACCCTGAGCATGCCGGCCGTCGCCGACGTCGACTCCGACGGTCTGGCCGAGATCGTCGTCCAAGATGCCTACGGCACGGTCCACTGCCTGGATTCGCCACAGTAATTGTTTCTCCCTCCACTGCCGCTATACTGCAAGAGTAAGCAGTAGCCCCCTCAGTCCCGGTCGGCAACAGAATTCGTGGATTGGACGGGCGACCAGATCGTCGTCTTGGCGCCGGACGACAAGTCGGCGGCAGCCGGCAAGAAACCGGGCAGTCCCGCCCCTTGGCGGAATACCGGCCAGAGTCCCCGGGCGCTCTGGGGGAGTGCCTGGGGAGTGCCACGTACCAGGTGCGGGTCGACGGGACCGATCTCGCCTACCGATGCACGTGTCCCAGCCGGAAGCTCCCCTGTAAGCAGGTCCTGGGGCTCTTGCTCCTCGCCGTGAATTCGCCGACGGCCGTGCCCCCTGCCGAGACCCTCAGCTCTCGACTTCCACTGGCCGACACGGAAAAAGACTTCTGGCCCCCTTGACACCGGCTCAGCCGAAAAGCCGCGTGACTTCGTCGCTGGCAAACGTCGGCAGGTCGCGCGAGGTTCCGTCGGCTGCGCAAAGGCGGCGGCCCTGCTCGGCCGGCAGGACCTTGCCGACGACCGCCGCCGCGATCCCCTCGGAGTTCAGCCGAGCAACGATGGCGTCCGTTCGGCCAGGATCGGCGGCAATCAGCAGCGATCCGGAGGCGATCACTCCCAACGGGTCGAGGCCGAAATGCCGGCACATGCGTTCGCACTCCGGCAAGATGGGCAGGCGGTCTTGGTCGATCCGCAGGCCGACGCCGGAGGCCTCGCCCAATTCCCACAGGCCGGTGGCCATGCCGCCTTCGGTCGGATCGTGCAGGGCGTGCACGCCGCCGACCTCCAGGGCGATCCGCGCATCTTTCACCACGCTGATCCCCGGCAGGCGAATGAAGTCCGCTGCGCGGTCGAGGTCCGCCTCCGAGAGGACGCCGCGGAGTTCCTCGCGCTTCTCGCGGGCAAGGATCGTGGTCCCTTCGATCGCGAAACCCTTGGTGAGGATCACTGCGTCGCCGGCGCGGGCCCCGGCCGAGGTCACGTAGCGGTCGCGCTGGGCCTCCCCCAGGAGATGGCCGACGACGATGGGCTGCGCGAGCCCGTGGGTGATCTCCGTGTGCCCGCCGCAGAAGGCGATCCCCAGTTGTCGGCAGGCATCGGAGATCTGGCGGAAGATGCGTTCGACGAGGTCCGGCGTCGTTCCCCGATCCGGCAGGAGCAAGGCGGCGAGAAACCATCGCGGCACTGCCCCGCAGCAGGCCACGTCGTTGGCATTGACGTGCACGGCATACCAGCCGATCTCGTCGGCGGTGAACGTGATCGGGTCGGTCTTGGCCACCAGGAGCCGATCGCCCATCTCGATCACCGCCGCGTCCCGCCCGATCCCCGGCCCGAGAACGACCCGGTCGCCGGCGATCGTATACTTCGCCAGCAAGCCCCCGAGCAGTTGGGAGGGGAGCTTGCCGACGGCGAGGCACCGATTGTGCGGATCGAATTCGGTCATTTCTCGGCGCGGACGTCATAGGTATACAGCCAATCGCCATGGCGGATGTAGAGCCTGCCGCCGCAGACGACCGGGTGGGCCCAGGTCGGGCCTTCGCCGCCCGACGGGAGCTTGAACTCGCTGATCACCTGGTGCGCCGCGGGTGTGGCTGCGACGAGCCCGATGTCGCGGCGTTCGCTCATCGTATAGAGCATCCCGTCGGCGTAGGTGAGCGATCCCATGCCGACTCCTCGCTCGGCAAACATCTGCTTGCCGGTCTTCCAATCGAGGCAGATCCATTTCTTGGAGTTGTGAGCGGCGCCGTAAAGAAAGCCGTCGACCAGGACCACACCGCCGTGCTGGTTGTCAAGGTCTTTCGACTGCCAGACCTGCTCGACCGCGGCCTTCTTTCCGTCGACCTGGATTCGGAGCAGTTCCGAGCCGCTGCCGTAGCCGGTGCTGATGAAGACGTGGCCGTCGTGGTAGAGCGGCATCATGGCGTTCACGTCGTACTGGGTCTCGTGGTCGTGCCGCCACAGGAGATCGCCCGTGTCGGCATTCACGCCAATCATCGCCTTCGCGTTCATGGTCATGATGATCCGAATGCCTTGGCATTCCGCTAGGGCCGGGGAGCCGTAGCTGGCCACATCGCCGGTCGACTTCGCCTTCCAAACCGTCTTGCCCGTCTGCTTGTCCAGCGCCACGACGCTCGCGTCCGGCCCGCCGGGACAGCAGATCAGCCGGTCGCCGTCGATAAGGACCGATTCGGCCAGCGCCCACTGGATGTTCTTCCCGCCGAACTCGTCGAGGATGTTCAGGCCCCAGACCTTCTTGCCGGTCTTGGCATCCAGGCAGACGACGTCGCCCAGCGGGCTCTCGTGGTAGACGCGGCCGGTGTCGAAGGTGGGCGTTCCGCGCGTGCCTTCGTAGGACTTGGTCCAGGCCGGTCCCGTCTCGGTCTGCCAGATGATGCGGCCGTCCATGTCCAACGCGGTGACCACGGTCTTGTCGCCGATGTTTCCATCGGTGTAGATCCGTCCGTCCGCGATCGTGATGCTGGCGTAGCCCATGCCGATTCCCTGCGTTTTCCACGCCGTCGGCGGTCCGCCCTCGGGCCATTGCTTCATCAGGCCGGCGTCGGACGACAGGTTGCGGCCGTCGGGACCGTGGAAACGGGGCCAGAAGCAATCGCCTGCGGCCGATCCGCCGGAAGGCTGCGGTTGGGCGCGATCCGGGTCGGACGCATCGGCAAGGAGGGTGTCCGAGGGTTTGTTCGACTGCGGCGCAGATGGCCCAGTTGTCTCTTCCTGCCGTGGCGTGGGAATGGCCGCCGTTTCCTTGGTGGGCGACTCGTTCGAGCATCCCAGCAAGGCAATCACGGTGATGGTCAACGAACTCAAGAAGGGCGCTTTGATGGTCTTTGCTGTCACTGGGTAATCTCCACCGGATATCGTCTTGAAAATAACGTAGCAGTTTCCCCGCCCCAAGTCTATTCGTTGTCGGGAGTTCTGCGACGTGGCCTTTCCGCGCCCCGTGCCGGTCGCCGGCCTCTTGCATCGGCAGGGCGGACGGCGTGCCGTGCTGGACGACGCCGGGGGCGTTGTTGTCCAGGGGGCGTCACCCCCCAATGGCCTCTGTCTTGCGCGGGGCCGAACCGGTATACTGGATCGAGCGTCTTGACGTTCGGCGGCAGACAAGTCTGCCGGTTGCAGGGTCTGGCCGCCGAACGCGAAAAGACCGTTTTTCCTTTTCCCTGAAGTCCATCCGGCTCTCTCCAGAATCGAACCATGCTCACGCCGACCGGAAAGGCCGTCGCGCCTTTCGAGCTCACCGCGTACAAGTCGCTGGACAACGAGGAACTCACTCGGCGCATCAACGCCGTCCGTGCGGAGATGGGGCCGAGGCTGTTGGTCCTGGGCCATCACTATCAGCAGGACGAGGTGATCGCCTTGTCCGACCTCCGCGGCGACAGCTACAAGCTCAGCGAGTTGGCCGCGAGGAACGAAGAGTGCCGGGCAATCGCGTTCTGCGGGGTCCACTTCATGGCGGAGACGGCCGACATCCTTGCGAACCGGCCCGAGCGGCTGGCGCAGCGCAACGGCCGGCGCGTGACGGTCGTCCTGCCCGACATGGCCGCCGGTTGCTCCATGGCCGACATGGCCGAGATCGAACAGGTCGAGGATTGTTGGGAGCAACTCGGCGACGTGATCGACACCCGCGACGTCATGCCGGTCACCTATGTCAACTCGGCCGCCTCGCTGAAGGCATTCTGCGGGCGGCACGGCGGGATCGTCTGCACGTCGGCCAATGCGCGGGCGGTGCTGGAGTGGGCGTTTGCACGCCGCAGCCGTGTGCTTTTCTTCCCCGATCAGCACCTCGGCCGCAACACGGCCCTGGCGATGGGCATCCCGCTGGAACAGATGCCGGTCTGGGATCCCCACCGCGACGACCTCGGCGGCAACCGCGAGGAGGCCATCGAGCAGAGCCGCGTCATCCTCTGGCGAGGTCATTGCAGCGTCCACCAGATGTTCCGCCCCGAGCACGTCGACCAGTTCCGCCAAAGATATCCGGGAATCAAGATCCTGGTCCACCCCGAGTGCATGATGGACGTGGTGGCCAGGGCCGACGTGATCGGCTCGACGGGCAAGATCATCAAGGCGGTCGAGGAATCCCCTCCCGGCACGCGCTGGGCCATCGGCACGGAACTACACCTGGTCAACCGCCTCAAGCACCAGCACCCCGAGCAGGAGATCCACTTCCTCTCGCCGGTCGTCTGCATGTGCGCGACCATGTACCGGATCGACCTCGCGCACCTCTGCTGGGCGCTGGAAAACCTCGCGGCCGCGACGCCCGTCAACGTGATCGAAGTCGAAGAGGAGACTTCCCGGTATGCACTGGAGGCGCTGGAGCGAATGCTGGAAGTAAAGTAAGATCTTAGGTCTTGGAACTTAGATTTTAGCGGTAAGAACTCCGAGTCTAAGATCTAAGCACTAAGATCCAAGTTCTTCTTCCAGCAACCTTACGCCGCAGCCGTTCTCCTCCGGGAAATGGATGCGTCCTCGTTCGATGCGGACCCCGGTGGCGATGTCGCGGGCCAGGAGCAAGGCCCCGTCCATGTCGACGTAGTCCAACAACGGCAACAACTGGGCAATCGCCGAAATGCCGACGGTCGATTCCGTCATGCAGCCGACCATCCGCTTCAGGCCGATTTGCCCGGCGCATTCGAGCATCCGCTTGGCGGGCGTCAAACCGCCGCACTTGACCAGCTTGACGTTGATCCCGTGGAAATGCCCTAGGCAGCGCTCCACGTCGGACTCGACCTGGCAGCTCTCGTCGGCGATCACCGGCAGGGCCGACTCGCGATAGACCTGTCGCATGTCGTCCCAGCGGTCCGGCGGCAGCGGCTGCTCGATGAACTCGACGCCCAGCTCCGCAAGCGCGTGCGAATTGCGAATCGTCTCCTCGGCGCTCCACGCACAATTGGCATCGACGCGGAAAACGGCGCCGGTGTGCTTGCGGAGCTCGCGGACGATCTCGAGGTCGTGCGGGGTGCCCAGCTTGATCTTGTAGATCGGCCAGTCCGGGAATTCCTCCATCTTGCGGACCATCACTTCGATCGTGTCGATGCCGATCGTGTAGTCGGTCACGGGCACGCGGTCGATGCTCAGCCCCCAGAGTTGCCAGACCGGCCGCCCGCAAAGCTTGCCCCAGAGGTCGTGGGCAGCCAGGTCCAGGGCGCACTGGGCAAACGTGTTGCCGCCGAACTCCGCGTGCAGTGCTTCCCACAGCGCGGCCGGGTCGTCCAAGTCCGTTGATTCCAGGTAGGGCTGCACCCGCTCGAGCGACTCGCTGAGGTTCGCCAGCGTGGCGCCGTAGTATGGATTGGTTCCGGTCTCGCCGTAGCCGCGCAATCCGTCTTGCCGGAGTTCGACGATCAGCGTCTCGTTGACGGTGGTCGAGCCGCGAGCGATGGTAAAGACATGCTTCAGCGGCAGGTCGTACCGGTGCAGGAACAATCTCATTTGCCGAGCTTCCGCTTCAGTTTCAAGACCGCTTCCACCAACGGCTCGGGTCCGTGGCGGATCACGTCGCAAACGGGCAGGCCCATTTCCTTGCTCACCCGCTCGCACTCCGCGAGCGCCTCGTCTTCCGAAAACTTGCTCGTGTTGACCGCAATGCCGATGCTCCGGCAGGGGTGCATGATGTTGGCCGACGCCTCGTAGAACGCGCGGACCTGCTCCAGCGGCGGCAGCGGGAACTCGGGCATGCCGTAGATCGTCTTGCGCCCCATCTCGTAGCAGAGGATCAGCCCGTCCGGGATAGCGCCGTGCAGCAGGCCGAAGGTGACGCACGAGTAGCGCGGGTGGAACAGGCTTCCTTGGCCTTCAATGACGATCACCTCGTGGTGCTGGTTGGCCAGCACGAGTTTTTCGGCCGCGCCGTTGACGAAGTCGGAGATGACGCGGTCGATCGGAATGCCGTCGCCCTCGATGAGGATGCCGGTCTGGCCCGTGGCGACAAACTTGGCATCCACCCCGGCCCGTTTTAACCCCTCGACGACTTCGACGCTGGTGACCATCTTGCCGAGGCTGCAATCGTTGCCGACCGTCTGGATCCGCAGACAGCCCTCGCGGATGCCTTTTCGGTTCGCCACGTCGTGTTCGTCGTTCATGCGGACGTCGACCAGTTCGACGCCGCGCTGCCGGGCGGCTTGAACAAACTCCGCATCGTCCCGGAGCAGATCGTGCAGGCCGGAGACGATGTTCAGACCGCGGTGGATGGCTTCCAGGACGACGGCCCGCCAGGGCGGCGGGATCTTTCCGCCGGGCGGAGCGATGCCGATCACGAGCGTATTGGCCCCGGGCGCCTCAGCGATCGAACCGACGACGGGGACATCGCCGAGCCCCAGCAGTTCGCGGCTCGTCCTGCCCACTCCCCTCCGGTCGAGTACCGCCACCACCTCTTCGCGCTTGTACCGGATAAGGTTGATGGCCGTCTTGGCCGTATGGTCGTCGCCGTAGCCGTCGGTCAAAAGGATTAGTCTGCGTGGAGTCGTCATGGGAAAAGCGTAGCGAAGGGGAAATCGCGGTTCAAGGGTCGGAACGGAGGAAAACCGACCCACCCGTCAGGAATCAGGAATCCGTGCCTCCGGTTTTCTCTTGCCAACAGAACCGCCGGCGTGGTATTCTCTCGCTGGCATCCCGTTCTGGAGCCCTCCGAGGTTGGGATCTCGCCGTGGACGCTTCCGAAACGAAAACGAAATCAAAGCCGGTCGTCGTCGCTTTCCGGCGGCTCCGCTTCGATCCTCCTCACCGCCGCCCGCGTCGGCCTTGGTTTCGCCTCTGGCGAAGACCGGACCGCCGGCAGTAGCAGGGTTCAAAAGGCATTCTCTTCCGGCTCGCCCTCCATGAGCACGGTCCTCGTCTTCCAGCACGCCCCCCACGAAACGCTCGGCGCACTCGAGCTGCATTTCGGCGACGCGCGCGTACCGTGGCAGGAGGTCCCACTGTATCGCGAGATTCCCTTGCGGCTCGATCTCGAGGCCGCAGCCGGCCTGGTGGTGCTCGGCGGACCCATGAACGTCGACGAAGTCGACCGTTATCCGTTCCTTGTCCCCGAAGTGCAGTGGATTCGCGACGCCTTGCGGTTCGAGGTGCCGGTGCTGGGGATTTGCCTCGGGGCACAACTGCTGGCCAAGGCGCTGGGAGCACGAGTCTATCCCAACGGCGTGAAAGAGATCGGCTGGTACCACGTCGATCTGACGCCCGACGCCGGCGCGGACCCGCTCTTCACCGGCCTCGAGGCGCGGCAGACCGTCTTTCAGTGGCATGGTGACACGTTCGACCTGCCGGACCGCGCCATTCTGCTGGCCACCAGCCCGTTGTGCCGGCATCAGGCCTTTCGCTGCGGCCCGTCCGCCTGGGGGCTGCAGTTTCACGTGGAGATGACGGAGGAACTGATTCACCAGTGGCTGGAGCATCCGCAGAACGGCGAGGAACTTGCCTCGCTCGACGACATCGATCCCGAGGCCATACGGTCGGAAATCGAACCGGGGCTGGGAGCCATGCGGATCATGGGAGATCGCGTACTGCCGGCTTTCGCCCGGCGATGTGCCGAACGCGCCGGATCGCGGCCGAAATCCACTCCCGAACCCTGAACCCCGAACCCTCCGTCGCATCCGATCCCAGCAGGCGAGTTCACCGGCGGATGGTTGGGCCGCGCCAATTGGGTTGCCAGTTGGAGTCAGGAGTCGTCGCGGGCGCCGCAGCCTTCGGTGACGTCTGCGGAACGTTCAGCGACGTCAATTGCTGCTGGACTTGCGTTCGTCCGCCGGCTGCCAATTCCCGCAGAAACGCGGGCGAGGCCCTGTCCAGTACGATGATCTCGCTTTTCGCCTGCGGATCGGCGAGCGATCGGATAACGCATACCACTTCGCACCCCTGGGCCTTGCGCCGTCGGATCTCCTCCAAGGCGGCCCGCTCTTCAGGGCTCAGAGGCGGTTCGGGAGAGGCCGGGTTGACTTGCGGGGCGGGCAGCGATGGAGCCTGGGTGGATCGCGACGAGGCGTTCGTCAACTGCACGAGCTTGTCCGGCGTCGGCATCTCCTTGGGCATGGCCGGCGGAGCCGCCGCCAGCACGGGCCCTTGCGAGTCGTCGGTCCGCGGCTGGTAGATGAACGCGAGCTTTGCCTCGTCCAACAGAGCATGGATGGAGCCCAGGGCGGCGAAAAGCCCTTCGTTGTCGGTCGGGTCCGCCGCATTGCACACGCCGATGACGTAGCCGTCGCTGGAGAAAAGCCCTCCGCCGCTGCGGCCTTGGACCGGCATCCCGGCGACCTGGATGTTCGGCGGGCCGATAAATTTGTCCAACGACGTGATCCGGCTGTGCCGAATCGTAGGTTCCTCGCCGTTGTTGCAGCCGGCGGTGGCCACCCGGTCGCCCTTCTTGACCTCATAACTCGGCGGAGCCAAGCGCGCGCCCGCCACCGGTTCCGGAGTGCGAATGCTCAGCAGGGCAACGTCGCGATCCAGATCGTACGAGATCAGCCGCCCGGGGACTTTTTGTGCCGGGCGGGCCCCGAACAGGTCGACCTCAATCCGTCCTTCTCCCTTGGAATCGCGGAAAAGGTGGCCGCAGGTGAGGATGAGGGCCTCGCCCTCTCGAGTGTCGATGATGGTGCCCGTTCCGAACGAGTGGCCCGTGGCGTCTTCGATCCGCAGACGCACGGTCGCGGCGATCAAACGCTCGTCCGACAAGCCGGCCGCCTCGGATTGCGTCGTGCTTGCCGGGGTGATCCGCCAGCCGGGCATCGAAGGCTGCGCCGGGGCCGTTCTTGGCGGATCGGCCAGGAAGCCGGGGCGCGACTGGACTGCCGGCAGGGGCGCCACGGGCGCTGCGGCCGTGGCAGAGGTCTGCTGGACGGCGGGGACCTGCGGCGGCGTTGTTTCCGCCTTGCTCCGCCGCGTCAAACCCAGTTGACACATCGCCTGGAGGCGGTCGTAGGTTTCGGCGCCGACCATGCGGCTCACCTCTTTGCCGTCGACCACCATGACGAAACAAGGAATCCGCGTGACGCCGAAGCGGCCCGCCAGGTCCCGTTCCCGTTCGACATTGACCTTCCGGACGGGATAGCCGGCTTGCGCCAATCGCTGGACAACCGGGTCCATCTGCCGGCACGGGCCGCACGAATCGCTGTAGAAGTCCAGAAGGACCGTCTCTCCGGTGCCCGAAAGCGCAAGAGCCAAAACGCACGCCTGCAACGCAACCATGGCCACCTCCTGAGGTTCGCAATCCATTGCACCGGCCGACGAATCGCGTCGTGGTCCGGCCGTCTGCGGGCGAGGAGAAGTGGCAAACCTCGCGGATACGCCTGCGGGATTGCTACACGGAATTCCGCATAGCAAGGCGTGCTTGTCGAGGCGGTTTACGGCGACTTCCCTGTCACCTGATGGCGGTGGAGTGCACGACGCCGCGGGCTTCACCGGGATCCTTCCGGTGTGGGGCATACCGCCCCAGGTCGGCGACGGCGGGTACGATCCTTGTACGAGTTCCTCTCTGAAACGATAAGTCTGTGGGTACTTGCGATCAAGGGAGCCGAGTCCAGGTGAGGCCGGTATTTTCGCCCAAGCTTGTATTTCTTACAACACGAACTTTGAACGAATTTCCGTTCCGGAGGGCCTGCAAGCAAAAAAAACTCCAAAATCCTGCCCTGGCTCCCCTCTGCCGGGCGTTTGCACCGGCAGAGGCACGTGAGGTTTTCCAAAGGTGCAGATTCCGTGCCAAGCGGCAGCTTGGCTGGGCGCGGTTCAGAATAGGGCCGGGGGCCAGGGCATCCTGCGCTCACGCGCGGAACACTGCCGGGAATCGGGCGAATCGAAGAATTTAAGGAAGAATTTGCCTGGAGTTCTGCTTCCGTCTCGGGCCAATTCGCGATTTGGCCCCAGTCTGCTGGAATGGGCAGCGGCCAATCCGCCAGCAAGCCTTTCGCTGCTGGATCTCCGCACATCCGACGCCAAAGGCTCGACCACCGCCACTGGGCAGGATGCGCAGCCAGGTTCGCCCGGAACGCGTTTCGCTCCACGTACCGGACGACGCTACCTGAACCGGGAATGCTTTGAAGCGGTTTTGGTACAGGTGCCCCGTGCCCTGCGTGTGGTGATGCGCATGCCAACGCATCGT
>JABWBD010000277.1 GCA_013360685.1 Pirellulales bacterium
CCCGGTCGATCGCCAGGCAGACGCCAGCGCCGTCCACCTGCTGGGGCTGCCCGTGCTGGTGGTCGACGACAACGCCACGAACCGGCTGATCCTCCACGAGATGCTGAGCAGATGGCGGATGCTGCCGGTGACGGCCAACGGTGGGGCGGCTGGCCTGACCTGGCTCCGCCAGGCCGCGTCGGCCGGAAAACCGTTCCCCCTGGTCTTGCTCGACGTAGACATGCCGGAGATGGACGGATTCCAGGTGGCCGAGGAGATCCGGCGGAGTCCCGAACTGGCCGCCACCGTCCTCCTGATGCTCACCTCGGGCAGCCGACACGGCGACTCCGCGCGCTACCGGGAGCTGGGGATCAAAGCCTACCTGATGAAACCCGTGGCCGAGTACGAGTTGCTCGACGCGATGCTCACAGCCGCCCGCTCCTTCCGGCCGCCTTTGACGATCCTGCTGGCCGAGGACAGCCTAGTCAACCAGAGGGTCGTGATGGGGCTGATGCGGCGGTTGTACAAACAAGGCCCCCACGTGGTCGTTGCCCAGAATGGCGCGGAGGCACTAGAGGCCACGGGCCGGGACAAGTTCGACCTGGTGCTGATGGATGTGTGGCTGCCCGAGATGGACGGCTTCAAAGCGGCGGCAGCCATCCGCCAGCGCGAGCAGCAGACTGGCGGCCACCTGCCGATCATCGGAATGGCGAAGGACGCCATGAAGGGAGACCGCGAGCGATGCCTGGAGGCGGGGATGGACGACTGTATCTCGCAGCCCGTCCAGCCCGACGAGCTGTTGGCCGCGATCGAACGGCTGGTCCCGGCTCCCGCCGCCCCGCCTGCCCATCCGATGAGCCGGCCACGGATGGTGACCCAACATCGCTGATGCGAATCTAATCTTCTTTTACGCTAGTCCCGGAGGGCGCCGAGGCAGGCCATCGCAAGGTTGGGCCTGTCGTCGCCCTTCAGCATTCATGGTTATCGCAGCCGACCGTGACGGCGAGCCGGTAGGGCACGGCCACCGTCGCGTGTGTCGGGATGGCAAGCTGAGCGTCGATCAAAGGACAAACCTCTCGGCGGCTTGGGGCTCGCCCGAGCTGAGAACCAATTCGCCGCGACCCACCCCGCGCGATGGGGTTCGAGAATTCTGAGCATCAGGGCTCGCGATCCGATCACGGATCGCTACTCCTCCGGCAAGCCGGCCAATTGGCCTCGAAACCGAAGCGATTCTGGTAACGCCCGGTCAAAGTCCGGCGCGCGAAGGGCTGCACCGCGGAGCGCTAACGTAGCTGGCCGTGAATCGCACGCCACGGACTCCGGATGATCGCCGTACTCGCTGAGAGTCCGGGTGCTGTTCCTCGACGGCGAAGAACTCGCCGGGGCCAAGCAGAACCGTATCCTCAACGCTTCTTTGCTCGTCGGCGCCAAGAGCAACATCAAGATCCCGGTCAGTTGCGCCCCGCGCGGGCCGATGGCCCTGCGGTTCAACGACCGCGCAGGCCATTTGACGTTTTGGCGGGTGGTTGAAAAATATCGGGCACACCGGGGCGAAGAGGTCCGTGCTTCAGCTCGGACGTTGCAGGATGCACCGGTCCGCATGAGCTTGGTGGTGGCAGGGTAAGGCTCAGGTAAAACCTTCCCCGATCAGTTCTCGTAGCCGCGATTCGTTCTCTTGCCACCACCGCCGGGCATCGGCTTGCCGCCAGACGCGGTGAAAGTCGATGCCGTCGAGCCGCTCGATCACTGCCGCAACGTCGGGCGGGCGGCAGGCGGGCTCTTTCGCCAGGCAGTCGAGGACTAGCCGGTCCAAGTCCGGCGGGATCTCCCCGGTCGCATACTGCGACGGAGGAGAGGGCGCGGAGTGGACAGCGGCATGGAGGGCCTCAACATTGCTCGAAGCCGGGAACACTTCGCGCCCGGTGAGCAGGTAGAACCCGACCGCTCCGATCGCGTAGAGGTCGGACCGGGGATCGACAAGAGACGGGTCTCGCAACCGCTCCGGTGCGAGGTACAGCGGCGTGCCGGCGATCATGCCGGGCCGAGTGATCTCCGTGTCCGACGGCTCGATCGGTTTCACCAGACCGAAATCGAGAATCTTCACGAAATCGGCCTCGCCGCCTCTCCGGCAAAGCATGATGTTCTGCGGTTTGATGTCGCGGTGGACCAGGCCTCGCTCGTGCGCTTCGCGGAGCGAACTGCACACCTGTCGCAGGAGGTACACGGCGCGCGAAGCGGGCAGCGCGCCGGCGATGGAAACCAACTGGCCGAGATGGATTCCCGGCAGGTACTCCATCGCGTAATAGAAAACCCCCTCCGGCGTCCGGCCGTAGTCGTAGATGGCGATCGTGTTGGGATGCGTCAGTTGGCTGGCGATCTGGACCTCGCGTTGGAACCGCGCGAGGGCCTGCTCGCCGGCAACCTCTCGCTTGAGCAGCTTTACTGCAGCGGGACGCTTCAGCAGCGCATGCCGGGCGAGGTAGACGCAGCCCATGCCCCCTTCGCCGATCTGCCGCGCCAGCGTGTACGGACCGAGCACTCGGCTATCGTCGATCTGCCGCTTCAGCGCCGTGATGCGGCGGACGGAGGCCGCCAACGCCGCCGATGTCGCCAGCAGCAATCCGAATACCGCGCCGAACGCCGTATGGAGATAGCCCACGGGGGCGTAGGCCTCGCGCCAACCGATTGCCACGGCGATACCGGCGCCGAGCGCCAGGAGGACCACGATGGCCGCGGCGCCCAGTGCAAGCTTGCCGCGCGTCTCGAGATCGCCGGTGATCGCGGCGATGGCATGCGCCGCTGCCCGGAGCGAACGTTGGAACCTCGCGGGCCCGCCTCCATCAGCCTTCGCCTCGGGCGGATCGCCGCGAGTGTTGTCCAGGATGCTGCGCGTGTCGTGGTGTCGCAACCACGATTCCACCTCGTCTCGCAAGGCCGAATCCTTGCCGCATTCCCGCGTGAGAAAGTCGTTTCGGCGGTCTTCGGTCAGATCGCACGCGTTGAGAAAGAGCTCCTTGATGCGTTCATGGCGCTGGGGATTCACGGCGGCGCATCCTCGGCAAGTTCCCGGCGGAGCCACGCGCGCACGGCGGTCCACTCGCGTTCCACCGTGCGCTTCGATATTCCCATCGCTTCGGCGACCTCATCGACGCTGAGGCCGCCGAAAAACCGGAGCTCGACAATGCGGGCCTGGCGGCCATCGATTTGAGCAAGCCGCTCCAATGCCTCGTCCACGGCGAGCACGTCTTCCTCGCTCCGCGGAGAGACGGTGACGCCTTCCTCGATCGGGACGCGAAGCCGTCCGGCGCCGCGTCGTGCGGTCTTCTTCGCCCTGGCATGGTCGACGAGAATCCTCCGCATGATCTGCGCGCCGACCGCGAAAAAGTGGGTGCGCCCCTGCCAGTGGACTCGCTGCTGGTCGGCCAACTTGAGGAAGGCTTCGTGGACGAGGGCCGTCGGCTGCAACGTGTGCCCGGGCGATTCGCGCTGGAGGTGACTGGCCGCCAGCGCCCGGAGTTCGGTGTAGACCAGGGGAACCAGGCGATCGACGGCAGCGCGGTCGCCCGCTTCGACGGCTTGGAGAATCGCGGTTGTCTGGGAGCTGGGGTCGTCCATCGAGATCCGCGGTAGCGCGCGACTGTCTGGGGGAGAGGAAGCCGGATGTCCCCGGCGGCTGTCAGACACTGGCATTCTAACGCCCCCGCGGCTGGACGTGAATTATGCACCCCCCAGCCGGCGTGGGCTCGGCGAACTGGAAGCATTTCGTTTTTTTCTGGCGGAAGCGGACCGTCTTTCTCGCGTTGTGGTTGGCGGCTCGCATGCGTCCGGATGCGTGGACCTGCGGGTCGCCGCCGGGGCGTCTCGGGGTGCGTGCCCGATCTCCGATCAGGGCTGAGGTCCGATCTCGGGCGTTTCTTCATGCCGATCGATACGTTTCGGAGCCAAGGGGATGTCAGAATTCGTGAAACAGCAGACGACTTCCGGAAAGCGGGCCGTGTCTACGGCTGACAGGGTCCAGGAGGGAGTTGCCGCCGCGCGCGACCGCGAACGGGACCGGATCCGCCGGGTCCTTGCGGGCGACCAGGGGGCTTTCGAAGAGCTTTTCGACGCCCATTACGATCGTCTCCGTCGGAGCATGGTCTCGCTGACCCGCGACGATGAAGAAGCCGAGGACGTCGTTCAGGAAGCGATCCTCCAGGCCTATCTCAAACTTGCCGGTTTCCGCAGCCGCAGTGCGTTCGGTACCTGGCTCTACGCGATTGCGTTGAATATCGTGCGGATACGGCGGCGGCGACGACGAACGTGGCTGTCTCTCGACGCGTTGAAGGAATCCGCCGGCCTGGAGGTCGTCGCTCAGGAGCTTCCCAGTGAAGTGGAGCGGGCAGAGAACGCCGGCCGCGTGCGGCAAGCGCTCAACGCGCTGCCGTCCAACTTTCGGACCATTCTCCTGCTGCGCGAGTTCGATGGTCTTACCTACGAGACGATCTCCGAGCTCCTCGATCTGCCGATTGGCACCGTGCGAAGTCGGCTCCATCGCGCTCGCATGATGCTCAAGGACGACCTGAGCGGAGAATAGACGGGTGCGCCTCGGCGCGATCCTGCAATGCCGCAGGGCGCCCTCGGGTGCCGGCGTCTTGCTCGTGCTCGCACGGCTGCGAAGAGCCACCAGCCGACCAACAAATGGCCGCCGCATTCGGCCGCCACGCGCAACAGGCCGTACCAGTCCAGCGGCTCGCCCCATCGCATTGTCAGTCCGGCCAGTTTGCCCACCAATGGGAATGGCGAAATGCTGCCGGAAGCGGTACATTATCCGTGTGGTGATCTCCCACAGGCAAGTCCCGGGACTTCCAAAGAAGCCGCAAAATCGCTCCCAGGCAGGATTATGGCCGCCATCGCGGGATACGACATCGAGGACGAGTTGGGGCGCGGCGGCATGGGAGTTGTCTATCGCGTTCGGCAGCACGCGACCGGCAGGCTGCTGGCGCTGAAAATGATCCTCCGCGGCCGAGGCGCGACCTTCCAGGAACTCGCCCGCTTCCGAATCGAAGCAGAAGCGATGGCGTGTCTCAACCATCCCAACATCATCAAGATCCGCGACGTGGGCGTTGCCGCGGGATGCCCTTACTTTGCCTTGGACTGGGCGGAACGGGGCAGCCTCAGGGACTTGCTCCGGATGCAGCCCGCCCAGCCTCCTTCCTGGTCCGCAGACCTGGTGCGGACGCTCGCATTGGCCATGCACCACGCCCATGGCCGCGGGATGCTCCACCGCGATCTGAAGCCGGCCAACGTTCTCATCATGGGGGACGGGACACCTAAGATTTCCGATTTCGGACTGGTGAAATTCGCGGCTCCGATCGGCAAAGTGAGCCAGGCGTGCTGCACCTTCTCGGTGTCGGCGTTGGATATCGAGTTGGCGCGGTTTTCGCGCGAGTTGGGTGCGCAGTATTCTCCATCCTTGACGGCAGAAGGAATGGGAGACACGGAATACACGCGTAGCGTCTGGCGCCAGTGCGCGGCCCGGACGGGCGCCCTCACGGATGAAGCGGGACTGCAATCGGTCCTGGAGTTCTTGGAGGCGATGAAGCAGCAGTCCCAGGTCGGCGGGCTGGACGGCCTGGATGACTTGACTCGTACCGACGCGATTCTGGGAAGCCCGAGCTACATGGCGCCCGAACAAGCTGCCGGAGAACCTGCCAGGATCGGTCCGCGCACGGATGTCTATGCGTTGGGTGCGATTCTTTACGAGTTGCTCACCGGGCGCCCGCCGTTTTCCTCGACCAGTTTCGCGGAAGTGTTGAACCAGGTTCAGAGGGTCCGGCCCGTGCCGCCGCGGCAGTTGCGGCGTGAACTGCCCGGGAGGCTGGAGGCGGTCTGCATGAAATGCCTAGAAAAGGAGCCCGAGCGGCGCTATGCCAGCGCAAGAACCCTTGCCGAGGAGTTGACGCGTTTCTTGGGTGCGGACCCGGCAGACGCCGCGGGACCGGCTCCGCGCGTCAGCGACGGAGCCCCTCGGCAAACGGAGTCGGAGCCCTCTGGTTTTCCCGGGAACGTCCGGGACCGTGTGGACAGCGTTCCCGAGCGGACCGCAACTTGGACACCTTGGACCTGGTGGCCGTTCCGCCGCAAGAAGTAGGAAAGAGAAAGCCGCACATGCAACGGAAGATCCAGTTCGTGCAGTGCCGTTCGCGTCTCCCCTCAATCATTCCCGAGGAGGATGCCAGCCGGCCAGCACCCAATAACTTCGCACTTGGATCGCATCTGGATCGTCGCTCAGATGCAGAGCAGCAACGGTTGCTCGGCCGGTCGGTGTCAGGCCTACGATGCGTAATCCGTCTTCTGACCAGCGAAAGTGCTCAAACCAGTCCTGCGTTCTGGGATTGAAGAGCGTTACCGTTTCTCCCGTTTCCGGATCCCGAGCCGACACCTGATCACCTTTGTGCGCGTTGCAGAGAGGACAACTCAGCCAGAGGTTGTCTTCCGAGGTGAGCCCGCCCTTGACTCGTGGGAGAAGGTGCTCAAACTGCAGGCGAGCCATGACCAAGTGCTGGGGACTGAGGCAGTCGCCGCACCGGTTGTGCGCTGCCTGTCGGACCCGCCGGGCAATTTCGACCGGGATGTAAACTCGCACGACGTCAACTCAACCGCGGCTTCAGCCCGCGCGCAACGGCCACTCTCAATGCTTGAGCCTTGCGCACCAGGCCGATCCGATAGATACGCATCAGTTCATCCAGACGACATCGGTCTGCCTCGCTGAGAAGTCCTTCTCGGTTGCGCTGGAGAAAATCGCTCAGCGCCTCCTGGCGTTCGGCGTCCATTTCGCGGTCACACAACGCCAGGATCTCGTCGTCCGGCAGCGATTCGACGTCCGGCTCGGCGCCGCCGCGACCGATCCAATCCACCAGCACCTCCTCAAACCGTCGCTGGGTGCGCGCCGCCACCACACGGACTCGCTCCGCCAATTCGCTGGGAAGATCCAATGTCACCCGTTCAGCCATCATTGCTACCCTTCGTGAAAGGCTCTTACTTGCCATTCCAGCGCCATTCTAGCGCCGCACTTTGCGCCTGGCAATCTCGGAACGTGGAGAAAATCGAGAAGAGGACGAAGATGTTCCTGTTGGCGGCGGTCAGGGATGTCACTGGTGGCAGGCACCGGCGGATTTCAACCGATTCGGCAGCCTCTCGGAAGATAGTCAACAGAACTGCAAACTGCCCTTACGCCTGCTCTTCTCCCGCAGACGAGCGAGGGGAGCTAAGCTAGGGCCACAAGCACCGGAGCACACTTCAACCCTGCGGAATGTCCTCCAGATAAGCGCCGTCCGCTTTCAGCCTGGCCTGCAGCGCCTTCAAATCAACCTGATGCATGTCCGCTCCGGATGCAAGGGCCATCGCGGCGGCGGTGCCGACGCCTTGGCCCATCGCCATGCAGTGGCTCTGGACGCGGACCGAGGAATGGGCTTCGTGGGTGGAGGAGGCGCAGCGGCCCGCGACGGCGAGATTCGGGATTTGAGCGTTCAGGCACATGCCCAGGGGAATATGGTAGCTTGCGCCGGCCGGCAACATGTTGTGCGTGCCGCGGTCGTTCCAGGTGGTGTAGCCGCTGCCCTTGGGATCGTGGATGTCGATCATCCAGAAGCCGTGTCCCACGGCGTCGGGCTGCTTCGCGGCGCCGAGCACCAGCTCGCGGGTAAGCATCTTGCGTCCGCGCACGCGGCGCGACTCGCGGATCCCGAGGCCCATGCCGGTCTGCTCAATCGCCATCTTCTCCAAGCCCGGCAACCGTTGGCGGAGCCAGTCCCAGTAGGCAAACACCTGGCGGCGTCCCTGGATCGTCAGCCGCGTGAGTTCCTCTTCACCGAGCGGATTACCGGCGACGGGGCACATGTTGGGAATCGAGCGGTTGCGGACGTGGCCGATGCCGAAGGCCGGCTGGAACGGCGGCAATTCGCCCCGCTTCGCGGCGTCGCGCATTTCGGCGAAGATCCGCTCGCGGTCCGGCGCTGACTGCACCTTGGACTCGTCGATGCCGCAGACCCGGTACATCATGGTCATGCCTTGCACGAGGCCGTCCGCCTCGCGTCCGTAATCGAAGGCCAGACCGGCCTTGGCGGCAAGGTCGCCGTCGCCGGTGGCGTCGACGACGATCCTGGCCAGAATGGCTCGCCGCCCTCGCTTGGTATCGACCAGCACGCCCTGAATCCGGCCGCTCGCGAGGATAGGCTCGCCGGCCGCGAGGTGGCAGATCGTTTGCACGCCCGTCGCGTCGAGCATGTCATGGAATACGAGCTTCATTCCTTCCGGATCGAATTGGCAGGTCTCGTGGCGGTCCAGCGGCCAGCGATGATCGATCCAACCGCGGCGCTGGGCCCGTTGGACCGCTTCCTCGGCGAAGCCGCGGATGACGATCTTCTCGCGATCGCTGAGATGCCAGATGTTGACCAGTGCGGCGGTGGCCATGCCGCCCAAGAACGGCCAGCGTTCGATGAGGAGCGTTTTGGCGCCGTTGCGAGCGGCCGCCCAGGCAGCGGCGATCCCGGCCGCGCCTCCGCCACAGACGAGCACATCGGTCTGGGCCATCACCTCGACCCGCGACTCAGGCACGACGACGTGGGCTGTCTTGCCGAGGTTGCCGTCTGGCGCGGCTTGCTCGGGAGGCTGACTCTCGGCGCGCGGCCCGGTCGAGCCGGCCAGGAGTGCCGCGCCGGAAGTCATCAGGAACCGGCGGCGCGTGGGGCGGATGGGACGTTGGTTATCGCTGGAGCTCATGATTTGTTCTCCGGGTGGTCATTGGTCACTGAGCTTGGGGAACTCCAATACCAGCCATTCGGCGCGCGAGGGATGGTCGGATGGGTCTTCGGGCGGCCGGGACATCCGGCGAGCGTCGGCCATCAACTCGGCAAGGTCTTCCGTTCCGAGCACGGTCGGGTTCTCCCGCTTTCCGAGCACGTTGCCGTTCCCTTAGTTTCACGCAAAGGCCCCACGGCGCAAAGGCTTGAGAGACCGGATCGCCTGGAGCGATTGGAAAGGTAGAAACACGGCGGCCGCGGGCGCGGTCACGCAACGCCCCGGAGTTGGTGCAGCATGAGCCGCGCTGCGGCGCGATGTCGGAAGTCGTTGGCTGCGAGCAGGTTGTGCTCAAGGCGTGCGACATAAGCCTCACGACTTCGGCCACGGGTAGGTCATTATTCTGCCGCTCGCCTTACTGTTCTGCGGGGGGGGTGGTCGCTGGAAAGCCGTGGCGAGCGGGAAACCCGGGAATTGGAAATCCGACTTCCAGGTGAGCGAAGACCGATCGACCACCGATCGCATTACGTTGCCGCCAGGGCCAAGACGAGTGAGGCATCCAAGCCGGGAGGAATCCGGGGTCTCCCCCTGTTGCGGCGTCGGAACGCATCGCGTTATAATCCGATTTCAACACCGGACGACTGAGCGCCCAAGGGGCTCATCGCCGATGCTTTCCCACCCACCCCTTTCGCGAACGTCGTTTCGTAGCCCGAAGCCGGCCGATCCGGGGCCCCGTGGCAACAGCGAGCGGTTCGCGATGCACGATCAACCCTGCCGTTTTGTCCCAGCAGCGTTTCGAGGTCGTGGACATCGCATTGGATCCACCCGCACCCATTGAAAGGAAGAGTCTATGTCGAAGACAACGCGCCGCACGTTTCTCAAGACCGCCACGATCGCAGGCGCCGGCTATTTCGTAGCCGCCGGCAGCCGCCAGGCGATGAGCCGCTCGGCCAATGAGAAGCTCAACGTCGTTTGCATCGGCGTCGGCGGCAAAGGAGGAAGCGATTCCAGCAACGCTGCCAAGTTTGGCAACGTGATCGCCATCTGCGACGTCGATCGGAACACGTTGGAGAGCAAGGGCAACGCCGACGGCTTCAAGGAAGCCGAGAAGTTCACCGACTATCGCGAAATGCTCGCTAAGCACGGCAAGAACGCCGACATCGCCACCATCAGCACGCCCGACCACATGCACGCCCCGGCGACGCTCGAGGCCATGCGGCTGGGGATTAGTTGCTATACGCAGAAGCCCCTGACGCGGACCATTTACGAGGCCCGCCTGTTGGCCAAAGTCGCCCAGGAAACGGGCGTCTGCACGCAGATGGGCAACCAGGGAACGGCCCTGGATTCGTCGCGCGAGGCGATCGCCCAGCTCCAGTCGGGCGTGCTCGGCCCGCTGAAGGAAGTTTATGTGTGGTCCAATCGGCCCGTTTGGGCGCAAGGTCCCGGCCGCCGCATGACGATGGAAAAATTCATCGAGCAGGCCAAGAAGGAGAATTCTCAAGAGGCCGAGCGGATCATCGAGGGCAAGAAGAAAGAGATCGAGCGGGCGCTGGAACGTCTGGATTGGAAGAACTGGCTGGGCGTCGCGCCGGCGCGGGAATACTGGCCCGGCCTCTACCACAGCTTCCAGTGGCGCGGCTGGTGGGACTTCGGCAGCGGGGCCTTGGGCGACATGGCCTGCCACCAGGTGACCGTCCCCTTCGCCGCCTGCGGTCTGCGGGATCCGATCTCCGTCGTCGCCAAGACCACGGGGCACGACTATGACAGCTTCCCGGCCAGCTCGATCATCGAGTTTGTGTTCCCCGCAACGTCTGATCGGCCCGCCATCAAGTTCTGGTGGTACGATCGGCTGGGCAACAAGCCGCCCCAAGAAGTCTTCAGCCAGTTCGGCATCGACAAGGTGTCCAACAGCGGCGTCCTCGTGATCGGCGAGAAGGGCGCCTTCTACAGCACCGACGATTATTGCGGAAAGTACGAGCTCAAGGGGGTCGAAAAGGTCGCGGTCGAGTATGAGAAGGCCGAGAATAAGGGCAACAACGATCTGAACAACATGTACGAGTTGTTCCGCGCGAAGACCGCCGGCGACCCGAAGATCTGCAAGTCGAACTTCGTCGATCGAGCCGGCCCGCTCACCGAGACGATCCTCCTGGGCAACCTGGCCGTGTGGGCCGCCGCCAAGGGCGGCGAGAATGGGGAGATGGGCGACTGGGGCGAGAAGGTCGAGTGGGATGCCAAGAACCTCCAGGTCACCAACCTCGCCTCGCTCAAGACGCCGGGTGTGGCCGACCTGATCAAACCGAAATATCCGGGAGGCTACCGGCTGGACTGAATCCTGCCCTTCGCCGGCCGGCAATCGGCCGGTCTTGATTTGTCCAAGCGGGGGCACAGCGCGCTGTGCCCCCGC
>JABWBD010000278.1 GCA_013360685.1 Pirellulales bacterium
AAACCGATGAGGCACAGGTTCTCAAGGCGATCCGCAGCGGCGTGTGGTCTCGTAGCGGGGTGGTCGCCGAATTCGAGAAGCGGTGGGCGGAACTCGTCGGCGCCAAGCGTTGCCTGGCCACGGTGAACGGTACGAACGCACTGATTACCGCCATCAAACAGTTGGACATCGGCGGCGGCGATGAGGTCATCGTTACGCCGTACACCTGGATTGCCACCACGCAAGCCATCTTGCAGACGGGGGCAATGCCGATCTTTGCCGACGTGGATCCGGATACCTTCCTGATCGATCCGGATCGGATTGAAGAGCGAATCACGCCGCGGACGCGGGCGATTCTCCCCGTCCATATCCTGGGACTGCCCGCCGACATGGAGCGGATCATGGCCATCGCCAGGAAACACAACCTCTTCGTGGTGGAGGACGCCTGCCAGGCCTGGCTGGCGGAAATCAACCACAAGAAGGCGGGGACGTTCGGCAACGCCGGCTGCTATAGTTTTCAGAACTCGAAGCACCTGGCGGTCGGCGAGGGCGGCGCCATCGTGAGCGATGACGAGCAGTTCATGGATCGCTGCTACTCTTACCACACGTTCGGCATGCCGCACGGATCGATCGTCGCCGAACAGGGCGTTCAGTTCATGAGAATGGGATCGAAGGTGCGATGGAGCGAGTATCAAGCCGCCGTGGGGCTGGCACAACTGCCGCGGCTGGAGACGCAAACCGCGACACGGAACGAGAACGCCGATTACCTGAGGTCCCGAATGGCGACCATCCCCGGCATTGTGCCGCACAAGCTTTACGCGAATGCCACCAGGGCCGCGTACCATTACTTCCCCTTCCGATATCGGAAGGACGAGTTCAAAGGGCTATCCAAGGCGGGGTTCATCCGAGCGCTGCGCGCGGAAGGGATACCCTGCGCGGAAGGCTATAGCGCCGTCCTGAACCGGGCGCCATACCTCAAGGATGCCTTTGAGTCGAAGAACTTCCGGTTGATGTATCCCAAGGAAATGCTCGATTTCGACCAATACGTCGAGCGAAATCACTGCCCCAGGAATGACCAGTTGTGCGAAGAGGCCCTCTGGTTGCCCCAGAATCTGCTGCTGGCGGCGAAACCCGACATGGATGACATTGTGCGGGCGATCGAGAAGATCCATGGTAAAGCCGAGGCGATCCAGGCCGCCGCGTAGAGGCGGGTAGCTTCTTGAGAGACGATTTCCGCGGCGTTTCCAGTTGCCAGACATCGTCGCCCGGTGATGGCGTTTGCCGTTTTCGTTTTTCAGCACTCTCGGTTGAGGAGAGCAACATGGCAGTGCCGATGGCGTCCCAGCGGCAAGTAAGCCGCGGCGTGGGCGGATTTCTCTTGGCGATTGCGCTGGGCGCGACGGCGGCGGCCGACGAGGCGGCGGTTCTCGAGCAGCTTGAGCAGTCGCGAGCGAAGTATACGACCGCCGAGGCATGGGCAGCGCGGCGCCGGCAGTTGCAGACGGAGTTTCTCAAAGGGGCGGGGCTCTGGCCGCTCCCGCCGCGGCCGCCGGTGGCCGCGATCGTCCACAGCCGGCGTCAATACGGCGACTACTCCGTCGAAAACGTCGCGCTGGAGACCTTTCCCGGTTTCTACTGCACGGGCAATCTCTACCGCCCGGCGGGCCGCAAGAATCTCAGCCCGATCGTCCTCTGCCCGCACGGCCACTTCAAACCGCTGGGACGATATCGCGAGGACCAACAGATCCGCTCGGCGCACTTCGCCCGAATGGGCGCGACCGTTTTCTCGTACAGCATGGTCGGCTGGCAGGATTCACGGCAGACGACGCACGACGATCCTCGCGTGCTGGCATTGCAGACCTGGAACAGCCTTCGCGTGCTGGACTTTCTCGCCGGCTTGCCGCGCGTCGACGCGGAGCGGATCGGAGTGACGGGCGCGTCGGGCGGGGGCACTCAGACGCTTTACCTGGCGTTGATCGACGATCGCGTCCAGGTGTCGGCGCCCGTGGTGATCATCTATCCCTGGGCCGCGCCCGACGGATGCCGCTGCGAAGGCGGATTGCCCGTCATGCAGGAAGCCCGGACCAACGCCATCGAGTTGGCCGCCGCGGTTTCTCCCCGTCCGCAGTTGCTCATATCGGCGGGCAAAGACGATCCGACGCACAACTTCCCGGCCGTCGGATTGCCTTTCGTTCAACACATGTACGGCCTGGCGGGCGCGGCCGCGGGACTCCGCAGCGTGCATCTTGCGGACGAAGCGCACGACTATGGACCGATGAAGCGGAAGCACGTCTACGAATTTTTTGCGAGGCACCTGCCCATCGAGCCCGACGGATTCCTCGCGCCCCAGAAATCCAAGGCCGCCGGGCTGTTGGTCGAGGACTTGACGAAGATCCGGATCGAGACGCCCGAGCAGCTCGAAGTCTTCAGTTCCGCGCATCCGATTCCCCCGAACGCCCTGTCCGGGTCCGAAGCGGTTGGAGAAGCGTTCGAGAAGCATCTGGAACAACTGCGACAGACGTCGGCCCGCCGCGCCGGCACGATTCGAGTCGACCAGGCTCCGCCGGCCCGCTATGCGCCGAAGGATGCCGGTGATGAGGACGAAGCCTTGCTGTTCACGCCGGCCGGCTTTGAGAAGGCGGGCGTGCCGAAAGTCGCATCGGGGGCCGACGCCGGTTTGCTCGAGATCGTGGTTCGCAACGGCGCTGGCGGCAGGCCGACGCACTGCAGGGTCAACGTGGTCGGGCCCGATGGCGACTACTACGAGCCGGCGCGGGGGCCGTTGAAGCAGTACGGCCTCACGGGCCTCTGGCCGCAGGCGGGCTGGGGCAATCGTCGCGGCAAAGGGCCGATCCGCTATCTCGGCCGGTTCTTTTACTGCAACGGAACCGACACGGTGGCGGTTCCCGCGGGTGTCGTGCGGGTCGAGGCTTGGAAGGGTCTTGAGTATCGGCCCGCGTCGATGACCACTCTTGTTTCAGCAGGCGGGACACAACGCGTGGAGATCGTCTTGGAGCGTACGGCCTCGATGGTCGAGCACCAATACTGGTCCGGCGACCCGCACCTCCACCTCGAGCGGCGGGACGAGCAAGACGACGAGCGGATCCTCGCCCTGTTGGCGGCCGAAGACATTCGCTTCGGGGTGACCCTGGCCTACAATGAGCCGGCAGGGCCCTACGCGGCCTTCCTGGAGGCCATGGACTCGCCCCAGCTTCGCGGGCTCGGCAAGCGATCGATTGCCCAGCGCGACGGTTGCACGGTTCTCTCGGGCCAGGAATACCGCAGCAGCCAGTACGGCCACCTGAATCTGTACTTGCTCGACGACCTGGTCGCGCCCGGGCAGTCGTACAACGCCGATGAGTGGCCGCCGTTCGGTGACGTGGCGGCCCGGGCCCGCCGGGCGGGCGGCGTGGCGATTCACGCCCATGGAGGTTACGCCCGTGAAATCTACGCCGACGTTGTCCACGGCGCGATCGACGGCGTGGAGCTCTTGCAGTTTGGCGTCTACCGCGAGATCGGCCTGGAAGACTGGTATCACATGCTCAGCGCCGGCTTTCGTGTGCCGGCCACGGGGGCGAGCGACTATCCGGCCTGCCGCAAGCTGGGCGACTGCATGACGTACGTGTGGAGCGAGGAAGCTCCCGGCATGGAAAGCTGGCTGCGCGGGATGGCTCGGGGCCGGAGTTTCTTCACGAGCGGGCCGCTCGTGTTGTTGGAGGTCGATGGGAAGCGTCCCGGTTCGCAGATCAACAAGTCCGGCGCGGGACCGCACGCCGTAACCGCTCGGGTGCGAGTCCGGTGCGAAGTTGCTCCGGTGACGCATGTGCAATTGGTCGCCAATGGTCGGGTGCTGCGCGCGATGGAGGTACCCCGCAGCGTCGGGCAGGGGCAGTGGTTGGAGATGGACGCGACCATCGATCTGGAGAAGTCCGCCTGGATCGCCGCTCGGGCCTACTCGCTTTCATCGCAGGGAACTCCCGATGCCGAGTCGCATACGAATCCGATTTACGTCTACGTGAACGGTCGCCCGCCTTATGAGCAGAGTTCGCTTGATCGGCTTGTGGCGGCGATCGAGGAGCAGATCGCGGTGCACAAGAAGCGCCGGTTCGCCGAGCAACCCAGAGTGGTCGCTTACTTCCAGGAGGCGCGCGACACGTTGATGAAGATCCGCGCCGCAGGCGGAATGGCCACGGGGGAAGGACCATGACCGGGATGACACGACGTCCCAGAACTGCACTTTCGCGACCGGAGCGCGCTTGCCCGGTGCCCGGGTGAGTTCCGCAAAGTGGCTGAAATAGGCGGCGGTCGTGCCATGATTCTATCCCGTCGGCAGGGTTACAGGAACATGATGGGGTGGCCCTGCTCGCGTCTGTGGTCGCGCGTGGCATCCCTTTAGAGATCCTTACTGTCACGAGAGTCTCTCTGGCTCAGGACTTCTTCGCAACGGCAGGCCTGCCCCACCGTCCGGGGGCCTCTTCGCAACAGCACCGCGATTGTCCTCCGCCAACAACTAGCCCATAATTTTTTCTTTTCACCAGTACCAGGAGCCAGACTCATGAACGAGTCATCGTCCCGAGGCTTTCAGCAATCCCGCGCGGGGGAGGCTTTTGCCGCCGAGGAGGCCCGCAAGTCGCGACTGATCCTCGAGGCTCGGCTCTTGCGGCAGCGGCAGGAAGCGGAGGCCGCGGCCGCGAAATTTGCAGAGGCCGCGGCGCTGGAGGAGAGACTAGGCGAATTGTGCGAGCATCAAGGCTTGCCGGAAAAGTCGTTTGTGCACTTTTTCAGCGCGGCGAGTTGCTGGGCGCAAGCCGGCAACTTCTATGAAGCGATCCTTCTCTGCGATCGACTCGTGGCGGAGCCGGGTGTTTCCGTTCTGCTCCGCACGCGGATTGCCCATTACGCCGACACCCTCCGTGCCCGCCGTGCCCAATGGTACGGAGAACTCGTCCATCAGTCGGCGGAGAGTTCCTAGCCTTTCTCGACAACGACATCCTGGCCGACGAACTGCCGGAGGCCCCGGCAAGCAGGAACCGGGTATAGTAGGGAATAGTTACTCTCGAAGCGGCCGACGATGAGGCGCTGCAATGACAGGAAGTTTGGGCGCCTGCCGTTTGGCGTCTTCAGGCAGGCTCCAGGGTTTCCCTTTGGACCGTTTGGGCTCTCGGGTGCGAGGCAGCGGACAATCCTCCCAGATCGGGTCCTTCTCCGAGAGGGGGCCAATCGTTCTTCCTGTCGCGATCAGCGGTCACTTTCTTGTATGGAAACCCACGCTGAGATAGGATTACCGATATCTTGGCGAATCCTAGGCCGGATGCACTGAAAGCAGCTCGGCGCATCCCTGTTCAACCGCGTTTAAGGATATCGATCATGGTGTCATCGCCGTTTCCGGGCATGGATCCCTTCCTCGAAATCAACCCGCGGTGGGAAGTGTTTCACGGCTGGTTCATTCGTAAGCTGGCCGAGCAAAGCACGGGGCGGGCGCGCGAACTCGGGTGTGAGGTTGACGTCGAGCGGAGCGTGTACGGGCGGGAACCGACGGGGGAGCTCGTGCTGATCGGCGAACCGGATCTGTTGGCACAGAATGCCCCTTCGCTCGACGCCCCGGAACAGGAGCGAAGCCGAACCGGGGTGGCGCTGGCCGAGCCTCGGGCGATCCACGAAGTGGTGCTCGATCCGGATGCGATGGAAATGTACAAGCAGGAGTACATGGTGGTCCGCGAGACAGGCGAGTGGGCGCGCGTGCTGGCGGTTGTGGAGCTTCTCAGCTTCGCCAACAAGCAAGGCAGTTATGCGCCGAAGTACCGCGAGAAGCGATCCCGATTTCTTTCGTCGAAGGCCCATTTCATGGAGATCGACTTCCTGCGTGACGGCGAGAACCCGTCGCGGGACTTATTTCCGGAACTGGCGCCGACGCCCTATTTCATCTTCGTCGCGCGCAAGACCGGCATGGGGCGGAACGAGGAAGGCTACCCGCTGCGGCTGCAGGACCCGTTGCCCGTGGTCGGTCTGCCGCTGGGCCCCGGCCGCCCGGACTTGCCGCTCGACCTGGCCGCCGCGTTTCGATCGGCGTACGATCTGAGTTACCGGTCCAGTTGGCGGCGCTGGTATGAGGCGGGGCAAGTCCCCGGCCCGCCGCTCGGCGAGGAAGATCAGGCCTGGGTGAGACAGGTCCTGGGGGCATAGCGGCCGGCGTGCGCGCAGGTTGTCGCCAGCGAGCTCCAGAGACACGACCCGACGTCATTGACGTGCGACCGGCAGTTCGTCGTCCTGCGACATGCTTGGATCGGACAGGAGATAGTAGGCTGCCGTGCCCGATGGATCGGGGAATTCGGTCAACAACAGCTCCAGGTCGCTCGGCTGCGTCGTTGCGCGGCCTGGGCTCCAGGCTCTCACCTTGCACGCCAGGCCGCCCGGACGCACCCGGGCGTCTTCGCTCGGTGCGCAGACCGAGCTGGGGTCGATGACGATCTTGCGCAGGTCCAGTTCCTTGGGAAGCCGATTGACTTCCGGGCTGAGGCAGAAAAGCAACGGCCCACGCATCAGGGCGAACCGCCCGACCTGCGCCTGGCGCCCCTTGATCCACCGCCAGGGCATGGACATTTCGAGCTCGATCCGGTCGCCCGCCTGCCACGGCCTTTTGATGGTCAGGAACGAGCCGCGCGGTGTCGCCGAGGCGACGGCCTGGCCGTTGACCGCCACTTTCACTGGCTCCGTGCACCAGCGTGGAATCCGCAGGCCTAGCGGGAACTCGGCGGTTCGGGAGGGATCCACGTGAATACGGACGGTCCCGGAACTGGGGTAACCGGTTTCCTGCCGCAATGTCAGCCGCAGCGCATCCGGGAGTTCAACGTTCGCGGTGGACTCGGTATAGAGATTGACCGCCAGCCCATCACCCGAACGGTAGTAGACCATGGCGGGCAACTCGGCGATGATCCGCCGAAAGTTGTTCGGGCAGCAGTACGTGTCGCCGAAGTAAGCCCGTTGGCCCTCAAACGGGCAGAAATAGCGAATCCTCCGGCCATCGGGCGACTGAGCGGCAAATAGCGCGTTGAAAACGATTCGTTCCATCATGTCGCCGTATTTTGCATCGCCCGAAATCCGCAGCAGGCGATCTAACATCCTCGTGAGATAGGCCGTGGCGCAGCTCTCGCTCGCGGGACCGCTTCCCGTCTGGTTGCTGTGCCACCCCTCCGACATGCTGCACGATCCGGTGATCAGCAGTCCGTCCTGCCGGGTAAGGAAGTCCACAGCCTGTTGCGTCTGCTTGAGCAGTCGCGGGTCCGGCTGAAGGCCATGCAGTTGCATTTGCGCCACGCAGAGGGCCATGTAGATGTACGAGTGCCGCTCATCGTCCATCCGCGGGCCGTCGAGCTTGATTGCCACGTTCCACTGCGGCAGTTGGTACTGGGCGAAGTTCGTGCAGAAGTCGAGGTAGCGGTGATCGCTGGTCTGCTCGTAGAGCGTAAGCAGCGCCCCGTCGAGGCCGGTGGTGACTCCGTACATGCTGCCGCGTTTTCCGTCGGGCCCCGGTATCCGGCTCGGCTCCGCCGACCAGCGGGTGATGATGAAGTCGGCGAGCTTCCGCGCCGCCTCCAGCGATGCCTTTTCGCCGAAAAACTTGTAGTCGTTGGTCAATCCCAAGACGAGGTACGACATCTCGTGGATATCGTAGACGCCCCAAACGCGGCTCGCCGGGACAAGGATGCCAATGTACCCGTCGGGTTCCTGCGTCTTGATCGCTTCCGCGATGAGGTGATTCTTGAGCGCCCGTACCTGCTCGTCGTTCGTGTAGGCGGCGAATCGCACGGTGGCGTCGATCAGCTTGCCCAGGCCGATGTAGCCCGCGACTTTGTTCCGTTGTCGAAACGGGTCGAGGAAATCTTTCTCCGTGTTGAGCGCGAGCAGATTCTGGTAGATCGTGATGTCGACCCGGCGGCCGATCTCGCCGGCGAGTTTGATCTCCCGCAAGCCGATCGGCGTCAACGTCTCGCCCGCCGGAGCCTTTGCGGCCGCCATCGCCGATTGGACCGCCACCACGACCAGCCCCACGATACCGATTCGCTTCCTCGAATTGCTCATGAAGGTGTTCCTTTCATGATTGCCTTGGCCTATCACGGCAGACTCAGCCCCAATGGGCTGCCGTGAGGCTAAACGGGCGGCACCGAGAAGTCAAGGCAATGGCGGGGCCCGCATGAGATTCCTGGATTCGATAGAATTCCTGCGAGGATCATACACATCGGGGCCGAAGCCCTTTCCACCCGGCCGTGTGGCAACTCCAGGCGAGGCGACTTGGCTTGAAGCAGTCTTGAGCGAGGCGCGTTATAATAATCCTTGACGGTACAAGGTCGCGGACGGAAAAGTGAACGAGCACCGCAAGTAACCGCGGGTGAAGGGGAGCGAAATCGCAAGGTCCAGCAAAGCCAGTCCCCTCATCACCGCGGGCGCATGGTGAACCTGCAACGAGACAAGACGATCGGCGGGAACAGGACGGATGGCAATCGGCGACACGAAAGAAGAAACCAGATTCCCTGCCGGATTTCCCGGTCCACTCCGAAGAAGGATAGCAGGGTTTCTTAGCCGGGGTTGGAACCGTCCTGCAATGCGATGGGGCGCCGTGTTGCTGATGAGCCTTCCGCTGCTGGCAAGGGTGGTTGTATTCGCCGATCACTTCGGCGGCGTCGCGCAGGACAGCGGCTGGTATCTTGGCGTAGCGAAGAACCTGGCGCACCGTGGGATCTATGCATCGTACAGCAACGCCATCCCCGAGGAGCCGCCAGGCGCCTGGGAAAGCATCCTTGGCCGGATGAATGTGCAGGATGCCGCGGGGTTCACCTATTTTCCCGCGGGTGTGACCGTTGGCCCCGGCTATGTGGTTCCCGAGGCGATGGTCCTGTCGCTGTTCGGCGACGGCTGGTGGCAATATCGGCTCTGGCCGCTGCTGACCTATTGGGGAATGCTCGTCGTGCTTCTCTGGCTCGCGGTTCGCATGGGCGGAATTGCGTCGGCGGCGCTGCTGTGTTTATGGTTTTGGTTCGTACCGCAGCTTTCCATCACGACCGCGTACGAGGCGTATTCGGAACCGGCAGCGCTCTTCTGGCTGTTGCTAAGTGTCGCGTGCTACGATCGGGCCCGGCGGGGAGGGCCGCGCGCTGGTTTCTTCTACGGCGCGGCGGGCGTACTGCTCTCGTTGGCGACGCTCACGAAAGCGTTAGCGATGCTCGCAGCGCCTGTGTTTTTTCTGGCGGCACTGGTCGAACTGCGTGCGGGGCGCCGTCGGTTGCGTCTCTGGATCACCGATTGGGTTCTTTTTGCCGTCGGATTCCTTGTGCCCAACGCCACGTTCAGCCTCTACCGGTACGTGGTCCTGGTATTCTGGCTGGGAGATAGCCGATTGGACGTTTCGTTGGATTCCCTCTTGTGGAGTGTCGTTACGGGCCTCGTGGTTTTCTCCCTTGCCGTCCTGGTGATGAACAGGTGGAATCCCGCGCGAAGTGGGCTGTGTGCCGGCGCGATGGCCATTCTTATGGCGACTGTGGCCGCCCTCGGAGTACTGGGGGTACGCATGGAGTCGCTGGGGGACATCCAAGTCGATCGCCGCCTGTTACAGGCTTCGCGCGACGAACACTACCAGTTCTTCGTCTCGAGTGGAAGCGGTGCCACACGGGTGTGCGAAATCCGCGACGCTTTGAAAACTGAGCTATTGGCGGGCGGATCCTTGCCACGGACCGCTCGCGCGGTCGCGAGCGCGCTTCGCCCCGAAGCGGTGCTCCAGAAGGCGGCGGTGCTGTCGGACGTAGGACTCGGCTCGGCCCGGCCTTCATGGTCGACGGCCGTGCCGTGGATCGTCCTTCTGATATTGCCCTGGGGCTTTCGCCGATCGGCCCAAACCGGTGCGATCGCTTGGCTTGTCCTGGGGCTGACCTGCGCGTCGCAGGCGTGGTATCTCCTGTTGTCGGAGACGGGCTGGACGCGTCACGCATTCCTCGGGCTTTTGCCCCACATGCTACTTTGCTGCTGCCTGCCAGCGATCCTGTGGCGGCTGGCGGACGGCGGGTGGCGGCGATGGCTTGTGCCGCCCGCGACGGTCGCGGTCCTGGCGGCGTGCCTCAACAGCGCGGCGATGCATCCGGTCTTTTCCCTCGACGCGGGGTGGGTGGACCGTCTGTATTCACAACGCGAGGCGCGGGGCATGGAGGGCTTGCCTTCGACGCACGTCATTCCCCTGGAAGACCAGCGGCAACTCGTCGCATTCTTCGCGGAGCACATTCGTCCGAACGATCGCATGTACTACAAGGGAATCTTCTACGTTAGCGAGGCTTCCACCTTAGTCGATAAAGTGTTCTTTCCATTGGGCCGGTATCGCCATCTCGGCGGGCGAAATCCCCTTGGCGGGAATTCCTACCTGATCCTCGGGCCGTACCAGCGCGGCAAGCTGGCCCTGGTGGGATTAGGTTCTGACCCCGCCGACGACGAGATCGAGGCGTCCGGGAAACTCGTCTTGGAGAACGCGTCGTACGCGCTCCTCCGATTGCCGTGATGGAGACGACGATGCGAGCGCGAGGAAGGCCCGGAAAGACGGAAAGAGATTCCTGACGTTTCTGACGCCTTTTCGATCCGTAGTTTCTCATTTAATATGTGGGGCTGGCGCGGCATGCCGCGGCCGGCTGCTCGGCAGGACTGTTGTTTGAGTTGGATCATCGAAAGCCATGAATGCGACACCCATTGACGAACAGATTTCCCGTTATTCGCAGATCTGCACCAAACTGGTCACCGAGGTGGGCCAGATCCTGGTGGGCCAGGAGGGGATGGTTTCCCGGCTGCTGATCGGACTTTTGACCGGCGGGCACGTATTGCTGGAGGGCGTACCCGGCCTGGCCAAGACGTTGGCCGTGCGCAGCCTGGCCCAGGCGATCGATACCGGCTTCTCCCGGATCCAGTTTACACCGGACATGTTGCCGGCGGACGTCGTGGGGACCGAAGTCTTCAATCCCAAAGAGGCGACGTACAGCGTCAAGCAGGGCCCCATTTTTTCCAACCTGATCCTGGCCGACGAAATCAACCGCGCACCGGCCAAGGTCCAGGCCGCTTTGCTCGAGGCCATGCAGGAGCGGCAGGCGACGATCGGCAAGGAGACGTATCGTTTTGAGGAACCGTTCCTGG
>JABWBD010000279.1 GCA_013360685.1 Pirellulales bacterium
GTCGCCGTCGGACGACGCCGGCAACAGCGCCGAAACCGCCACCGCCTTCTGCGACGGCGTGCCGTTGTTCGCTTGCAGCGCGTCGAGATCGCTGTGGAACTCGATCAGATCGACGAACGCGTCGGGCAGGTTCCACGTGCGGCATAGCTGCGCCGCCGCCTCGCCGTGGGTCCAGCCGAAGCGATCGCGTTCGAGTTGCGAGAGCCGCGTCTTCGTATGGTTGCGCTCTTCGAGCAGCTTGAGATAGTCGGCCGAAAGCTCCTTCGCCAACAGCGGCACGGCCATGTCTTGCAGCAGCGCGCCGGCGAACAGGTCTTCCGCCTCTTTCATGCCCATCGCCTTGCCGAGCGCGCGGGCAAACAACCCGCGGCGGACCGAATCTTGCCACAGGGCCTTCAAGTCGAACGGGCCGCATTTCGGATTCGGCATCAGGCTGAACACGGCGCTCCACAGCGCGAAGTTCTTGATCGTCCGGATGCCGACCAGCGAGATTGCTTGCTTGACGTTGTCGATCTCGCGGGCGAAGCCGAAGTACGACGAGTTGACGAACTTCAGCACCTGGCCCGTGAGACCGGGATCGACTTCGATGGGCACGGCGAACTCGGCGGGGCCGTTGTCGGGGTTTTGCGACAGCTCCAAGAGGCGAATGGCGCTCTGGGGTAGTGCCGGCAGTTGGGCCGCGGCGAGGACTTTCTTCAAATCCAGAGAAGGGAACGCTGGGTGAGCCATGATCGAACTATCCAAGGGAGTCCTTGTGAAGTTTCGGCCGCGCCCGAAGACGGGCCGCTCGCATCCGCTGACTTGCCTCATGGCAAACCTAGGCCACAACGGCCATTCGGGCAAACCGTCCCGACGTCGCGCGCCGGTATTTTGTCGGACTTCCGCCGACTGTTTCCCAAAATCAACGCGTTGCGCCTCGGAAGCGGAAAGAACTCAACGCTTCGCCGGCGCATCACAACCACTACCTAGTGCCGCAACTCCAAGAACCACAGTTACTTAAGCACGAAACCCGCACGCAGGCCGTTTGTGGCCCGGGCGTTGCAAAGGTCCAGCTTCGTCGGAGGGCGCCGGTGAAACCCTCCGGCACGTCCCGCAACCTCGGAGACGAGCCGTGCGAGTGGCTGGATGGCTGGTTGCGCTACTGATTGTCCTCGGATGGATTGGCAGCGATGTCGAGTCGGATCGACTGTTCTCGCAGCGCGCAGATGACCTCGCGACCCCGTGGCGGCGGACCTGCAACGGCTGGGAGCGAGCCGGTTGGCTCACCCCCCAAGAGCCAAGAGAGATCCGGATATTTCATCCTGTCTCGGTCGGACTCCTGCAGGTTTTGTTGGCCTGCGCTGCCTCCGTGGCCTTTCCAAGGGCAAACGGCGCCGGCTCGGGTACGAGCGACAAAGCCCAGAGCACACGGCGTGCATGGAGCACGGCGAGCGGCACGAATGGGTTGGCCAATGAGCCCGTAGCCGAGGCTCTCCAAGCCTCGGATTCCAAGGAGGGGAATCGCAAGAATCGATAAAGCCGTCGCTTCGAGTGCACGGATTTCTGGGTTTGCCGGCACTATTACTGGCAGAGGAAATCCCCAGTTCCAGAACGACTTGAGGCAATGGCGATGCGGCTCACATTACGCACTTTGTTGGCTTACATGGACGACATTCTTGAGCCCGACGACGCTCAAGATATCGCCAAGAAGATTCAAGACAGCGACTTCGCCAGTGGGCTGCTCCAGCGAATCCGGGATGTCACTCGACGGCTTCGTCTGGCCGCTCCCGGGGTGACCGACCGGGGGGCAGGGCTCGATCCAAACACCGTTGCCGAATATCTCGACAACACGCTACCTGCTGATCGCGTTCCCGATTTCGAGAAGGTTTGCCTGGAATCGGACATTCACCTCGCCGAACTTGCGTCATGCCATCAGATCCTCACGCTCGTGCTCGGCGAACCGGCCGAGGTGGATCCGGAGAGCCGACTACGCATGTACCACGTTCCAACCGCCGCGGCAGCCAGTCCGCAGCCGGATGCGCAACCGCTGGCGCAAGATGCCGTGTCGGGCAACGGACAAGCGGGCGAACCGGTAGCGGGCCCGTCGCGAGAACCCGGAGTGCCCGAGTATCTTCGCGAATCCCGTCCGCGCCGCTTGTGGCCGGTGACGCTGATGGCTCTGGCCGGAGTCGTGGTTGTTCTCGGCCTGTTTGCCGCAGGGCAGTTCCGGCCCGGTACCCCGCTAGGCAATCTCTTGGCTCGTAAATCCGCACCGTCCGACATGCCAGCTCCGGCACTACCCGCAGGGCCAATGCCGGAAAGCGGCGAAACCGCTGGGAAATCGCCGCTCAGGCCGGCAGAAGAGCCGAAAACGCCAGGGACTGGAGCTGCCGGTTCGCCTGTTCCATCACAGCCGCCGGTGGTCCCCATACCACCGGGGGCCAAGATCGAGCGGCCCTCCGCGCTACCCGACGCGCAGGCGACGTCCGTCCTGTCTGCACCGCCTGCGGTTCCCGAACCAATTCCGAACGCACCGCTGCCCAAAGATGCCCCCGTAGAGCCGAAGGAAACGACGGATGCCGATCGAATGCCGAGCCCCCCGATGCCCGGGCCCTCGCAACCATCGGCTCCGACGGTTCCCGTCCCGAGCGCAGGGGGCGCGGAGACGCCGCCGGCCCCCGCTCCGGCCGAACCTTCCAGGATCGTTCAACCGGGCGCCGTAACCGCGCCGGACGCAAGTCCGGCAGCGGCCATCCCTGAAACTGCGCCGGAACCGGCCCCCGTCCCGGGGCTTCCGGTGGGCAACCACGTGTCGGCGACGGAGATCCTGGTCCGACTGGACCGCGAGGCCCACTGGCAGCGCGTTCCGACTCAAGCCGTTCTCAGCGAGCGTGATGAGATCTTGTCGCTGCCCACGTACCGGCCCAGCCTCAGCCTGAAAGGCGGCGTCGCTGTGGAGGCATTTGACGGTACGCGAGTCGGACTCCTGACGTTCGATCCCAACGGGATTCCCGGAGTTGATGTCCGGTATGGGCGGCTCGTGATCAAGCCGGGCGAACAGAAAGACGCACGGGTGTGGTTGCGATTCGGCCAGCGCGCCGGACTCGTTGGATTTGGCGATGTGGACTCCGTTCTGATGGTCGAGGCGGGACGCCCAGGCACGAACAACGCCGATCCGGAGGCACAGCCGGCGCCGCTTGTCGCCGACCTTTATGCCACGAGCGGCAAGGTACTCTGGCAGGAGGGAGGCAACGGCGAGCCGATTGCATTGGCAGCGCCCATGAGGTTGCGGCTGGATGAGAATCCTCTCCAACCGGTTGCCGCGCAAGAAATCCCCGCTTGGAGTTCTCCGGACGCTGTGAGCATGCTCGACCAGCGTACCTCGGCGATCGTCGAGAGGGCCATCTCTCACGAACGAATGGTCAACCTCGCGCTGCACGAACTGGCGGTGGATCGGCGGCGGGAGGTGCGATGGCTGGCCATGAGGTGCCTTGGGCATCTCGGCGACTTCGGACTGATCGCCGGCGCGTTGAACGATCCGGAGCAGAAAACCGTATGGCAGGACCACATCGACGAGCTCCGCGCCGCGCTGGCGCGCGGCCCCGAATCGGCGGCCCGGGTCCGGGCGGCAATGGAGCATCTTTTTGCCGGCGACCCGGGAACCACGCTCTACCAGCTCTTGTGGAAGTATCGCAAACCCGAAATCAGCAAGGAAGAAGCCGCACGGCTGATCAACTTGCTCGAACACGAGGTTCTGGCGGTCCGTGTGTTGAGCTTCTGGAATCTGAGAGAGGCCACCGGATTGATGCTCTTTTATCGCCCCGAGTATCCTGCGGCCAAACGAATGCCCGCGGTACAGAAATGGCGGGAACGCATGGGAGTCTCGCCGAATGCCGGGGTACTGATTCCGCCCGGCGCGGATGGGACCATCGGGCGTCCCAATCCGCTGCTGAAACAGGCGGGTGTGTAGCCACCCGTTTTGGTTTCCTGGCGGTCCATGGCAGATCCGACGAGCTCCCCTCGTCACCTGAACCTTGGCTGAAACAAACCACCGTTCAAGGTGGGTTTACACCAGCAGAACATTTCATTCACCGGGCGATGAACCGAAATCTCGGGAGCGGAGCGAGGCGGGAGCTAGATTTGGTAAGCCAGGCAGGCTGTCAGGTTTCCAGACGGCTTTGCATTTGTGTACCTGGCGTTCGTTCGCTAGAATTAGCCATTTCACGACCAGGAGGAACCCGAACCCTCCGGTGTCCGTACCAAGGAGTGACTCGGTGCAGATCAGGATTTCAACGCGTCACGGCAACATCAGTGAGCAAACGCGCTCGAAGATCATCGCCAAAGTTGAAAGACTTACGCGACTGTTCGATCGGCTGACCGAGATCGAAGTGACGATCGATCTGGAACATCGGGACAATCCCGATGTCGACCTCCGCGCGTCGGCCGAGCACAAGCACGATTTCGTTGCGACCTCGAAGGGCGGCGAACTGATCGCTTCGATCGATGAAGTGGTCCACAAGCTGGAACAGCAATTGCGGAAGTACAAAGAGAGAATCCAGACCCGCCACCGCGTCGCCGCCGGTCGGGAAGAAGAGGAAGAAGAAGTCGCTCCGGATTCGGAAACGGCCGGCAGTTAAGCATCTCACCCAAGTCTGGGCACCGGACGCCACCGGGGGGCAGTCCCATCTGCGGGACAACATCAAGACAGAGGAGATCCTGTGAATGAAGTTTGCCAACTTTGTTGTGCCTGAGGCGATACGGGCCGATCTGGCCGCCGAGGATAAGGAAGGGGTCATTCGCGAGATGGTCCAGGCGCTGGAGGGCGCCGGTGGCATTGAATCCGACGAATTGGAGAGCATCGTTCGAGCGATCCTCAAACGCGAGGAGTTGGGGAGCACCGGCATCGGCCGCGGAGTCGCCGTACCCCACACCAAGCATCCCAGCGTCGATCGACTTGTCGGAACCGTGGCCGTCAGCAGCGACGGCGTCGATTTCGACAGCCTCGACGGGGAGAAGGTCTACCTGTTCTTCCTGTTGATCTCGCCGCCCGACCGCCCCGGAGACCACCTGCGGGCCCTGGAGAATATCTCGCGGCAGCTTCGCGACGACACGTTCTGCAGGTTCCTCAAGCAGTCGAAAACGCCGGAGGATATCCGGCAACTGCTCGACGAAGCCGACAACAACCAGTTCGGATCTTGAGCTCCCAGGCCAGCGATGTCCGAACCGAAGCTAGCGCGAACCGTGACCGTTGTCAACCGCGAGGGCGTTCATGCCCGTGCCGCCACCCTGGTGGCCGGGACTGTCCGGCGGTTCCAATCCAAGGTTGAACTGATCAAGAGTCGCCACCGCGTCGACGGCACCGACGTTCTCCAGATCCTATCGCTCGGAGCAGCCGAAGGCGAAGAGTTGCAGTTGGAGGCCGCCGGGCCCGATGCCGCGGCCGCGCTGGACGCGCTGGTCGAGTTGTTCCGCGGCAAGTTCGGCGAAAACGCCGAGGCCGACAAACAAGAGAAATAGCCCGGTCGTGGCAACCTCGGGCGCAAGGCCGCCCGGTGTGCCACGGACCGAGAACACAAGCGACATACATCCAGTGCAGAAACTCCAGGGTATCGCCGTTTCGCCAGGCGTTGCCATCGGCGAAGCGCTCGTCATGGACAACGAGGGGTTCCGCATCCCTCGTCGCTTCGTCGCGCGCGATACCGTCGAAGACGAATTGGAACGGCTCAACCGGGCCATTGCCGCCGCCGGCGAGGAGATCGCGCGGAACCGCGATGCCGTTTCCAAGGAACTCGGTGAGAAATACTCGGCGATCTTCGAGGCCCATCTCCAGATGCTCCAGGACGCACGCCTGCGGAGCGAACTGGACAAGATGATCAGCCAGCACCATTACTCACCCGAGTACGCGGTGAGCCGCACGCTCCGCCGCTATGCGCAGGTTTTCCAGAAGCTCCAGAGCCATTACCTGGCCGAGCGCGCCAACGACATTTTCGATATCGAAAAGCGTTTGTTGCGCAACCTACTTGGCCGCCGCCGCGAGGGGATCTCGCGTCTGACCTCGCCGGTGCTCATCCTTGCCCACAATCTCACCCCCAGCGAAACGGCCAACCTCGACCGCCGCTTCGTCAGGGGCTTTGTCACCGAGGTGGGCGGCCCGGGCAGCCATACGGCGATCGTCGCCGAGGGCCTCGGCATTCCGGCCGTCGTCGGCACCGGCCCCTTCCTTTCGGAGGTCTCCGGCGGCGATCTGGTGATCATCGACGGCGACAAAGGGCTGGTCATCCTCCATCCTGACGAGGAGACCATCGCGCGCTACCGCCACGAGGCCGAAGAGATCCGCACTCTCGCCGCGCGACTGGAGACCCTCCGCGAACTCCCCGCCGAGACCGCCGACGGAATCCGGATCGAACTCTGCGGCAACATCGAGTTTCCCTACGAGGTCGATCATTGCATCGAGCGCGGCGCCGACGGCGTGGGCCTCTACCGCACGGAATTCCTGTACCTGGGCGCCGAGGTGGAGCCGGACGAGGAGGTCCATTTCCAGGCGTATTCGCGCGTGGTGGAGACGATGCGCAACCGCCCGGTGACCATTCGCACATTCGACCTCGGCGCCGACAAGATCCCGCACCTGCCGACCCCCGAGGACGAACGCAACCCGTTCCTGGGGCTGCGCAGCATCCGTCTGGCGCTGAGAAACGTGCCCATGTTCCGCACGCAACTCCGCGCCATCCTGCGGGCCAGCGCTCTGGGGCAGGTCCGCGTGATGTTCCCGCTCGTCTCGACGATTCTCGAACTCCGCCAGGCCAAGATGGTGCTGGCCGACGTGATCGAGGATCTGGAGGAGCACGGCGTCGAGTACGACCGCAACCTTCAGGTCGGAATGATGGTCGAGGTGCCCTCGGCGGTGATGATGATCGACCACTTCGTCGACGAGGTCGATTTCCTCAGCATCGGCACCAACGACCTGGTCCAGTACACGCTGGCTGTCGACCGGAGCAACAAGGACGTCGTTGGACTGTACAACTCCGCCGATCCGGCCGTATTGAAGCTGATTTCGATGACCGTCCAGGCGGCCAACCGCAAAGGGGTGCCGGTGAGCCTCTGCGGCCAGATGAGCGGCAATCCGATCTACACGATGCTCCTGTTGGGACTTGGGCTGCGGAGGTTGAGCGTCACTCCCAGCGCCATCCCGGAGATCAAGAAAATCGTCCGCAGCGTCACCATCGACGAGTGCGAGGGGGGTGCCCGCCGCGCGCTGTCGATGGAAAACGCCCGCGATATTAAGAACTTCCTGAAAAAGGAACTGAAGAAGCACGTTCCGGAGCTGTTGCCTTGAAGCCGCGGCGGGAGCGGCGCCGGCGAAAGGAACCCATCGAAACACGCGTTGGACCGGCGATCATTTCGCGGGTCCGAAGACTACTGAGGACCCGGTCCCGACCGGCGGCAGCCGGCGGGGACGGGTGGACACATTGAAGGATTCTCCGCCCCCATCGGCAGTGGCGGAGAGGTTCGAACCCGATGGTTCGAGAACGAGTACGCATTCGCTTTCGCAAACAGGGAGACCTGCGTTTGATCGGGCACCGGGACCTGGTCCGCTCGATGGAGCGGCTGTTCCGGCGTGCCGGGCTGCGGCTGGGGATGAGCGAGGGCTTTCATCCCAAGCCGCGCATGAGCTTTCCGCTGGCTTTGGCCGTGGGCATCGAGGGACTGGACGAAGTGATGGAACTGGAACTTGCTGAATCGTGCACCGCGGAAGAACTCGACCGGCGGCTGGCACGTCACGCTCTGCCGGGCCTCACCTTCTCCTCGATCGAAGTGCTTTCGCCCGGTGACAAAAAGGCCCGCATCCGAAGCGCCTCCTATCGGATCGTTGTCCCTCCCGACCGCCTCGCCGAGGCGACGGCCCGGGTCGCCGAGCTCTGTTCCAGCCCGCAGTGGCTGGTCCAGCGCGAAGGCAAGCCTGCTCCCGTCGATTTCCGACCCGACCTGGAATCGCTTGCGGTCCAGGACGGAGTGGTCTCGATGCGACTGTGCGGCCGGGAAGGCGGGGCAGGACCACGTGATGTCCTGGCCGCGTTGGGACTGTCCGATCTGGAGGAGCAAGGGGTGTGCCTGACCCGGACCCAGGTGGAATTGCAGTGATGAACACCGCCCGACTCCAAGTCGATCGGATTTTCTCCCGCTGCGCCGGCTGTGCGTGCTCGCCGACCGTGCCGGACAAGAAATGCACCCATGAAACAGGAAATGTTGATCAACGTCTCGCAGCCGGAGGAGTGCCGGATCGCGATTGTTGAAGATGGCATTCTCGAGGAACTCTACGTCGAAAGGACCGGACACGACAGCTACGTCGGCAACATCTACAAGGGCGTGGTCGTCAACCTGGAGCCGAGCATTCAGGCCGCCTTCGTCGACTTCGGCGTCGGACGCAACGGCTTCCTCCACATCAGCGACATCGAGCCCCAATACTTCCGACAGGGCGGCTATGATCCCGACCGGCCGATCGAGCCGGCCGGGCGCCGACGCAGCGCCGCCAGCCGCGGCGAAGAGGAAGACGAGGACCGCCCCCGCGCTCGCGGCCGCGGAATGCGCCCCGGGGCCCGCCCCCGGATCAAGCCGCCCATCCAGGAGATCCTTCGCCGCGGCGACGAAGTCGTCGTCCAGGTGATCAAGGAAGGGATCGGCACCAAAGGGCCGACCCTCTCCACCTACATCAGCATCCCGGGCCGCTATCTCGTGCTCATGCCACCGCTCGGCCGGGTAGGCGTTTCCCGGAAAATCGAAGACGAGGAGGTCCGACGCCGGCTCCGCGACATCATGCTCGAGCTGAACCCGCCCAAGGGGCTCGGCTTTATCGTCCGCACCGCGGGCGCCGACCGTACCCGCAAGGAGCTCTCGCGCGATCTCGCCTACCTGCTGCGGCTCTGGAAGGTGATCGTCCGCCGGATCAAGAAATCGTCCGGGCCGGTGGACATCTACGAAGAGAGCGACATGATCATCCGGACGATCCGCGACATCTTCTCCGCCGATATCGACACGATCTACATCGACGAACCCTCGGCCTACGAACGCGCCAGGGAGTTCCTCCAACTCGTCATGCCGCGGTACGTCAGCCGGCTCCAACTCTACGAAGGCAAGGAGCCGCTCTTCCACAAGTACCACATGGACGAAGAGATCACCAAGATCCACAGCCGCACCGTTCCGCTCAGGCAGGGCGGCTCCATTGTGATCGACCAGACCGAAGCGCTTGTCGCGATCGATGTCAACAGCGGCAACTTCCGGGCTGACGACTCGGCCGAGGAAACCGCCTACCAGATGAATCTCCTGGCCGCCAAGGAGATCGCCCGCCAGATCCGGCTCCGAGACCTCGGCGGAGTGATCGTCAACGATTTCATCGATATGCGAAAGGAACGGCACCGCCGGGGGGTCGAGCGGGCGCTCCGCGATGCTGTCAAACGCGATCGCGCTCGTACCAAAATCCTCCGGACCAGCCCCTTCGGGCTGGTGGAAATGACCCGCCAGAGGATAAGACCGAGCCTCAAACGGAGCGTGTTCCGCGACTGCCCAGCCTGTCATGGAACGGGCCAGATCAAAACGGCCGAGAGCATGGGCATCGAAGTGATTCGGTTGCTCATCTTGGCCAGTCAGCGTGAGGATATCAAGGAAATCAGCGTGACGGTGGCCGAGGACGTGGCGGAATACCTCAACAACCGCAAGCGGCGCGAACTCAGCCGGCTGGAAGACGAGGGGAAGATGACCGTGCAAGTCCTTGGCGCCGAAGACGTTTCGCCCGAACATCTCATCGTCGTCTGTCGCGACGGCGAGAACCGCGACATCAAGTTCGATTGGATGTAGCCCTTGAAGGGTCGGCCCTCCTTGCGGTAAACTAAGGGGCTACCCTAGTTCCACCGCAAACAAAACGGCTGTCCGGCAACGGGGACATCCCCCGCCTCCGGATGGCACGAAACAGCACAAAAGCGACAACCTACAGGATCCACCATGTACGCGATCATCGAAGACGGCGGCCGGCAATTGAAGGTCGAGCAGGGCCAGGAACTTCAGATCGACTATCGCGAAGTGCCCGCCGGCCAAGAGGTTACGTTCGAGCGCGTCTTGGCGTACCGCGACGAGGACGGCCTGAAGCTCGGTCAACCGATGCTCGCGTCGGCCAAAGTGACTGCCGAAGTGCTCGGCGTTGCCCAGGGCCCCAAGCTCGTCATTCAGAAGTTTCGCCGCCGCAAGACCTACCGCCGCCGGACCGGCCACCGCCAGCTTTACACCCGAGTGAAAGTCAGCAAAATCGAACTCGGCTCGTAAGCCCGATCTGGACCCGTCATTTGGGACAGACGATTCCGTCGCGCATGCCAAGAAACCCGGCAGAACGCTTTCCGCCGGGTTCTTTCCTTTTTGCTTGTCTCGCGACTCTACGCCGAGGTATAACACTCCGAGGTCGAGTACCCTCAATCCCAGTGAGGCGTCCCATGTCCAATTCCCTTGCGATGGCTTCTCGCCGCCGATTCCTTGGCCAACTCGCCGCTGCCGGTGCTGCTGCTTTGGCGCTTCCGAACTGTCCCCGCGCTGGCGGCACCGAACGCCCGCCATTGTCGAAGCGCCCCGACGCGCCCGACCATGTCCTCACCGTGATCCGCGGCGGACCTCGCGAGCGAGGACGTGCCTACGGCGCCCGCTTCGCCGGTCCGATTGCCGAGTTCCTCGACCGCGAGATCTACCAGGCGTTCGCCAAGCAGGGTGCTCCGGGCAAGGACGACCTCCTCTGCTACGCCGACGCCTGCTTCAAACCTGTCCGGAAGATGTCTTCCACGATTTCGGAGGAACTGGAGGGGATCGCCGAAGGGGCGGGAATCCGGCTCGAGGAGGCGATGCTCATCAGTCTGCACGAAGAGCTCTGGCACCGCGGCGTGCTTCCGCCGGTCGAACACTGCACCGCGTTGGCGATCGGCCCTCCGGCGACCTGCGATGGCCACACCTACGTCGCCCAGAGCTGGGACTGGATGACGAGCGTTTACGGAAAGTCGCACATGCTTCTCTGGCAGCGGGAAGAAGGTCCGAGCCTGCTCAGCTACGCCTATCCCGGGCTCTGGGCCGGCGCCGGCTTGAACTCCGCCG
>JABWBD010000280.1 GCA_013360685.1 Pirellulales bacterium
GACTCGCAGCGGCTCGACGCCAACGGCCGCCGGCTGGCCAACACGCGGGCCAAGAACACCCGCATCCAGCTCGGCGCCCCGGAGCTGCTGCCCGACCTCGAAGCGGGGCTGGCCGGGGCGGCGGCCGGGCAGGAGCGCACGCTCACGGTGAACTACCCGGCCGACTACCGGCAGGCGGAACTGGCGGGGAAGGCCGTCCGTTACGTGCTGTCGATCCGCAAAATCCAGGAGAAGAAGCTGCGCGACCTGGACGATAACTTCGCGAGGGATTTGTTCAGGCTGGGCTCCCTGGGCGAGCTCCGCGAGCGCGTGCGGCAGAACCTCGAGGGCGAGGACGCCGGGCGGGTGCGGCGCGAGCTCGAGGGGCAGGCCGCGGAGGAGCTGGTCCGTCGCAACCCGTTCGAGCTCTCGGAGCGCCTGGTGGAGTACATGCTCCAGCAGGTGGTGCGCGAGCAGACCGGGGGGCGCGAGGTCGGCGAGGATCTGAGGAAGCAGCTCGACGAGCACTACCGCCCCGGCGTGGAGCGGTCGCTGCGTCGCGAGCTGCTCCTGTCGGGCATCGCCCGGCAGGAGTCGCTCGCGGTGTCCGACGAGGAAATCGCGGCGGACATCGAGCGGATGTGCGCGGCGGACCCGCGGCAGGCGTCGCGGATCCGGGCGCGGTACCAGTCGGCGGATCGTCGCCGGTCGCTCGGCGAGACGATCGTCGAGCGGAAGGCGATGGACCGGGTGATCGAGGCGGCGCAGCTGCGCGAGGAGCCCCTGCGGGCTCCGGAGCCGGCGGCGGCGCGCTAGGGGCGGACAGGACAGCGGCGGGCCGGCGCGAGCCGCCCGCGGGAACGGATTCGGGAAAGGGAAGGGTCCAACGGGATGGGTCTCGTACCGATCGTCGTCGAGCAGACCGGACGTGGCGAACGCGCCTACGACATCTTTTCGCGGTTGCTGAAGGACCGCATCATCTTCATCGGGACGCCGATCGACGACACGGTCGCGAACCTGGTGGTCGCGCAGATGATCTTCCTCGAGGCCGAGGATCCCGACCGCGAGATCAACCTCTACATCCAGAGCCCCGGCGGCATGATCTCGGCCGGCATGGCGATCTACGACACCATGCAGTTCGTGAAGCCGCAGGTCTCGACGCTGTGCCTCGGCGTCGCCGCCAGCATGGCCTCGGTGCTCCTGGCCGCCGGCGCGACGGGCAAGCGCTACGCGCTGCCGAACGCCCGCGTCATGATCCACCAGCCGCTCGGCGGCACGCAGGGCCAGTACACCGACATCGAGCTGTACTCGCGCGAGATGGCCAAGATGCGCGACAACCTCTACACCATCCTCGCGAAGCACACCGGCCAGCCGTTCGACAAGATCGTGAAGGACTGCGACCGCAACAACTGGATGAGCGCCGAGGAAGCGAAGGCGTACGGCCTCATCGACGAGATCATCGAGAAGCGCAAGTAGCGACCCCTCGGGCGGCCGCCGCCGGCGGCCGCCACGCGACTCCCAGGGCAGGCTCGGGGACGGACCTCATGAAGAAGCGCATCGCCACGCCTCACCCCATCCGCTGCTCGTTCTGCGGCCGCGGCCAGGACGAAGTCGCCCGCCTGGTCTCGGGGCCGTCGGTGTACATCTGCAGCGAGTGCGTGAAGCTGTGCAACGACATCCTCGAGGGCGAGATCGAGCGCGAGCAGCCCTCGGCCACCGGCCAGCTGCCCAAGCCGTCCGAGATCAAGCGCATCCTCGACGACTACGTCGTGGGGCAGAACCGCGCGAAGAAGACGCTCGCCGTGGCGGTGTACAACCACTACAAGCGCATCTACTCGCCGGGCGGGGCGAACGAGGTCGAGCTCGAGAAGTCGAACATCCTGCTGATCGGCCCGACGGGCACCGGCAAGACGCTGCTCGCGCGCACGCTCGCCAAGGTGCTCAAGGTGCCGTTCGCGATCGTGGACGCGACCAGCCTCACCGAGGCCGGGTACGTCGGCGAGGACGTCGAGAACATCCTCGTGCGGCTGCTGCAGTCGGCGGACTTCAACCTCGTCAACGCCGAGCACGGCATCGTCTACATCGACGAGATCGACAAGATCTCGCGCAAGAGCGAGAACCCGAGCATCACCCGCGACGTGTCGGGCGAGGGCGTGCAGCAGGCGCTGCTCAAGATCCTCGAGGGCACGGTCGCGAACGTCCCGCCGCAGGGCGGCCGCAAGCACCCGCAGCAGAAGTACATCGAGGTGAACACCAAGGACATCCTGTTCATCTGCGGCGGCGCGTTCGAGGGCCTCGACAAGGTCGTCGAGCGGCGCGTGGGGCAGAAGGTCCTGGGCTTCGGCGCGGACATCAAGAGCAAGAAGCAGCGCAACGCCGGCGAGCTCATGTCGCTGGTCGAGCCCGAGGACCTGCTGCGCTACGGGCTCATCCCCGAGCTGGTCGGCCGCCTGCCGGTCGTATCGCCGCTGGCTCCCCTCGACATGCAGGCCCTCATCCGGGTCCTCAAGGAACCGAAAAACGCCCTGGCCAAGCAGTACCAGGAGTTGTTTGCCATGGAGAACGCGGAGCTGTCGTTCACCGACGGCGCCCTCCGCGCAATCGCCGAGCGGGCCATGGAGAAGAACACCGGCGCCCGCGGGCTTCGCTCCATCATGGAAGAGATCATGCTCGACATCCTGTTCGAGCTGCCCGACCAGCCGGCCGGCTCCAGCCACAAGATCGACGAAGACATCGTCTACGGCCGCGCCAAGCTGTTTCCCATGCCGGAGCCCAAACACAAAAGCGCGTAATCCAGCAGCGCGAGTTTGTCTCCAATCCGTGGAAGCCCCGGACTACGACATCGATCTGTGGGTCGAGGATACACCCGAGAACTTGGATCGCTGTGAGAAAGCACTGGCCAAACTCCGGGCGGAGTGGGGGAAGTCGGACGAGGACTGGGGCCCCGTCGCGGAAAAAGAACCAGGCTGGCTCGCGCGACAGCCGGTCTTCTGCCTGACCAGCCCGTACGGCGCAATCAACATTTTTCGGTCCGTTCGCGGGCTGGAGTCGTGGGCTGCGTGCCGAGATCGATCGCTGGCAGGCCGCACCGCCGCCGGCGTTGCCTATCTTGGCCTCTCCGACGAGGACATGTTAGCATGCCAGGAGGCCCTTCCGGAATCAGAGAGAAAAGCCGATCGGATCCGAGCCTTGAGGGAGTCGCTAAGGGAACACCGAGATGCTTGACGACGCCGACCTCAAACGTGCCGAACAGCGCAAACGGGAGGCCCACTGGGACGCGGCCGAGCGGTGGTGCCCTGCACCCCTACTCTGGATTCTCCAGCCCACGCCGGCTAGAATCCAACATTCAGGGCTCACCGCTGATCGCGGGCAAACAACGTCGGACCAGTGTTCTTTGACTCCGTCGCGGGCAACCAAGCACCAGGCCCCCGGGGTGTCGCAGAGGTCGGACAAGGGGGTTTTGCCATGCCGTCGCCTTTTCCGGGAATGGAGCCGTACCTGGAAGACCCAGGCCGATGGCCCGACGTGCATCATGGCCTGCTCTCCGAGATACAGGCTACGCTCAACCAGACGCTGCGTTGACCAGCGGCGACGCGCCCGGTAGATTAGGAATCGCGGAGAAGAACCAGAACATGTCCATGAGCCGCCGTAGATTATGGGAAGGTAATGCCATGAAGGGCCTCTTGTCGCTGGGCTTGATTGCGATTGGCGTGTGCAGCGTTGCCCCCGGCCAGTCACACCGCGTGATCACCAACGAGGGCCCCTGGGGCAATTATGAAGCGTTTCCCGACGTCTGCCGGCTGAGCAATGGCGACTTGTTCGTTGTCTTCTACGCGGGGACAGGGCACGTAACGCTTCCCAGCAGCCAAGCGCCGACCGGTGGCTCCGTTTACGGAATGCGGTCGTCCGACGGGGGCAGGACATGGTGCAAGCCTTTCTTGGTGGTGGATACGCCCCAGGACGACCGCGACCCGCACATCTGCCAGCTTGCCAATGGCGATTTGCTGGCCACCTTCTTCACCCGCAGCGAGGAGCAGAAAGGCGGCCTCTCGCTGGAGGCCGGGCAGGTCTGGGTTGTTCGCTCCACGGACAACGGGCGGACCTGGGACAAGCGGCCGACGCTGGTCGCGCCAACGCCCTACGACAACTACCAGGGGGTTTCGTCCGTTTTCATCTCGGGCCCGCCGCTGCAACTTGAGGGAAAGCACGTCATCCTGCCGATCTACGGCACGATCTCCTCCGGGCACTTCGAGACGGCCGTGATCCACTCCGAGGATTTCGGCAAGACGTGGGGGAACGCATCGCGCGTTGACCCGGAGCAGTCGGCCGCCTTTTCCTACGGCTTCTGCGAGGCCTCCGTGGCGCGTTTGAAAAGCGGGCGGCTGATCATCGTCATGCGGCCCGGCATGCACCAGTCCTACTCCGACGACCAGGGCTACACTTGGACCAAGGCCACCCAGTGGCCGCACCACGGCGACGCGCCGACGGTCATCCGCACCAAAGGCAACATGCTCGTCTGCGCTCACCGCTATCCGGGCACGGCCGTCTCCATCTCGACCGACGACGGCGCGACGTGGAGCGCCCCCTGGCAGATCGACGTCGTGGGCGGCGCCTACCCGGGGCTGGCCGAACTCGCGGACGGCTCGATCATCGCGATCTACTACGAGGAAGGCGCGGGATCGAGCATACGCCAGGCGGTCTTCCGCGTCGAGCCGGGCATTCGCCTCCACGACCTCAACGTCCGCTGGCCGCCTCCGCCGCCGCCGGGGAGGCAAATCGACCTGCGCGCCATGCACGCCGAGGGGAAGCTCGAGATCACGACCGACATGCAATGGACCGACCAGACAAAGGGCGCCGGCCCAAGCGCCGTTTTCGACGGAAACATCGAGCACTTCCATGCGGCATGGAAGGCCGCCGAGGGCCAACCCGCGACTTACTCCATCGAGCTCGACAAGGTTTACGAGTTGACCGGTTTCGGGATCTGCCTGAAGCAGAGCCAGGGCCCGACGGATTATGTGGAATCGGCTGAGGTCTACCTGTCGAAGGATGGCGCCGAGTTTGGGCGGCCCGTGGCCGCCTTTGCGGACACTGCCACGCGGGCCGTGGTCTACAGGCGTTTCCCGGCGCCCTTGAGCGCGAAATCCGTCAAGGTCGTCGTTACCAAGTCGGAAGGCTGGCCGGGCTTGAACGAATTGGAGCTTTATGCGCGGTAGACGGCACGTTGTGTGAAGAGAGACTGGGAGGTAGCTTGCCATGAGAACGCTGACGGTTTTGATCCTTGCTTGCATGTTTCTTCCGGGGCTTTGCGCCGATGGGGCCACGTTCCACCAGATCACCGATAAGGGGCCATGGGGCGACTACGAAGCTTTCCCGGACGTGTGCCGAATGGTCAACGGCGACCTGTATATGGTCTTCTATGCCGGTTATGGCCATGTATCCAACCCGAGCCGCGATCTGCCGCGGGGAGGCGCCATCTATGGAATGCGCTCCTCGGACCAGGGGAAAACTTGGAGCGAGCCGATCCTCGTGGTGGATACGCCCGAAGACGACCGGGACCCTCACGTTGCCCAACTGGCCAACGGCGATCTGCTCGTGTCGTTCTTCGACAGCGTCTACTACGTTGAGGACGGCAAGCGGAAGCGCAGGGCGGAGACTTACGTCGTCCGTTCCACCGATGGCGGCAAGACCTGGGGCAAACCCGACGTCGTTACGGCCCCCTATCAGGATACCGAAGGCATCGGTCGCCGCATCTTCGTATCCGGGCCGGCGGCCCAACTGAAGGGGCCGCACGTCGTGCTGCCGATCTACTATGAACCGACGGCCGGCCACTACGTCACTTCGGTGATCCACTCCGACGACTTCGGCCGCACGTGGACGCGAGCCTCTCCGGTTGACCCCGAGGCGTCGCTGAAGTTTTCCTACGGATTCTGCGAGGCATCCATTGCCCGCGTCTCTGACGGGCGGCTGATTATCCTGATGCGCCCCGGCATGCACCAGGCCTATTCGAGCGATGAGGGCCAAACCTGGACCAAGGCCACTGGGTTGCCCCACCGTGGCGACGCGCCGACGGTCATGCTGACGTCGAAGAAGACCCTGCTCGTGGCGCACCGGCACCCGGGCACAGCGGTCACCCTCTCCGACGATGACGGTGCCACCTGGAGCGGGCCGCACCAGATCGACACGGTCGGCGGCGCCTATCCCGGCCTTGCAGAGCTGAAAGACGGGTCGATCCTCTGCGTTTACTACGAAGAAGGCAACGCGTCCAGCATTCGGCAGGCGATCTTCACGGTCGAGCCTGCCGTTCGCTTGGAGAATTTGGGGAAGAAGTAGCCCCAGAGGCCACGCGCGGTTCGTGCCCGACGCCGCCGGACACGGAAACGACCCTGCACCGAGAGGCTCTTGTTGTTATTGTGTGGAGGAGGAGGCCAGGTTTGCGCTGAAGGATGCAGACCTGTACTCGATTCGTGTTCGGGAATGAGGGAGATCGCACGATGAGTCCGCGGATGCACATCGGATTTCGGTTTCTTTTGCCGCTCTGCGCGGGAGTCGCGGGTTTCCTATCGACCGACGCCGTTACCGCCGCCTATCCGAAGATCAACCTGGCCGTTGGCTACCAGGTCGACCCGAAGTGGCCTCAGCGACCGCCGGAGTTTCGCTGGCGGTATTGCACGGGCGTCGCGGTCGACAGGCAGGACCGGGTCTGGATGCTCAACGAACACGAACCGCAGGTGCAGGTCTATGGCAAGGAAGGCAAACTGATCGACTCCTGGCGCGGACTGGGCTTCCGGTCTCCGCATTCGATCCGCATCGATCAAGACGAGAACGTCTGGATCACCGACTTCAGCCGCCACGTCGTGCAGAAGTTTTCGCCCAAGGGCAAGCTCGTCCTGACGCTCGGCACCCTGGATCAGGCGGGCGAGACCCCGACGCACTTCAACCAGCCGACCGACGCGGCGATTAACCCCCGGGGCGAAGTCTTTGTCACAGACGGCTACGGCAACAACCGCGTCGTGCATTTCGACTCCGCCGGCAAGTTCGTGAAGGCGTGGGGAAAGCTCGGCGTGGGCCCCGGCGAGCTCAGTCAACCCCACGCGATTGTCATCGACTCGCACGGTCGGCTCTACGTCGGCGAACGCAACAACTGCCGCATCCAGGTTTTCGACCAGGAGGGCCGGCCGCTGGGCGAGTGGCGCAACCTGGTCAACCCCTGGGGCCTGTGGATCACGCCGCGCGACGAAATCCTCGTCTCCGGCTCGTCGCCGAAGCGATGGACCGAGCGGCACAATCTCGGCAACCCGCCCACCGATCAACTTGTCCTGAAATTCAACACGGAGGGCCGGGCATTGGAACTCTGGACGTTTCCCCTGGCCCAGCCGGGCAAGATGATCCCCGGCGAGATCGACTGGATCCACGGGATCGCCGCGGATTCGACAGGCAATCTTTATCTTGGCGACGTGGCCGACGAAAGCCCGGAGCATCGGGTCCAGAAGTTCATTCGCCTGCCTGCAGAAAGATAGCCCGGAAACGCCCGCGCCACGCACGCGACGCCGACGGGAGACAAATGGGCTCACGCTTGTGCGATGAATCGTCCGCGGCGCCCGTTGTGGCGAGGACGTCACGCCATGAGCCTGTGGTTTCCACCCACGCAATACGAAGGAGCGAAAGACACGCCATGAACGAACTCAAGGAAGCAAGCGATTCGCTTGAAGTGCATGCCCTCACCGACGGCGTGCTCGACCCGCAGATGCCCATGCTTGGCCCTGTCAAAAGCGGCGGCATCATCACGGCCCACACAGCGCCGGGCTGCTGGGGGCCCATGATTACCCCGGCGATGAAAGGCGGGCATGAGGTCACGCGTCCCGTCTTTGTCGCGGGAGCCGAAGAAGGCGATGCGGTGGTGATCAGGATCAGGGAGATCACCGTGACCTCCCTGGCGACGGCCTCGGGCCACGATCAGTTGGTGCAGGGACACTTCCATGGTGATCCCTACGTCGCCAAGAAGTGCCCGCAATGCGCCAAGGAGAGTCCGGACACCATCGTGGAGGGCATCGGACCGAATGCGGTGCGCTGCAAAGCCTGCGGTGCTCCAGTGACTCCCTTCCGGATTGAGCACGGCTACACCGTGCTCTTCGATGAGGCCAGGAGCGTGGGAATCACGGTTGGCAAATCACTGGCCGAGCAGATCGCTCGCGAGCCGGGGATGTTTGCGAAGGGCCCTGCCTGCAGCAAGCAGCATTCTATCTTGCTTTTTGCGCCACATGACCTGGTAGGCACCGTTGCGCGTCTCCGCCCTTGCCTGGGACAACTCGGCACGACGCCCGCGGTCAGGATGCCGGATTCTCACAACGCCGGTGATTTTGGAGCGTTTCTGGTAGGCGCGCCTCATGCGTATGCGCTGACATCCGAACAGCTCCGGTCAAAGACGGACGGGCATATGGATATCGACGCGGTCCGTGCCGGCGCCATCGTCATAGCCCCGGTCAAGGTCAGGGGCGCCGGTGTTTACATGGGAGACATGCACGCACTTCAAGGCGACGGTGAAATTGCCGGCCACACCATGGATGTGTCCGGGCGGGTAACGCTTCAGGTGAATGTCTTGAAAGGATTGTCCATCGACGGCCCGGTCATACTTCCGCTTCTGGAAGATCTGCCCTACCTGGCGCGTCCGTTTACAGCGGACGAGAAGGCAAGAGCCAATGCACTTGCGTCCATGTGGGGGATTGGGGCGATGGAAGAATCGGGGCCCTTGTCTGTGGTGGGAACCGGGCCGGATTTGAATCAAGCTACGGAAAACGGACTCCAACGTGCCGCGGAACTCCTTGGGATGACCGTGGCCGAAGTCCGAAACCGGGCAACCATCAACGGGGCGATCGAGATCGGGCGCCATCCAGGCGTGGTGCAGATCACGTTTCTCGCGCCCTTCAAGAACCTCGAATCTGCCGGCCTGCTCGGCCTGGTTAAAGAACAGTATGGGATATGACATTGCCGGGGCCGATGCTGACGGGCACGGCGATGGCAGGAGATAGGCGTCTCCCTGCGGCGACAGGTGTCCGTACGCGAAAGTGAGCAAGGATTTACAACCAATGGCCAGCGTACTTAAACCCTTTTGGGTTATGCTGTCGCACTCGGTTGGCCGGGATGAGCGGTGAGGACCTCGATTACCTGGCCGGCCACCAGTCGTCGATCTTCTTCTTCAGCCGGTCGACCTGCTCGGGATGCTCGCCGGCGAGGTTTCTCGTCTCCTGCGGATCGGCGACGACGTTGTAAAGCTCGGGATCCGGATCCGACACATTGGCCGGATTGGGTAAGATCAGCTTCCACGGACCCTCGATCGACGAGCGATACTCCAGGCTGGAGGCAGCGTCGTGGATATCCACGGCGTTGTGGGTGAAGATCTCGCCAAAGATGGCGGGGCGGCGCGCGAGGGCTTCCCGGTCAAGGAGGTCGAGTCCCTGCATTTCGGGCGTCGGCTTGAGGCCGCAGGCGGAGAGGATCGTGGGCGCCAGGTCGATGCTGCTGACGAGCGTCGTTTCATCACGGCGCGGTTCGATGCGATTGGGCCACCGCAAGAGGATCGGCGTGCGGATTCCGCCGTCGTAGGGCGAGCGTTTCGACTTCGGCGCGAACATCACGGCATCGGGCCGCTGGATCCAACCGTTGTCGACGACAAACACGACAAGCGTATTCTCCGCGAGATTCCTTTTCTCCAGATGGCCGAGCAGTTCGCCGCACGTTTCATCGAACCACTCACACATCGCCCAGTAACGCGCGATGTGGATCGAATCCGTCTTGTCGCGATACTTCTCCAGCAAGCGGTCGGGTGGCGTATGCGGTTGGTGCGGCAGGAATGGGGCGTACCAGAGGAAAAACGGCCGCGAGCCCGACTCGTCGATGAAGCGGAAGATCGGCCCCATGCCCTCGCGGCCGATTTTCAGGCCCTGGTCGCCGTGGCGACCGCCACGTTTGGGATCGCCGTGGGTCATCCCGTGGGTGAAGCCGCCACGTCGGTAGTGTCCTTCCCACCACTTGCCGGTCTGAAGACTGAGATAACCCTTGCGGCCGAGCATCCGCGGCAAGGTCGGCACGCGCTCGATATAGGCGATCTGCTCCTGCCGCTGCTTGAGAAACTCCTCCTGGGCGAGGGCCTGCGGCGGATCGTTGCTGGTGATCTTGTGCTGGTGCGGAAACAACCCGGTGGCAAACGTCGCCAGGCTCGGGCGGCAGAGGCTCGACGGGACGTAGCCGCGTGTGAACGTCAGGCCCTCCGAGGCAAGGCGGTCGAGATGGGGCGTGCGGATCACCGGATGGCCCATGAACCCGAAGTCCGTCCACGCCTGGTCGTCTCCGAGGATCATTACGACGTTCGGCGGGGCAGCGGAGGACGACGCGACGACGAGGCCAAGGGTGAGGTATGCGGCATGAAGCATTGGTCTTGTTCTCATTCGTTATCCGCGGGGTGGCGCTGCCATCCGTGGGCATGCTGTGGTCTGAGAGACGATTGGATCCATCGATCTTGCGCCATGGCTTCGCGGTCCCCCTGGCTGCTCGATCGGCGCTGTCCGCTCACTTGCCGCGTCTTGCGGCCACGATCGCCTTGGCAAGCTCCGCTCGCGCTCGTTCATTCCCACCGGGGTCGGTCTCCCACGGAAACCACGATTCCGCCAGCGACAGAACCATCTCCTGGAAATCGCGTTACTCCGGCAGCGGTTTGCCTTTCGTCTCCGGCGCCAGCCAAATAAGGACCATACCGATGACGTAGACCAGGGTGATCGTGGCACAGGCCCGCGGATAGCTGCCGTCGAATGCCTGCATCAGCCAACCGGTCGTCAACGCACCCGCGGCTGCCAGGACCCGGCCGGAATTGAAGGCGATCCCCTGGCCGGTCGCGCGGACGCGGGTCGGGAAGATCTCCGGCAGGTACAGCGGCAGCCATCCATAAAACGACGCGGTCACCAGTCCCACGATGGTTGCCACGGCAACAAACATCGCATTGTATTCGTCCATGCCGCGGAACAAAATGGCGGAAAACACCAGCGACAGGAGGCAAAGCAGGAAGTAGGCC
>JABWBD010000281.1 GCA_013360685.1 Pirellulales bacterium
ATCCCCAATTGGCCCAGATCGTGCCGCCCAACGAAGTCGTGGTGCTGATCAGCTTTGAGCTGGCCTTGGGCGACGTCCGAGGAATGATGAACCTCTGCATCCCGTACAATGCGATCGAACGGATCAGCGGCAAGCTCTCGGCCAATAGCTGGGTCACCTACGGCCGCAAGACGGCGACCCCCGAGATGATGCAGTCCATCGGCCAGACTCTCCGCGGGTCGCTCGTTTCGCTGAACGTTCGGCTGGCCGCCACCCGAATCACCACCGGCGAATTGCTGGGACTCCGCGTCGGCGACATCATCACGACCAACAAGGACATCCACAGCCCGCTGCTCGTCTCGGTCGAGGGGGTCCCCAAATTCCACGCCAGCCCCGGCGCGTTCAAGAACCACAAGGCCATCCGCATCGTCGACGTCATCGCCAATCCCGCCGACGCCATCGGCGAGTAAGGCTGCTCGGGCTCGGGAGTCTTTTTCCGCGTCGGCCGAAGATAGCGGAGAGCCGAGGGTCGAGGGTCGAGAGTCGAGGGCCAGACAGTTTGGCTCTCGACCCTTTGCGGCCGAGACGGACAAAGAGTCCCGACCCCGTACGCGATGGTTCCGCGGCCGCTTTGGGGCAGTGGGGGCCGCACGTCGACTACCGGCTGCGCTCTGCGACGGTGAATTCGATCGAGGATTGGCCGATTTTCTGGCTGTGAAGGTCTTCGACGGTCAACTGGAGGGTGTGCTTGCCGTCGTAGATGCGCGTGGGAATGTGAAAGCGGCAACCGATGTAGAAATCTCGCCGCATGTTCAGGCAGTCGTCTTCGTCGGTGAACTCGCGCTCTGCGACGCGCTGCCCGCGGCTGTCGAAGATCTGGTATCCGAATCGCAGGGTCGTCTTGTAGCCCTTGGGAGTCGACTCGCTGTTGAAGTTCTCCACTTCCGCGTAGAGGAGCACTTCCTGCCCGGGAGTGAACTGGTATTCGGAGAACTTCTTGTAGCTGCCGAAGCCCTGGATGTCGGTCACGAAGGCAAGATTCCGGACCACCAAGGGCGACGTCTCGCCCAGCCTCGCGATCGCCTCGGTGAGGTGGAGTTTCGCGTCGGCGGCTCGACGCGTCGGGTCTTCGATCCGCTCGGTATCCAACCAGGCGGCGAGCCCATAGAGCTCCTTGGACCAGAAGTCCTGGACCGACGGGCTGGCCGCGGGGATCGGCCGGAAGGCATCGTCGCGCCGGCCGGCCATGAGGTACAACATGCGAAGCCGGGCGTGTTCGGCCACTTCGCCGGACGAACGGGGATTCGATGCCACCGTTCTCTCCAGTTGCCGAATCGTCCGTTCGAGATCGTCCTGCCAACTCTCGGATGACTCGGCGGTATACGAAGCCCTCTCGACGCGATCCGTCTGCGACTCGGAGACGCGGGGCTTCTCCGCGTGCTGGTGGTTGGGAGTTTCCGGTTCGCCGACCGGGCGGGGGCCGGCAACTTGGGAGCCGGCCGCAGGCTGCTCAGGACCGGCGCGTGGCTGTGATGGGAAGGCGGGGGTTTCGGCGTCGGTTTGCTTCGGCGCGGCGGGCGGCGAGGAATGACTGGTTTCGATCGGGAGATTCGCGACTTGCTGGGGCGGGGATGCGGGAGGACGAGCATTTTGCTGTGGATCGGCGGACTGCTGCCGATAGGCCAACGTGGCGCGGAATTGCCGGAGCACATCCTGCCAGAGCCGCGGGTCCGTCTGCTTGAGGTCTTCCATTAACTTCTCGCGGGCGGCAGGATCCAAGTTGCCCATCTGTTGCAGTTGGGCCATCACGTCCTGCATGGCCCGCGGATCGGGGGCCGACAGCGGGCTTTGCGCAGCGGAATTCGCAGGGGGAGCGGGCGGATCGGCTGGGACCGGAGCTGCGGGCTGGGATGCGGCCGCGTCGGTGATTGCCGGCTTGGTGGCAGACCACGGCGACGACGTGCAGCCGCACACCACCGGAACGAAAACCAGCACGGCGATCCGCTGTAACAGTCGCACCATCAGGTTGGCAATTTCCAGACGACGGGATACCCGCAGAGTAGGGGGCGGATCATAAAGGAAATGCCGCGAGAACGCAAGGCAGAATGGGAAGAGCGGGGCACACGAAAGGCCCGCGGAGATGGCCGCAGCACCGGGATCTTCCACCCTCTGGACGGGGTTGGTTACCGGCGAGCCGGCACTGGGGCTCTTTTTTCCGGGGCCGAGATCCGGACGATAAGTCGTTCGAGAACGGCACGCGGGGGAAGTTCACTGTTGCCTTTGAGGCCCAGATCCGCCTCGAGAAGCCAGCCGTAAAGCCGATCGCCCCGGTTACGACCAAGGCGGCGGAGTTGCGATTCGCTTTTCTGGATGACGAATCCCTTTACCCCCGCGTTTTGGAGGGCATCCCGGACGGAGACCCGCCGGCCGCTGCTCTCACCGGCGACCACGAGCTGGGTAGTGGCCGCCAGGCGTCGGAGCGAAGCGGAGATCTGGGCCAACAGCGCGATCGGGTGCTCCCCGGCCAAGAGCAGCCGGTCGAGTTGGACCAGTGCCTCAGCGGTCTTGCCGTCCATGGCGGCATCGAGCATTTCCCAGGTGGTTCGTGCCCGCCAACTGCCGACCATTTGCCGGACCCCTTCCGCACCGACGGCGCCGCCCGGACCGACCGTCAGCGCGAGTTTGGCCAGTTCCTGGTCCAAGAGCCCCAATTCGGGGCCGACCAGCTCCACTAGCGCATCGGCAGCCGAGGCGTCGAGCTGAAAACCGTGGGCCTGCCTCGCCCAGGACCGCAACCATTTCGGGGTGGCCGCGGCCGCTGGGGCATTGCAGTCGAGGAGGAGCCCTCCGGCGTCGATTGCCTTGTAGAGTCGGGTGTTGGCCGCCAGGGTCTTCAGGTCCAGGACGAGGACACCGGTCGACAAAGGCTTGGCGACGTAGTCCTCCAAGTCCGCCCGATAGCGGGTGACGAAGTCGTCCGCCTCCTCGACGACCGCCAGGCGCTTGCCGCTGCCGAACATGGCCAGGGTGGAGAGCTCGTCGAGCACGTCGGCAAGTTTGGCCGTCTTCCCTTCAAAAGTGGCCAGCGAGATGTCTCCCTCGCCTTCGCCGAGCACTGCTTGTCGAATCCACAGAAGGAAGTGCCGTTTCAAGAAGGGTTCGTCGCCGAACGCGGCGCAAACCGGCCGGGGCGGGAATTTTTCCGGTGCGGCAAGATAGTCGATGGCGTGAAGTGCTTTGGCCATGTCCGGGACGCGGCAGAGGATGGTGGTTTCCTGAATGATGCAGGATCGCCCGAGAATCGGCAAGGGGGCAGCGGGGCGACCCCTTGCCGGGCGACCGACGAGCACCCGGGGTGTATGCAGCACGTCCTTGCGGCAAGAGGTAGCCGAACTCGTGAGAGCTCGGCAGGAGGCACCGAGGTCTCACGACTTCCGCTGCACATTCCGTCGTGGTTTTGCCCACTGCGGCGAACACTTGCCCCGTACGCCTGGAGCCGACTGATTGACGCCGGTTTCCGCCCGGCGATAATGGGGGGGCCGGCAAGGTGGCGGCGATGATCGCTCCGGTGTGCATTCAAGGAGAGAACAGGAAATGTCAGGCATGTTCGTACCTGCGGCCGAAGCCGTTCGCGAGACGCTCGATTGGGGTTCCTTGGGTTGGTGCTGCCGCCCGGCCGGCACCGGCGCCACGGGCCTCGTCGTCATCGAAGTCACACTGAGCCCAGGCGGCGGCCACGCCTTCCACAAGCATCCGCAGCAGGAAGAGGTGATCTACGTGGTCGACGGCGAAATCGAGCAGTGGCTGGACCGGGAGAGACGGACATTGCGGACCGGGGATTCCGTGTATCTGCCCGCGGGCACGGTCCACGCCTCGTTCAACACCAGCGGCCGCGATGCGAGGCTCTTGGCTATTCTCGGCCCATGCATCGGCGAGTCGAACGGCTACGAGGTGGTTGAGGTCGCCGATCAGGCGCCGTGGAATGCGTTGAGATAGCGCCAAGCAACAGGAGGATCGCGAGCAGGGCCACGACGGTGCCCCAAAAAACGGCCACGGTTCGCGAAGCGGTTCGCCCAAAAGCCTCGCCACGCGGCGGCGAAGGTCGGAGGGGACGGACTGGCGGCAGCGAGCGAGGCGAGCTATCGATGCGTGGCGGTTTTCTGTGTGCCAAGCTCGACTCTCCGAAGGAACAATGAGTGCAACTTGAGACCGAGCCTGCCGCTGGAGATGGGTTCGAGCAGTTCGTGCCAGTTCATTGCTTTTTATCCTTCGCTTTGCGGGCGATGAGGTTGCGCACTTCAGCCAGTTCTTCGGCGTCGACATCGGCTGTCTCGATGAGTTTGAGAATCATTGCCGACGGGGAGCCGCCGAACACCCTGGAGAGCACGTCGTGGATTATGCCGCCGGTTACGTGTCCCAACCCACTTCCTCGGGGATGCCGAACTCCTGGAAAGCCGCGCGACGAACCGCTTTCACCGTTTCAATACTCTGCTCCTTTCTGTCGATCAACAGGGTCGATGCGACTCGATAGTGCACATCCTCGATTGGCGAAATGGCTGCTGTTCGTGGTGTCGGGGCTGCGTGAACGGCCGATTCGGGGTACGGCCAAGGGAAGGTTCAGGAGTAGCGGCATCGCCATCGCAAGCTGCTTCTTGAGACGTGGAAGGCGATCCAGGTGCGCGATGAATCGGCCTAGGACCGCACGTTAACGCGATCAGCAAACCCAACAGAGCGGTTTTCATGAAAGCGTACTCTTGATTGGTTGCAGGCGAATTCGATGTCGGCCGAGTGGAACGACCGAAGTGACTTTAGCGGGGGAAGCCTCGGGAAACAAGGGGCGGTGTTTGACGCCGCGGCGTGGCACGGCGAGGCCCACAGGCAGCCGGCCCTGCGACGATGGGCCGAGTCGACCTCTAAGACCTTAAACAAGCGTAGCCGCCGCGATGCGTTGCATGCGCCTCGCCGAATACCCCGCGCCACCACCATCCGGCACACCGGAGAACCAGGACCTTGGACATCATCGCCCCGCTTCATCCTTCAGCCTTACGCCAAGTCCGCGCTCTCGTCTGGCTCTCGCCCCTCGCCCCTTGACCCTCGACTCTTCGCCCTCACCGCGAGCCGTACCCGCCGCCGCCGGGAGTCTCCACGATCAAGACGTCGCCAACTTCGACCCGGCACTGCGCGGCGCCCGGCAAGTGCTCTCGCCGGCCGTCCGCGCGGACAAGCATGTTGCGGCCGAGGGCTCCCGGCGATCCACCGGCCAAACCGAACGGCGCGTAGGGCCCGCGGCGTTGGGAAAGAACCGAGAGATCGAGACTGCGAAGAAACTGAAGACGCCGCACGACGCCGTCGCCGCCGTGGTGTCGGCCCTTGCCGCCCGACCCGCGGCGGATCGAAAACTCCTGGACGCGGACCGGATAGCGCTGCTCGAGCACTTCAGGATCGGTGAGCCGGGTATTCGTCATGTGCGTGTGGACCGCATCGGCGCCGTCCGTCCCGCGCGTGGCGCCCGCGCCGCCGCAGATCGTTTCGTAGTAGCCGAACGTGCCGTCGCCGAAGAGCACGTTATTCATCGTCCCCTGGCTGGCTGCCGCCACGCCCAGCGCCCCCAACAGGCAATCGACCACGCGCTGCGACGTCTCCACGTTGCCGCCCACCACGGCCGCGCAGGCTTCCGGCGTCTCCCGCCGCGGCGGATTGAGCATGCATTCCGGCAAGACGATCCGGATCGGCGCCAGCACTCCCTGGTTCAACGGGATGTCCTCGTCAATCAGACATCGCAGGCAGTACATTACGGCGGCCGTCACGATGGCCCGGTTGGCGTTGAGGTTGCCCGGGACGACCGGGCCGGTCCCGGCAAAGTCGATGCCCGCTTCGTCGCCGCGAATCTCGACGGCAACCGTTATCGGCGAGCCGTCGTCCATCCGATCGACGAACTGGTAGCGGCCGTCGGGCAGGCGCCCCAAGGCCGTGCGGAGCTTGCGTTCGGCGGCAGCTTGGATGTGGCCCATGTAGGCCCGCACGACCGGAAGCGTGTATCGCTCGACCATGCGGACCAGGTCGCCGGCGCCCTGCCGGTTGGCGGCGGTTTGCGCCGCGATGTCGGCCAGGTTGTCGTCGACCGAACGGGTCGGATGCTTTGCTCCCAGGAGGATTTCCCGCAGTTCGTCCAACCGCGAGCATCCGGCCGCGACGAGCTTGAAATTGGCAATAAGAACGCCCTCCTCCGCCAGGTTCCGCGAGAACGGCGGCATGGAGCCGGGCACAATCCCGCCGATCTCTGCGTGATGGGCGCGGCTGGCGGTGAAGAAAAGCAGGTCGCCGGCGTCGCGGTCGTGCACGGGCGTGACCACGGTTACGTCGGGCAGATGGGCGCCGCCACGATACGGATCGTTCGTGACGAAGACATCGCCCGGCCGGATCTCAGGGTTATCGGCCACGATGTTGCGGACCGTTTCGCCCATGGCGCCCAGGTGCACCGGGATATGGGGCGCATTGACCACGAGGTCGCCTGCCGGGGTAAAGATCGCGCAACTGAAGTCGAGCCGCTCCTTGACATTCACGCTCGTGGAGGTGTTGCGAAGCGTGATGCCCATCTGCTCGGCGATGCCGGCGAACTGGTTGTTGAAGATCTCCAGCATGGTTGGGTCGGTCGCGGTGGAAACCTCGTCCGGCCGCGAATCGCTCCGATCCCAGAGCAGCAATTCGCCGCCAGGGAGCATATCGGCCGTCCAATCGGGGTCGATCACCGTGGTGGCATGGTCTTCGCAGACGATCGCCGGCCCGCCAATCCGGTCCCCCGGCCGCAGGTCTTGCCGGATAAAGACAACCGTGGCCTCGTGCCGGCCCTCAAACCAGGTCTGGGTGGTCCGCTGAGGCGCCGGCTGCCGTACGGCGGCCGGTTGCGGTTGTTTGGCCTCGCAGGCAGACCGACCGACGACTTCCACGCGCGCCGCGACGATCTCCAACGGCCGCCCCTCGTAAGCATAGCCGTAGAGCTTTTCATGTTCGGCAGCGAAGGCCTCCGCGTACGTGCCCCGGTCGGGCTCCGGGATGGTTCGATAGGCGTCCAACCCGCGATAGCGCAGATCGAGCGATCGGCGGACCTCGATGCGGTCTGCCGGGATGTCCTCATGGAGGACCTCGCGGCAGGCCTCGTCGGCCAGGCGGTCGAACATCTCCCGGAGGCCGCACGCGGCCTGCTCGGAATACTCCGTGTAGACGCCGGCCACGCGGTGGCAGACCACGTCGGCCATGCCGATGCCGTAGGCGCTGAGGATGCCCGCGTCGGGATGGTTGAGCACTTGCCGCATCCCCAACTCGCGGGCGACCGCGCAGGCATGCTGTCCGGCGGCTCCGCCGAACGGCACGAGCACGTACTCGCGCGGGTCGCAGCCTTTCACAACGGAGATCGACCGGATCGCCTTGGCCATGTTCGCGTTGGCGACGCGGAGGAAGCCGTCGGCCAGTTCGTGCGGTGTGTAACGAGTGCCCGTTGCGCCCGCAATCTCGTCGCACAGCGACGCGAGTCTCGACTCGACGGCGCTTCGGTCCAAGGGGAACGGAAAATGGTCCGGAAGGATCTTGCCCAGGAAAACATTCATGTCGGTGACGGCCAGGGGACCGCCGCGCCCGTAGCAGGCCGGTCCGGGGTAGGCCCCGGCGCTGTCGGGGCCGACGACGAGCTTGACGCCGTCGAATCCGCAGATCGAACCGCCGCCCGCGGCCACCGTCTCGATCGCCATCATCGGCGCAACCACGCGGACGCCTGCCTTCTCGGTTTCGTACTCCATTTCGTAGCGGCCGTCAAACCGGGATACGTCGGTGCTGGTTCCGCCCATGTCGAAGCCGATGGCGCGATCGAACCCGGCCGTCCGGGCGACGCGCGAAAAACCCACCACGCCCCCGGCGGGCCCGGAGAGAATGCTGTCTTTGCCGACGAAGCGGTCTGCGTCGACCAGCCCGCCTGCGGACGTGAGGATCTGGAGGCGGCCCGCGCCAAGCGACTGCCGCAACCGCTGGACGTAGGCCCGCAACACGGGGTTGAGATAAGCGTCCATCACCGTGGTGTCGCCGCGAGCGACGATCTTTACCAGCGGCGCCACGCGATGGGAAAGGCTGACTTCCTCGAAGCCGACCTCGCCGGCGATCCGCCCGACAAGTTCCTCGTGCTCGGCGAAGATGTAGGCATGGAGCAGGCAGACTGCCAGCGATTCGATGCCGTGTGTCTTCAGCACGATGAGCTGCTCGCGGACGGCCTTCGGATCCGGCGCGACGAGCACTTGTCCCCCGGCCGTCACGCGCTCGACGATCTCGACGACTTCGGCAAAGAGCGGCGGCGGCTTACGGATCGACAGTTCGAAGAGCTTGGGTCGGTTCTGATAGCCGATCCGCAGCACATCGCCGAAACCTTTCGTGGTGATGAAGGCCGTCTTGGCGCCGCGGCGGGTGATCAGGGCGTTGGTTCCTCGCGTCGTCCCCAGGCGGACGACCATCGCCGGGATCGCCTCGTCGCGGCGCAGCCCGAGCAGGTAACGAATGCCGATGATCGGCGCCTCCTCGACGGAAGTCAGTTCGTAAGGTTGTCCTTCGCGGGGCGCGAAGGGCAGTTCGGGCGCCAGCCGGAGGGTTCCCGAGGAACGGTCGAACTCTGCCACCTCCGCTTCGGCCGCCGCCGAGCCGGCATGGTCCAACAGACGGATGCGATAGCCGACCCAAAAGCCGCCCGGATCGCCATGCCTCAAGGGGTCCACGATCCGGCTCCGATCCGAACCCGATGCAGCCGCCCCCTTCGTGACTCCGGAACTGAGGATCTTGTGGCGGAGCAGCCGTCCATCGGGCCGCCGCGCGATGCAGTCGGTAAAGGTCCCCCCGACGTCGATCCAGCATTGCCAAGGCATGGTCGTGAGATCGGTGCGTTCAAGAACTGTCTGATGTTTCGGGTTTCGATGGCACAGCCCGCGCTGCACTCGCCGGGTGCAGTGAATAGTCCGTGCTAGCCATAACCGATGAAGTGTCAAAGGCTTACGAAACCACACCGCGACGTCATGGCCCCACGAAATGGTTTAGGATCCCTGCCGTTCGGCTCTAATTCAAGGAAAAACGAAACCTATCCGCCTATATGGTGTTTATACTAAGGGGGGTACTGCGCCTACACCACCCCGATTGGTTTCCGTCTTTCGATGCTCCCGCAGTGGTCCTCCTTCGGACGGGAGACGACGAGTCTCACGATTGCTGAAACGAAGAGTCGACGATGACAAACCTGATGAGAACATGGATCGTTGCGCTCCTCAGCGTCTATCCGTTTGTCACCGCACTCGGTCAGGGCTTCGGTTCCGGCGGCCCACCCTCATGGCCCCAGCGCGGCGAGGGGACGGATCGAGGAGGTTGGAGCGGCCGCTGGTCCGGCGGCGGAAGCGACCATTCGCATGGCAATTCCGGCGAGCGTGGGTCGGACGATCGGGCCTCGCGCCTCGAAGGCTTCCTGCAGAGCATGGACGCCAATCGCGACGGCGTGCTTCAGCCCGAGGAAGTGCCCGCCGAAAGACGCGGCATGTTCCAGTTCTTCGCCAGTCGGATGGGCGTGGATCCCTCCCAGCCCATACCGATCTCGCGCGTCCGCGAGGCGATCGCCAGCCGTGCCGCGCAGACGAGTTCCGGCAGTCCAAGCACCAGCGCGGCGCCTGAGAAGAAGCCCGATCAGCCCCCGGCCAACAAGGATGCCAAAGCGGTATCGCCTCCCCTGGTTCCCGGGTTCGGCGTCGAGCAGGCGGCGCCGGCCGTGGCCGCTTTCGGGGAAAGGCTGCCGGGCGATCCGATTGCCCTGGCCTCGCGCGGGTCGTCCGGCCCGCAGCCGGGTGCCGTGGATAGTCGGATCCGTGATTTTGCGGAGGAACGTTTCCGCCGCTACGACCGAAACCAGAGCGGCGTGCTGGAGAAGGAAGAATGGGGTGAAATGCGAGGCGATCCCAACGCGATGGATCGCAACCACGACGGCCGCCTCACCAAGGAAGAGTATACCGCCGGCGTGGCCGAGTACGCGCGCTCGCGGTTCGGCGGTCCCGGCGGACCGCCCGGCAGCCCGCCCCCTTCCTCGCAAGCGGCGGAGCAGTCCGCGGCCGCCTCATCGAACGACCGGAAGTCCTACCGTTTCCTGAGGCCGCAGGAGCGTCTGCCGGATGGGTTGCCCGGTTGGTTCGCCCAGCGCGACGGCAACGGAGATGGGCAAGTCGCCATGGCGGAGTATTCCCGAACCTGGTCCGACGATTCGGCGCGAGAGTTCGTTCGCATGGACCTCAATGCCGACGGATTTCTCACGCCGCGCGAATGTCTCAAGACCGCGGCGGGGACGTCCGGCAGCAGTAACCCCGCTCCCGCGCCCTCGACCCTTTCCGGTTCGCCGGCGGCGCCGTCCGGTTCTTCTCCGTCGCCGTCTTCCGGAAGCGGCGGCGGCAACTCCACGAATTCAACACCTTGGTGGATGCGATAAGAGGAGTTTCCTCGTTGATGGCCAATCTGTCCGAACTGCACAAATACCTCTGCTGCCTCACTTGGCCGGCACTTGCGGGCGCTATCTGGATTGCGGGCTTCGCTCCACCCGACCCGTTTGCTCGCGCCGACGCGGCGGAGGACGTCCCAGCGGATCCCGCCCATACGGCGCCGTCCAGCGATGCCCCCCAGGCCCCGGCGGCCGATCCGCCGGCCGCATCGCCGAAAGCTCCCCAGGCACCATCGACCTCGGAGGGCTCACCCTCCATGGAAGCACCACCCTCCGTGCCCGCGGAAGCCCCAAAGCCCGCCGAAGCGGTCGAGCCTCTGCCGCCCGCGGAAGCACCGATACCAACGCAATCGCAATTGCCCGCCAACGGCGCCGCGGCCGGACCGTCCCAGTCCTCGGCGCCGGCGGGGGCTGCGCCCGAAATGGATCCCAACGACCTCATGCCCGACGAAGCCGTCGCGGAGCCC
>JABWBD010000282.1 GCA_013360685.1 Pirellulales bacterium
GTCCGGCTCGGGCTGTTCAAAGCTCGTCGCGTAGACCAGACCGGGCGTATCCCGGTCGAACGTCTCGTCCAGTCGCCGCCAGGCGTCCGGCTCTCCCGCCGCGACGGTCCGGAAGTACAGATGCCAGACGCGGTCTTCGAATCGGTCCAGCCGGCCGCACTGCCAACTCAGCCGGACGACCGGGTTGCCCGAGCCGTGATGGACCCGCGAGTCCTCGGCCGCCTCCAACGCCACGCGGCCTCCGGCCGAGTCGGTAAGCACGAGCGACCCGGCAGCGGGCACCCGCGCCGGGCCGAGCAACCGCTCGAAGTCGATGACGACAACTGCCCGGCAATCGTCGCGATGGTAGAGGTCTCCTTCGACGCGAATCTCCACCCGGCAGTCGCAGGCCGGCTGCCTCCACGGCGGCCCCTGGAGGCCCAGTGCAAGAAAGCAAGCGACGATCGGCAGGGCATTCATCGGCCGGTCCTCCCCAATGCCTTGCGTACTGCGATGATGTGCTCGGCCGCTTCCTGGCGGTACCGGCCGAGCACGTGTTTGGGCCACAGGTCGCCCTGGACATTGCCGAAATCGCGCGGGTCGGCCCGCAGCCGGTCCAGGCCGTTGGGAACCGTCGCGAGCTTTTCGTCAAGCCACTTCCTCGCCTCGCCGGCCGCGCGGCGGGCGTCCTCGCTGGTCGACGGCTGGGCGTCGGCCAGCAGCCGGTCCAGGGTGTAGAGGTAGCGGTAATCATCGCCGCCTTCCACGAGCCGCTTCAGCCACAGGGCAGGCGCGATCCGGGTCATCGCCAGCGGCAGGCCCATGGGAAACATGGTCTCGGTGTCGAAGGGATTGCCCGGCTGGCCATTGGCATAGACGCCCGATTCGTAGCTGCCGCGCTGGAAGCCGTGCTTGAAGGAAAACCAGCCGAAGGCAAAACGGCTCTCGGCGTAGTTATAGGCCCAGAGGCGGCGGGAGTGCTTTTTCATGAAGTCGAGCCACTCGGTCCGCATCATGGCCCAATTCGGCTGCGGGATGGCGACGAGTCCTTCCAGCACGCAGGCCATGTCCGACGCGCCGTTCCCGCGGAGCGTGTTGAGCACGCCGGCCTCCTTCAAAGACGCATGGACCGCCAGCCCGAACTGCTTCCCCTCCTCGCCGAAGTTCGTGTATTCGCCGAAACAGTCGAAAACCACTTCCGGCCATCCGGCCTGGCGTGCCTTGCGGTCGATGATCTGGACCGCGCGGATGAAGTTTGCCCGGCCTTCGGGCGTCGGGCAGAAGGTGAGCCGGCGCTCGGCGGTCGCGATCCGGCCGCCGCCCAGGTAGAGCATCGGCTCGGTCCGGCAGATCATGGCGTTGTCGCGCGGCCAGGCGTTCTCGTCGCGCAGCAGTCGCATCAGCTTTTCCGTGTCGCTCAGATCGACGTCGGTCACGCGCCCGTCTTCGATCTTGAAGTCCGACGATCTTCCACCGCCCCACCTGCCGACGATACACTCGGCGCGGCAGAAATCGTTGTCGCGGGCAAATCGCACCTCCTCTCGCATGCTGTCCCAATACCGCTGCTCGTCGAAACGCGGCATATAGAAGCCGGCCAGATGGTACATGGAGCCGAAGTACATGAAATGCTCCAGCGGCGGGACGGCCAGCGCAAACGGCAGCACGCGGAGTTTCAACTCCAGCGACGCCGATGGCGCCCCCGCCGCGGAAACGGTAATCCGACCTTCAAAAACCCCCGGCGGCGTGCCCGGCGGGACCCGCACCGTTAGCCAGAACCGCTTGCACGTGCCGGCCCCGATCCACGTCGGCCGGTGCGGCAAGATCAGGCATTCTTGGATCCAGTACTGCGCGTGGCGCCGGCTGCCGCGGGCGGGCCAGGGAGTGAACTGCACCAGGCCGCGCTCGATTGCCGCGGCGGGAATCGCGTGGCCCTCGCGCGAGCGAAGATCGCTCGTCTCGATCCCGACCTGGTCCAGGTCCCTCGAGGCAAAGACCGCCAGCGAGGCCTGCTCCTGTTCGCCGGCCGCGGCGAAGATTGCGATCTCTCGGCGGCTCGCGTCCGCCGCCGGTTGCGACCAGGGGTGCAGGTCGTCGTCGCAATCGACCGCGGCGACGACGTAACCTCTCTCGCGCTGGGGGTCGGAGACCGGCGCCGGGGGATCGGCGGGCTGCGGCAATTGCGCCCAGAGCTGATGGAAGGCCGCCCGGCGCTCTGCCTCCAGCCGCAGCACGGCCTTTTCCGCTTTTTGCGTGTGCTCGTGCGGCACGACGATCATCGCCGCGACGGGAAAATCCAGCCCGGAGTTGAAGCCGATTTCCAATCGCCCCTCGGACGCGGTCGCATCGTGTTTCAACCACTGATACCGCGGGCGGACGAAATGATCGTACGCGTCGTCCCCTTTGCGCCAGTCGTAGTTGGCCGTGCGAAACAGTTCTTCTTCCGCCGGCTCGATGCGGCCGGCGATCTTGCCCTGGAGCGTCCACTCGTGGGCGGCGCGGAGGTAGCGGAGATGGACCACGTTTCCCATGGCCCCGGTGAGCACGAAAACCGTGTAGCGCCCGTCGGGCAGGTCGAGCTGGAAGCCGATCCGCTTGTTGAGCTTGCCCCAGATGTTGTCCGCGCCCAGGGCGTCAACCAGTTCGGCCTCGTTCGCGCGCAGGTCCTCCGGCGGATTGAGCCACCCGTAGCCTCGACCGGCATCGTAGGTGGTCGCCGGCGTGACGCGCGTGAACCCGGCCCAGAGCGGCGACTGGTCGCTGCCCATATCCAAGAGCCAGGCCGCGGGCTCGGCCGCCGCGAGTTGAGCCGCGCAAACCAGGCCGAACGCAAATACCAACGCGTGCCGGACGGGCTTCATGCTCTTTCACTCCTCTGGGGCGGAGGTCTCCATCACGAAATCGACCGCGTTTCCCCTCTCGCGCCGCGGCTACTTCTCCGCCGCAGCCGCCTTGACGCGCTCGCGTTGGTCCTCGGTCAATTCCATGTGGGACGACACCGCCACGTAAGAGTCGAACACCCGCACTTTCTTCCAATTGGCCTTGTTCTCCTCGATGAACTTCAGGTGCCGTTCGGCCGTCGCGTATTGGTCGTGAGCGGCCTTGTTCTTGAACACCAGGTGCAGAGCCACGTCGAAATCCCGGTCGTTCACGTCGCGCTGAAACTCCTCGCCCAGCGGCCCGGCGGCAAACCAGATCGTGCCGGGATGGCCCGAAAGATACTTCTTGCAGGCGGCGACGAGAGTCTCCTTGGCCTGGGGCGAGTTGTCGGTCAGGCTGAAGTACACGTCATGAGAAAGCATCTTTTCGCCCTCCGCCGCAGCGCAAAGCGACTGCGAGACTGGATTGGACAGGTACAACGCAAACACCACACCCGCGAACCACGACACCTGGCGATTCATTCCTGGTCTCCTTCGAAAAAGGTCTTGGATACGAGAAGTTTCCGGAAGCATTAGAATCCCCGCTGCTGCCTCTGTCCAGTGCTTCAGCAGATGCAGGCCGACACGTACTCCTTGCCACAATTGGGACACGGGCCCGCGGCCAGAGTGCAGTGGATGTGCCAATGAGGCATGTTGGCAGGGAACGCCGTACCACACTCCCTGCATGTCACCTCGCCAACCCCGACCTCTTGACCGCATCTTGGACATCGTTCCGGGCGGCTGCTGCGAAACGTTCTCGTCTTCTCTTCCGAGATGTCGATGAGAAACCGGCATCCGCAATCCGCACAATCATATTGGGTGTCCATTGCCTCCTCCATCCGTTTCGCCGTCTCCAGATCGGTGGATTGTTGTCTGGCCGCGTGGAACGGCCCGCCTGGTGTGCCGACAGGAATCCGCCGGGACTTGCCGTCCCGGCACGCCGCCGCGGTTCCGGCTTGCGGCCAACAAACCAGTCTATTGTGGCGCGACGTTCGACCTCAGTACAATGGGCAAGCCTGAACCCAGGAGTCGCTGCCGGCGTTGCTTTCGTTTTCGTCCCGCTTGACTGTCTCCCTCTGCATCGCAGGCGAACGGTCGCCCGCTTGTTGACGCCCGGCCTTTGGCCAGTGGATACTTGGGGCAAGCCACGGCTGTGGGGGAGTCGCCCACAAGCAACCCGGAAACTCGACGGAGGTCTTCCTATGGAACGCATCGTCGGCGTGGCAAAGCGAATCCCCTCGCAAGTACCGGGCCCATTGCTACAAAGAATCGCCGCACTCCTACTTGCCGCACCGCTTGTAGTTCCGTTCCTATGCCCCGGGAAATATGCCGTATCTGCCGAGTCTTCTCGTGCACCCAATATCGTACTCATACTCGCCGACGATCTCGGCTGGTCGGACGTCGGCTGTTACGGCGGCGAGATTCCCACGCCGAACATCGACGCGCTCGCCGCAGGCGGGCTGCGGTTCACGCAGTTCTACAATAACGCCGTCTGCGGACCGTCGCGCGCATCGCTCCTCACCGGGCTTTACGCGCAACGCATCGGCCACTCCGGCACGCATTGGAACCATCCGACGGATAATTCACGGAGCATCACGCTCGGGGAGGCGCTGCAACGGGCCGGCTTATCACACGATGATGGTCGGCAAATGGCAAGACCCCGATTTCCCGGCGAAACGCGGCTTCCGAATCGCCCGGCGCGAGATTTCCTCGCGTGGCGCGTCCCGCAGCACCGCGTCCTCCGCGCCGGCGATTGGAAGACTGTCTCGAAAGACGAGAAATCGCCGTGGGAACTCTACAACCTCGCCCGCGACGGCGCTGAGACCACCGACCTCGCTGCGCGACATCCCGACATCGTCAATGACTTGGCAGCCAAATGGCAGGCGTGGGCCGACTCGTGCCGCGCAGGGAACAGGATGCCGTGAGTTCCGCCCATTCCTCTCCGCGAAGCAGCGGCTCTCGGCATGGGATCAGCGACTGCGGGCTCCGTTCCTGCAACGCGCAAGAACTTCGCTTCGTCCTTCGGGAAAACCACCAACCGCAGGAGAGATCCGGTGCAAGCTCCGGCGAAATCGACCTGGATGCGGCCTTGAACGGCACGAAGCCCACGTGACATCTGCGGCTGGACAATCGCGTCTCAAGGGGGTATCTTGACGCGGCGTCCGGCCTGAAAACCTGTCGAAGGGCGACGCGATCATTTCCAACAAGTCGTGCGAAAACGTCTACCGAGGAAATACCTTCCGTGGTTGCGCCGGCGCTCTCACCCTGCGCTGCGGGAAGCGATGTGTTGTTGAGGGCAACTTCTTCTTCGGAGAGGGCAAGAAGGGCTCCGGCGGGGTGCGAATCATCGACTCCGACCACCGCGTCTTCAACAACTACTTTGCCGACCTGCTCGGGGATGATTACCGAGCGGCGTTATCGCTGATGAACGGGGACGAGACACCCGAAGACTCCTGGTACTTCCCGGTCCGTCATGTCTGGATCGGCTTCCGGCCTCTGAACAAGGGGGATGTGGGGCCATCGTGGCGTCATCGTTGATAACGACGTATCGCTGGTAGTCTCTCGCAAGGCGGAGGTCCAGGCACAGGTCCCACCGGCTCTCTTCTTCTGGACAAGACGGTGTGGGTATACCGCGGTTCAAGACGCTTTGGAGCGACGGCGCCAAGTTTGGCATTCGGGTGTGCGCGGTACTGACATCACGGCACCGTGACTGCTCCACCCGCCCTGCCGGGTCAATGCGTTTTGGTTCTCGGCGGGTGGCTCGACCCCCACAGCCTCAGTCCGCTCCATGGCCAGACTGGGTCGATGGGCGGGGCGGCTGCCGGATGTTTCGTTTTCAGACCTTGGTGGACGGTGCTCGTTTTTTCGCTATCCTAAACTGCCTGCCCGAGGTGTTGACCGGCGAATGGGCAACCTGGTCCTGAAAGCAATCGGAGCGGCTTCGGGACCACAGAATGACTGGCGGCGATCGATGAAATACCTACTCCCTCGCTTACTGGGCGCTGCCCTGCTCGCAGTCGGCCTTTCCCTATTGATCCTCGCGCCCAAAGAGTTCAGCCCAGGCCACTTGTTCGGCGGTTTGGCGTGCATGGTTGTGGGGACCCTCCTGACGAGAGGGCTCATCGGCACCGACCTCGTGGCGGCGAGGCTCCGTGAGGAGGCAAGCCATTCCGACTCTCCGATTGGGCCGGGGAGACGCGATGTGCCTCCGCGGGTCTTTCGCTACGGAGTCTCGCCACGAAAACGCGCCTTGGCGACACTGGTCTGTGCGGGCCTGGCAGCAGGACTTCTGGCCATGGGCGCTTTCGTGCTCTTCACCTTTCCAGGCAATCTCGGGAATCGCCTTCTCGTAGCCGCCCCCGCGTTCTGCACGGGCCTCTTCCTCTGGTGGTACATTGCCCGCCATCGCAACCTCGATATCAAAGTCGATTCACACGGCCTGGACGCGAGGCTGTTCTTCCGCAGCACGGTCATCGCCTGGGATGAGATCGTGGCCCTGATTGCCCGCCGACACTATTGGCGAGGCATCTACTTCGGCACCGTGTACTCCGTGTACACCCGGCAGGACAAGCTTTCCTTCAATGACCGCCTGGAAGGATGCGACGAGCTCGTCCGACTCGTCTCGGAGGTTACCGGGCTGGAGTGGCAGTGAAGGCGGGATAGCTCTCGGACACGGCCAGTGAATCGTGCAAACCAGTACGCGTTGCCCTCTTGATCCACGGGGTGACGGGCAGCCAGGTACAATGAGCCGCGTGCAGACTCGTTGGCCTGCAAGCGGCGTGCAGCATGATCCTATCGGCGGAGCGTTGCCTCCAAACGGTTCTCACGAACCCAGGCAGTTCCACTTGATCGAAGTCTTCGCAAGTGCATAGCCGACCTCCCGGAGGCAGGACGTGGTGGACACGCAGCAGGTGGTCCGTCTTGGACTTTTCGGCCTGATCCTCCGCTTCGTCCAGCGTCTGACCGTGGCCCACGACCCGCTTGTCTTCCTGATCCCAGACGATCCACTTTCCCGCATACTGCTCAAGAACTTCGAGCGATACCATCAACGAACCCGTCGCTACCGGGTAGTGAGGGAACACTTGCCAGCCGATCATTCCCTGCCAATCTAGAATCCAAAATCGATAATGCTCTCGCTCGCTTCCCCAGCTCGATGCAACAAACCCTCCGCAAGACGTACAATAGTTACGTTCACAACCTCGGACGCAACACCTTGCTACGACTCCACTTGCGAAAATCCGCCTCGCCGTAACTCCACGCAACACAACGGCGGTGCGTTGCGTGGCCGCGCCGCACCGCCGCTACCCCGCGCAGCAATCATCCCGTCAGGCTATCATGAAAACCGATTGCCCTCTTGACGAAGGAGTCACCATGCCCGACGAATCAGCCCTCGATGGCGGCAGTATCCGCCGCCGCACGTTTCTGGCACAGTCGGCCGCGGGCGCGGCAGCGATCCTCGGATCGTCCGCGGCCAGCGCGCCCTGCGCCGCAAAGGAGAAAGCGATGCTTGCCGGCGATCTGCGCGAAAAGTTGCTTGAGTGCCTTGGAGGCCCGTGGCCTGAAGCCTGCGACCTCCGCCCCGTGCTGCGGGAGAAGATCCAGAAGGACGGTTACCGGATCGAGTCGATCGCCTACCAGGTGGAACCCGAGGACTCTGTCCCCGCGATGTTGTTGGTGCCCGACGGCGTCGATGCGAATCACCCGGCGCCGGCGGTGGCCGTGTGGCACCAGCACAACGGCGAATGGCACCTCGGCAAGACCGAACCGGCCGGGCTGGCGGGGAACCCGATGCATCACACGGGCGCCGCCCTGGCCAAGGAAGGCTACGTGGTCCTCTGTCCCGACGCGCTGTGCTTCGAGGAGCGGCAGGACAAGAGCCTCAAGGCGGGCAACTTCGAGCGGTTCGAATTCCTCCGCTATGTCGTCGCCGGCAAGTGCATGGCGTGGAAGAACATTCTCGACATGCGGCGGGCCGTCGATTATCTCTGTTCGCGGCCCGAGGTCAAGCCGGACAAGATCGGCTGCTATGGCCACTCGATGGGTTCGACGCACACGTGGCTCGTTGGCCCCTGGGAGCCGAGGTTCCGGTGCCTGGTCGGAAACTGCTGCCTGCCGACCTACGCCGCGATCCACCGCACCAAGATCCTCCACTGCTTCCCGAACTTCATCCCCGGATGGTTTCAATACGGCGACACCCCGGACATCGCCGGACTGATCGCGCCGCGGGCGCTACACCTGAACTTCGGCGAAAACGACGGCGGCAGCCCCATTGAGGAAGTCCGCGAAGGGGTGAAGACCATCGCGAAAGCCTACGAAGCGGCCGGCGCTCCGAACCACTTCAGCTTCTACATCGAACCGGGCGCGGGCCACATCCTCTCCGACGCGATGTGGCGGCGGACCCGCGAGTGGTTCGGAAAGCACCTCGCGTAGGAGGCGATTTCCTTGCGGATCTACGGCGATGTGAACGTCGGAGATCCGGACGCAGGCGGCGTGGCAGTTGCCGTGGCAGTCGAGACGCAGACGCAACCGCTCGTCGTCGACGTGACGGATGACCCTCGCAGCGAGACCTACGTGGAGATTCGGGCCCGCTTGCCGGACGGCGACGAGCGCGTCGTGACCGGCTAGAATTCCGGCACCGGAACACCATCGGCACGCGCGCACAGCTTGCACCAGGTGCCCCACTGGATCGTTTCAGAGATCGAATGCGTCGAGCCGTCGGCCAATGAGACGTTCACAACCCCCGGGTGCGAACCGTGGGCACCCGGCCAATAGGAGTTCGGGCCGTACCGGCCGACGAACGTCGGGGCAAGGATCGCCGAACCGGTCTTCCAATACCCCGCAATGGCCGTCCCGTCCGGATGCGTGAACCCGCAGGTCGAAAAGAACGAGGTCACGGTGGAGGGCAACGGCACTCCGACAAAAGCGGAGCGGGTAAACGCGCCGCTGTCCGATGCGATCGGCGCTCCATCGCCGCACCGGTAATAGGCCGGCGTCGAGCCGGGAGACGCGGTGTAGCCGCGCGAGAACACCTCGCCGACCATCACCGTATTGGAAGTCCCATCGGTGATCGCCGCCATCCGGCAGGTGAACGTCGGCGCGAAGATGCCGGCCGTTTCCTTGCCGCCCAGTTCCGGATACGTCTGCGCAACGCTGCTCGTGGTGGCGAAACTGAAGGTATACTCCCAGCCATATCCCCCTTCGCACCCGGCATAGCAGGTGACCGCGGTGCCGTGAGTAGCCGGCCCCGGTTGCGTCAGGCCGTAATCCGAGGGGCAGAGCAGCGACTCGAGCCTCGGTCGGGCGAAGGGCATCGCAGCGCCGGCCGCAATGTCCCACGCCGGCAGCAGGGGGTTCATTTGATCGTAGAGCGGCTGCTGCTCCAGGAACGGCAGGATCTTGGTAACCCACGTATGGTGGTAGGGAAGCTCCGCAGTGGCACTCGAGCGGTCCCCGGGGTAGCCGTAGACCACGGAAGGCGGAAATGTCTTGAACGTGTCCTCGTAGTTCAACAGTGCCAGGCCGATCTGCTTGAGGTTGTTGATGCACTGCGACCGGCGTGCGGCCTCGCGCGCCGCCTGTACGGCCGGCAGCAGAAGTGCGATCAGGATGCCGATAATGGCAATTACCACCAGAAGTTCGACGAGAGTAAACGCGTGCTGTCGGCGATGCATGTGCCTCTCCTCCTCGCGATTTCCATGAAGTACCCTTGGATGCTCCACCGCGATACCGAAGGTACAACCGATTCCGTCGAGAGACCCCTGGGGGGCCCTCGCGCAAGTCTAAGTCACTCTGGAACTGACGCAAGAAATCCCTGCCGAGTTCCCTGCCGGCCTCGGACTCCCCGCCGTTTCCCGCCTCCCGTGCCGGACCGGTGAGCTAGACTTGCTTTGGACATGGCGGGCCTGCCGGAGGAGGCATGCCCCCCTTCAAGCGACTTCCGATCGGCCCATGAACCATCCGGCGCCCCATCTCGACTGCCTCATTGCGAAGGCCGGCCAGCTCTACACTCTGCCGGCTGTTGCCATGCAGGTGCTGGAATTGACCGGCGACCCTTCGGTCGACACCCATGCGCTGAAGAAGTGCGTCGAGAACGACCCCGCCCTGACGACCAAAATCCTCCAGGTCGTGAACAGCTCGCTTTTCGGCCTCAGCGGACACGTCTCCGACCTGAACCAGGCGCTGGCCCTCTTGGGGATCAAACCGCTGAAACTCCTGGTGTTGGGCTTCAGTCTTCCCACCCGCTTCTTCCAGGACATTGCCGGCGAGGTGCTCTCGGACTATTGGCGCCACACCCTGACCAAGGCAGTCGCCGCGCGTGAAATCACCGAAACCCTTTGGCGACAGGCGGGCGACGAGGCATTCATCGCCGGATTGCTCCAGGATCTCGGCTCGCTGCTCTTGATCCAGGAACTGGGGGAACCCTACGTCGAACTCCTCCGAAAAGTGCGGACCGAGGGGGCCGATCTCCTCGGCTGCGAGCGACGCGCGCTCGGATTCGACCACACAACGCTCACCGCCGCGATCCTCCGACGCTGGCGTTTGCCCGAAGTGCTCTCGGCCGCCGTGGAGGTCGGGACGGGCAGCCGCGAAGCGCACTGGCCGGCGTCCCAGACGCCCGATTTGAGGCAGGTCCTGCAACTGGCCGAACTGGTCGCCAGGCTCCTGGCCGACGCAGAGACGGGCGTGCTCGGGGAACTGCTCGCCACAGGCCGGCAGTTCTGCAGCCTCACGCCGGCCCGGTTGGACGATCTGGTGAGCACGCTGGGCGAAAAGGTCCGCCAGTTGGCCGACGTCTTCTCCCTGCAATTGCCCGGCGGCGCCGACTACGTTGACATCCTCGCGCGCGCCCACCGCCGCCTGGCGGAAGTCGCATCCGAAGCGGCCGCCGAGATGATTGCGGGCCGGCAGCACGCCGAAGCGGCACGCGGGCCGGCGGCAGAGGCAATCCTCGAGCAGATCACGTCGCTGTGTGATGCCGCTGCGAGCGCCGTCCAGCGAACGCCCGCGCCGGCGACCACCGTGGCGGCGATTTCGA
>JABWBD010000283.1 GCA_013360685.1 Pirellulales bacterium
CCCAGATACGTATTGCAGAGTCGGTCGAGCGCTGCCGTATCCAACTCGTAGTGTAAACGCGGGAGACCCTGCTCATCGGCGTCCAGCGTGTAGGGGACTAAGGCTTTCAAGTGTTGCCGGCTCAAGGCTTCACGACATTGCTTTTCGACGCTGGCCGCCGTTGGCGCCTGACCACCGCGGAGAATGCCGGTTCGCCGGTCCTCCAGACGCTGACGCATCGCCGAGAGCGTCTCGAACGCTTTCGCCAGGTCGTTTTGGACGGTCCGCCATTGGGCGTCGAACAAGTTTTGGTTATACGTCACCACCACGGTGCGCTCCCGCCCATACACCGTCTTGGTGGTGCGAAACGCTTTCGTCCCTTCCAATCGGGCACTCCCGCAGTCCACGAAACGCGCGTCATCATTGGGGATCTCTGCCAGGTCCTTATGTTCGTCGGGCTTCACCGAACCGACGAATTTCAAGTCCAACTCGTCGACCAGCGCGAAGTTGTCCTTCGAGTTATTCCCCTTGTCAAAGATCAGAGTCGTTTCCGGAAGAGGCGCCCCCGGGCCCGCAATCTGTTTCAAGAAGGCGTGAAACGCCCGCAGCATCCGCGGAAACTGCTTTGCGTCGTTGCGGTTTCCTTCGTAAAGATCGTAGAACAACGGCAGCTGGCCATCCTCGCAGCAAAACAAGGCGTAACTCACTTGTCGCAGGTTGGCCCGTCCTTGCTTGTTCTTCCCGCGACGCGCCAAGTCGCAACGGATGTTGAAGGTGTCGATGAACGTGTAGAAGTTCGTGCCGTCATAGCAAATGGATTCCAAGGAGATCTCCTCACGTTCGAGCATGCCCTTGAGCATGTTTCGCCAGATGTTGCCGCAGGACGTTTCGGGGATCCGGTCCATGTGGTTCCAAAACTGTTGCGACGTCAACCGGCTGGCGTTGGCCTGCGGGAAATGTCGCAACAACGTGGTCTGGGAGAACCAATCCCAGAGGGAGCGTTTGCTTCGCGCACAGATCGCCCGGTTGAGGGCGGCAATGGCCAAGTACTCCCCCGTGGAAAGTCCTTGGTTGCGTTTGGGGCATTCGCGGTCGACGTGCGAGACCACCTCGGCCCGGCAACATTCATTCCACAAGGCCTGGGGCAGTCCCCATTGGAAGACCTCGGCGTACTGGGGCGCAGGTCCCCCGCCTTCGACTGCCTGGACGATGTCTTGGAGCTTGCCGAGGTACTTCTGCCAGACCCTACGGCACTTGCCATCTACCTTGGCCCACCGGGAGTAGTAATAATACGTGTGCCCGCTGACCTGTTTTGTTTCCAAGCGTTCCATGGCGTTCCTCCTTGCTTGACGGCGGGAACGCACAATTTATGGCATACCAACATTTCATCAAATACCAAAAAACAGGGCAAAATGCATCGAATTCTTAGGGCATATCGCCTCACCGCAAGTCCCGTCAAACCAAGCACTTAGAACAAACTGCTTTTCGTAACTTGTAAAGTCGGGCTAGCCCGCTCCGCCGTGCGTCAGAACCGGAAGTCCAGGCCGAAGTTCATCCCCTGCGCCCAGAAGTCGGTCGTGGCGAACGGGAACACCGGACGATCTGGACCGGTCTGTTCCCCTTCAACCGGCAGGTTCAAATCCAGGTCGATCTGGTCCGCCGCCCGCGCTACCTGGCCCCAATAGACCAGCGTGTACCCGAATGTGAGCCGCAAGCGGCACGTCAGGTCGTATCCGACCGAAAGCCCGAACTCGGGCACCATCGCGAACTCCTCCTCCTGGTACGTCCCGATGTTCGACGGCAAGGCAAGCAGCCCGAACGGCGACGTGGCGTCCACGGGCGGCGTGCCGCTCGTGGTCACCGTGCTCCCGTCGATCGTCACTTCCGATTCCGTCCTGCCGATCGCCACTTTCAACAGTCCCTCGAACGACCAGCGGCACCATTGTGCGTCCGCGATGACTCCGAGTTCCCCGCCGTTGAACCGGTTTTCGGTCTGAAATACGTCGGTCAGGGCAACGGTTGCCGTGGGAGCGCGCAAGCGGTCGACCGATTCCAGGATGATCAGGTCGTCGTCCAGCCGCCAGTACCGCCAGCCGGCCACGAGGTCCACGCCGCCGGTGCACCAATCGGACACCCTTCGCCGCATCAGTAGTTCCACCCCCTGCAGGGTCGTCGATGACTCGACCGCCACCGCGCCCTCGAAAAGCGTGCCTTGTGCGTCGGCAAATGAGATCAGGTGTGCCGCAGGTCCATTCTCGTCGCCGCCGGGGTTGTCCGGATCGTTGTTCCAGACGAAATTGAACGGCCGGGCCAGGATCGGTCTGCCTCCTTCGCCCTCCGCGGCGAAAAACGTCGACTCGTTCCCCAACCGCATGTAACTCGTCTCGATGCCCCACGGACTACACCCGTTGGGCCGCAGCCCGAACGTGATCCGCCCGCCGGATCGACTGCCGCTGTTGATCTCCTCGTTCCCCAGCAGCACCGTCGCCCCGGGCAGGACGCCCGCGTTGGTTTGGGACGTACCCTGCGGACTTGTCGTCACCAGCGGCGGCAAATGGGCGCCTTCGGTCCACCAGAGCAGGTATTCGCTGCGGACCCAGAGCCGCCCGGGTGCGAATCCCCACCACGGCACGAACCCGCTGCCGCCATACGTGTCGCCGGGGCCCCAATCCCCGTCGTACATCTCCACTCCCGGGACACCGCAGTCCTCGCACGGCGCAGCGTGGTCCGCGATCGGCGAAAGACCTGCCGCCGGACCGCCGCCTTCGTAATAGACCTCTTCCGGTCCGCCCTCGACAACTGTGGTGCTCGGTTCCGTGTAGCCGGCTTGCGAGACCCGCTGCGTGCGGCTCCCTCGACTGACCGCGCTCTTCTGAACCACCGGCTTGGCAGTCGGCTGCGGCGCGCTCGGCGCTGCCACCCGGGCGGGACTGTACGTGGTTACCGGCGAGATTTGGATGGTCTGGGTCACGGGTCTCCGCTGCCAAGGCGGTATCCGCGAATCGGCGTCTTGGGCAGCAGCCCTCGACGTTCCCAGGGCCGGTGCGGCCAGAAGAACAAGGATCCCTGCTGCAAACGGAAACTTGGACGATCGGGGCCGACCGGTGGCGAGGTGCTCTGTTGCTGGCGCCATGGAATCTTGACTCGATAGCGACGGGTGCCCCCCCGTATGGCTATACGATGACTGATCATCGTCCGCGGACCTTTATCGGCACACCGCCCTCTCGCCCTTAAACTCTTCTTAATCAAAATTCTCGTCTCAACCGGAAAACTTTCACTCCCCTCTCCCGCTTCGGGAAATGGGGCCTGGGCATCTTCGATCTCCGTTTCTCTCAACCTCAAGACACCCCTCAAAGCCGCCTGATCATACCGGGGGTTGCCCCCCGACGGCCCCCAGCAACCCCACAAACCACCAGCTCCGCCCCGGACCAATGACCAATGACCAATGACCACACGAAAAAAAACCGCCAGAACCCTCTTGTTCCACGCAACCAATTCCCGGCCATCCGCGTATTTGCGATAGAGAGAGGCATCTGCGGCACTGTCAGGGTGGGCGCCGGCCACGGCAGTTCCAACCAACTTATCTTCGGTCCCTCGATTGCGGCGTCCAGCCCGGCCGACGAGTTCTCGGCCGCGCACAACCCGCCGCAATGGGTGGATCGGACGGCAGTGCCGCGGATAACCCTCCATTTCTGATGGATCCGCTGCCGCTGTCCCGCGGTCTTGTCCCGGCCCGCGGCGCAACGCGGCGCCCAAACCGGAAGCCAGTAGCAAGGAGTCAGGCGTGGAGAATCTCGAGGTCGGCGCTGTTCGGATGTACCTGGAACAGATGAGCGACACACCGCTGCTCACGCGTCGCGAAGAGATCGCGGCCGCCATCGAGATCGAGCGTTTTCGCAAACGGTTTCGCACCGGCATCTTGTCCACAGACCACGCCCTCGTGGCGGCCGTTCGCCTCTTCGAGGATATTGTCGATGGCGAGGAACGCATGGAGCGGGCCTTCGACGTCTCCATGACCAATGTTCCTCAAAAGCGGCGGATTCTTGCCCTGATCGGCCCCAATCTCCGCACCCTCCGCCACATGCTCCAGCAGAACCGGCGGGACTTCGCCGTCGTCATGAGCCGCTCCACGCCCCTTGCCCAGCGCCGCAGTGCCTGGCGGCGGCTCGCCTCCCGGCGTGCCCGCGCCGCGGTCCTCGTCGAGGAACTCGGACTGCGATGCCAGCGCCTTCAATGTTCCCTGGATGAGCTCAAGGGCATCTCTCGCGAGATGGACAGTCTCGCCCGCCGTCTCGGCGACCTGGGCGGCGACCGCAACACCGCTCCAGCCGCCCGCGAACTCAGGCGGCAACTCCGGCGCCTCATGATCCAGACCCTCGAGTCCCCGACCACGCTCCGCAAACGGATCGACCGCTTGGCCGCCGTCGAAAAGCAGCTCAAAGACGCGCGCCGATATCTCGCCGCCGGAAACCTCCGGCTCGTCGTCTCGATCGCCAAGCGCTATCGCAACCGCGGCCTCAGCTTCCTCGATCTCATCCAGGAGGGAAACACGGGACTGATGCGCGCGGTCGACAAGTTCGAATGCGCCCGCGGGTACAAGTTCGCCACCTACGCCACGTGGTGGATCCGCCAGGCCATCACGCGGGCCATCGCCGACCAGAGCCGCACGATCCGCGTCCCCATCCACATGATCGAGACCATGAGCAGGGTCCGTTCGGTCAGCCAGGCCCTCGTGCAGGAAAACAATTCGGAACCCTCCCTCGAACAGATGGCGGAAGCCGCCGAGGTCTCCGTGGCCAAGGCCAACCGCGCCATGCGGATGAATCGGCCGCCGTTGTCCCTGGACCAGCCCGTTGCCGGGCAGGACGAGTGCAGCATCGGCGACCTCCTCCGCGACCATCGGCAGGACGACCCGCTCGACGAAATGAACCGGGAACTCCTCCGCTCCCGGATCGCCGATGCACTGAAACTGCTCGATTACCGCGAGCGGGAAATCATTCGCCACCGTTACGGGTTGGCCGACGGCCACTGTTACACCCTCTCCCAGATCGGCAAGATCTTCTCCGTTACCCGCGAGCGTGTCCGGCAGATCGAAACCAAGGCCCTTCGCAAGCTCCAGGAGCCCGGCGCATCGCAGAAGCTGGCGGGTTTTGTCGAGCAGCACAAGATCCTCCCCTTGCCCGGCAATCCCGTGAACGACTTGACCGGCGGCGCACTCGTGGAAACCAACTGATCCCGTGTGCAGGCGGGCCACTCTGTGCCCCGCCCACTTTCTTCGCCTTTCCGTTCTTACGTGTTCGGCTCGGCGTTTTCTGGGGGACGGCCTTCCCAGGCCGTCGAGCCGGAAAATCATGCCGCACACGAAGTGCGTCGTTGCGGATTCCTGCCGGTTTCGGTAGTCTGAAGAGCTTGGCGCAATGGAGTCACGAAGACCGAAGGGGGACGTGTGAGCGGGAACGGAGGTTACTGGTGGAAGTGGTTTCTGAGTGGCTCCGGTCCGGCCGGCGCGTCGGCCGTTCTTGGCGGTCTGTATGCCACGAGCCTCCACAACTACCTTCTGTTCCACACCCTCGCCGAGCTTGCCTGCGTGGCGGTGGCTTGCGCCGTGTTCCTGGTGTTTTGGAACACGCGGCGGTTCCTGGAGAACGGCTATTTCCTCTTCCTCGCGGTGGCCTGGATCTTCGTCGCGGCCATCGATCTCGTCCACGCCTTGGCCTACAAGGGCGTCGGGATTATTCCCGACGAAACAGCCAACGTGCCCACGCAACTCTGGATCGCCGCAAGGTATCTCGAAGCAGGTTCGCTTCTGGCAGCGCCCCTGTTTCTCAGGCGCAAACCGCCGGTGGGCCTGCTGCTCTCGGCCTACGCCGGCATTGTTGCGCTGGTGCTTGCGTCGATCTTCTCTTGGCGGATCTTCCCTGCCTGCTTCGAGGAAGGGGTCGGGCTCACACCCTTCAAAGTCGTTAGTGAATACGTGATCTGCCTGATGCTCCTGGCCGCCATCGGCCTGCTCCTCCGCCACCGGCGCGAGTTCCACCCGCAGGTTCTCCGCATGCTGGTTACGGCGGCTGCGGTCACCGTCGCCTCGGAGCTCGCCTTCACGTTCTACGTCAGCGCGTACGGTTTTTCCAACTTCGTGGGGCATATTCTCAAGGTTGTTGCTTTCCTCCTGATCTACAAGGCGATCATCGAGGTCAGCCTCCGCACGCCCTATAGCCTGTTGTTTCGCGAACTCCGCGAAAACCAGCGGGCCCTCCAGGAACGGGACGAACGTCTCAGGCAGGCCCTCCGCGTGGGCCGCAGCTTTGCGTTCGAGTGGGACGTCGCCACGGACCGGGTCATCCGCTCGGTGGACTGCGCCGAGATCCTCGGCGTCCAAGACGACCAGATCACCTGCGATTCCGGCCGGAACTACTTCCAGCGCGTGCATCCCGAAGACCGCGAGCGGTTTGTCGGGATCGTCCATGCCCTTCGTCCCGGGGCCGAGACCTACACCGTGGCCTACCGCGTCGTCCGCCCCGATGGCGGTGTTGTCATCCTGGAAGAAACCGCGCGCGGAATGTTCGACGACAAGCGGCATCTGAAGCGTCTGATCGGAATGACCGCCGACGTGACCGAGCGAATGCGGGCGGAAGAGGCCCTGCGTGAGAGCGAACAACGGTTTCGGGTCCTGGCGGAAATGGTGCCCGACGTGATCTTCACCTGCCGCGCCGACGGCTCCACCGAATACGCGAATCCACGCTTCTGCGAGTACACGGGCCTGGCCGTCGAAGCGGCCGTGGAAGCGGGGTGGTCGGTGGCCCTGCATCCGGAGGATCGGGAGCCGACCGTTGCCGGGTGGCGAGCGTCGGTCGAGAGCGGGGAGCCTTTTGAAGGCGAGTACCGTTTTCGCCTGGCGGATGGTTCGTACCGCTGGTTCCTGGGGCGCGCCCGGCCAATCCGCGACGAGGACGGCCGGATCGCGCGCTGGTTCGGCACCTGTACCGACATCGACGCCATCAAGCGGCTCGAGCGACAACTGGCGGAGCGCGAAGAGGCGGCCGAAGCGGCCAACCGCGCCAAGAGCCAGTTCCTGGCCAACATGAGCCACGAGTTGCGGACCCCGATGAACGCCATCCTCGGAATGACGGAACTGGCCCTCGGGGAAGAGCTTGCGCCCAAAGTCCGCGATTGTCTCCAGACGGCCAAAGAGTCGGCAGACACCCTCCTGGAGCTGTTGAACGAGATCCTCGACCTTTCCCGGATTGAAGCGGGCCGGCTGCAGCTCGAAGCGGCCGAGTTCCGCCTTCGCCCCTTGCTGGAGAAGACCGTCAAGTCGCTGGGACTCCGTGCCTATCAGAAGGGACTGGAGCTGATTACCGACGTGCCGTCCCAGGTGCCCGAACGGCTGGTCGGCGATCCCATGCGATTGCGGCAGGTCCTCACGAACCTGTTGGGCAACGCGATCAAGTTCACCCAGAACGGACAGGTGGTGCTCCGCGTCGGAGTCGCCCGGAGCGCCGCCGACGAGACCTGCCTCGAGTTTGCCGTAACCGACACCGGCATCGGCATCTCACCGGAAGACCAGGAGAAGATCTTTGCCCCCTTCACGCAGGCCGACGCCTCGACGACCCGCAAGTACGGCGGCACAGGACTGGGGCTGGCCATCTCCCGCAAGCTGGTCGAATTGATGGGTGGGACCCTGGGCGTTCGTAGCAGGCTCGGCTCCGGAAGCACATTCCACTTTACCGTCCGCTTCGCGCGCCTGCCGGAAACGGGCCCGGAACCGGACACGCTTCACGCGGCCCGCGAGCAGATTCGCGGCGTCCCGATCCTGGTCGTGGAAGACAACGGCACCAGCCGCCATACCCTGGAGCGGATCCTGGCTCATTGGTCGATGAAGCCGGATGCCGTGGCCGACGTTCCTATGGCGCTGGCCAAACTGCACGAGGCGGCGGCCGAGCGACGTTGCTATCCGATCGTGCTCGCCAGCGCCATGCTGCCGGGCATCGACGGGTTCGCACTGGCTGGCTGGGTGAAAAACGATCCGAAGCTCTCCGGTGCGGTCATCCTGATGCTTTCGCCGGTCGAGCGGCAATCCGCGGCGCGGCGCTGCGAGGAGCTGGGGGCAAAGTGCGTGGAGAAGCCGATATCCCAGTCGAGTCTCCTGACTGCCGTCACCGAAGCCCTCTGCCCATCGGCCGTCCCGGTCCCAAGACCGGACGGGCCCCTGCCAACCGCCGCGGCCGCCTGGCGACCACTCCGGGTCCTGCTCGCCGAGGATACGCCGGCAAACCAGAAGCTCGTGGTCTATCTGCTCGAAGCGCGGGGCCACTCGGTGGAAATCGCCCAGAACGGACGGCAGGCCCTGGAATTACTCCAAACACGGGAATTCGACGTCGTCCTGATGGACGTCCAGATGCCGGTGATAGACGGATTTCAAGCGACGGCCGAGATCCGCAAAGGGGCGGACCCGAAGAAGGCCTGGGTGCCCATCATTGCCATGACGGCCCACGCGCTCAAGGGCGACCAGGAACGATGCCTGGCGGCCGGAATGAACGCCTACCTCAGCAAGCCGATCCAGGCGGACGAATTGATCGAACTGGTCGAGGGGATCGCCGGCGGCCTTCCGTCCGGCAAACAACCGATCGAACCACCTCAGCCGGCGGCGGGCGAGGAGCAGCAGTCCGTTCGGGAGGCCGGACCTAGCGCGTCCGCAGTTCCAGTCAAGGTCTTGGATCTCGATGAAGCGATTGCCAGGTGCTATGGCAAGTACGAGATATTCCAGAAAATGGTGGGATGCTTTTTCGAAGAGGCCGACGTTCTCATGGAGCAAATCCGTGCGTCGATCGAGCTCGGCAATGCCGAGGAGGCCCACCGTGCCGCGCACCGGCTCAAGGGGACAGTGGTTTATCTGGGCGCGGCCCGCGCTGGGGAAGCCACCCGCCGCGTCGAACAACTGGCTCGGGCCGGCAACCTGGACAGCCTTTCCGATGGCCTTCACGATCTTAAGCGGCAACTCGCGCCCCTCAAGGACGCCTTGACGCCGCATCGCCCGCAGGCCCACCAGCCTCCCGCCGCAGCCGACCTCCAGGGGAGTTGAGTGTCTATTCTCACCTCCCGGCTCCCTACCTCGGAACGCTGTCCTGCAAGAGCCCCGAGGCTGGCATCGAAAACGCAAAACCCTTAAACTGAAGCGGTACCGGCAGCCGAGGCTGCTGGAAATTCCCCCTGCTCTCGGCTGTGCCCCACGCCCCGCATACATGCCTCTCGCCATTCGCTGTACCGAGCTCAAGAAAACCTATCCCGGCAAGCCGCCGGTTGAAGCCGTCCGCGGCATTGATCTCGCCGTGGAGGAAGGCGAGTGCTTCGGGGTGCTCGGGCCGAACGGCGCGGGAAAAACCACGACGATCGAAATGCTCGAAGGCCTCTTGGGGCCGACCAGTGGCACGATCGAGATCCTCGGCATGCGATGGCGCGACAGCGCCGACGCCATCCGCCAACGCATCGGCATTTCCCTCCAGGAGACCCGCTTCTCCGACAAGCTCTCCGTGCGGGAAACCGTCACCTTGTTCCGCAGCTTCTACCGGGCAGGGATCGACCCCGAAATCGCCATGGCGCGCGTGGAACTCCAGGACAAGACCGGCGCCTGGATCAAGAACCTCTCCGGCGGCCAGCGGCAGCGTCTGGCGGTTGCGGTTGCCCTGGTCGGCGATCCCGCGATCCTCTTTCTCGATGAACCGACCACCGGCCTCGACCCGCACTCGCGGCGCCAGGTCTGGGAGATCATTGCCGAGTGCCGCCGCCAAGGCCGCACGACCGTCTTGACCACGCACTACATGGAGGAAGCGGAGCGCCTCTGCGACCGGGTCGCCATCGTCGACCGCGGCCGCATCATCGCGATCGGCTCTCCCAGGGAGTTGATCGCCCGCCTCGGCGGCGAACACGTCATCGAGTTCTCCTTGCAGACCCCCGAGGCGACGGCGCTTTCCGCGGACTCGTGGAACGTGCTTCGCGCCGTCACCGGCTGCCGCTACGAGAACGGCGCGATCCACCTGTCCGTCACCGAGCCCCATCTCGCCCGCGATATTCCGAAAGTAAGGCCCTGTTGCGGTCAAGGCTTTGGGGGTCTTGCAGAGGCGAGGCGGGCGTTTGTCTTCGATCTCGGGGACGGGTTCTCCAGCGTCTTGTGCGGGTTCGTTTGTGCTATCGGTGCTTTGCTCTGCCACCGCTTCCGCGCTTTTTTCTTGCGTCGGTTCGGTCGATGCGTTTTCTTGCACTTGTTCGCTTGGCGGATTGGTGGTGCAATGGCTTGTGGAAAGCACCAGAAAACCGAGCAGAAAGCTCAGACCAAAAGGAGAAACCATTGAGAACACAGAAACCATGCGTTGTTTGATCATGACGATGCCTTCGATTGCGTAGCGATCTAAGAACAACAAATCCCACCCCATTAAGGCATCATCAACGCTTTTTTTGGAAGAGGGCCATCTGTGCAGGGGACGTATGGATGCGTTGTCGAGCGCGTCGAGGAACGGTGGGAAGCGGCGGCGAAAAGGTCGATGGTTCGGTCGTCAGAGAGGATATGCTTGGAGGCTTGTTTGCCGTCCCCAAGCGTGCGGATTGTTCACGCAACATCCGCTCTTGTTGAAGGATCTGCTGTTCGAGCGCTTGGGCCAGTTCAAGCCAGAGCCGCATCTCGTGGTAGGTTGGATAACCATCAAGGCTATTGCGGATCTGGGTAGACAAGCGCTTGCGGCTCGGTGTATCCGCCTCATTCGCCCTGTTTGAATCCCCCCATGACTGCGAGTTTTCGCCGTATGCCTGTGTTGTTTGGGCGTATGCTTGCGTTGTTTGGGTATACGGCTCTGTCGTTGGAGCGTATGGCTGTGTGGCTTCGGAAAAAAAGCCGACCTGCTTGGTTGTGGAT
>JABWBD010000010.1 GCA_013360685.1 Pirellulales bacterium
AAGAAGATGAAGAACGACGACAAGGTCGATTGCGTGGTCCTGTTTTCAGGCACGTGGGTATGGTCCGCCCACATGATCGCCGCCATCCGCGACTTCGCGATGACCGGCAAGGGAGTGCTCATCTGGACGCATCCGGGCTCGCAGGGCTGGCGGCCCGTCGGCGGACTTGTGCTGCACGGGGCGCTGTACGAGGTGGGAATCGACCACAAGTTCGTCTACGGGCCCGCCGACGACCCGGACGAGGTTGCCGGGATCGCCAGCTTCTGCCGCGCCTGCCACATGAAGAACTGGCTCAACATGTCGACGATCGGCACCTTCGGCGGGCGGGGCATGGGCCAGACCTGCGGCGTCGCCGATCCCAGCCAGTGGATGCGGGAGTTCGGCATCGATATCGACTCGCGCGACACCACCGAGTTGATCCGCGCCGCCCAGGAAATCAGCCAGGGCGAACTCGCCGCGCTGCATCCGCGGATCAAGAAGCTCTTCGGCGGTCTGCCCGAGCTCAACGTGGTCAACGAGCGGTCGATGCGGCTCTACCTGGCGATCAAGAAGCTCGTCGAAAAGAACCGCTGGGACTTCTACACGATCCAGTCGTTCCCCGGCCTCGGCGACGACTACAGCGCCACCTGCTTTGCCCAAAGCATGATGCTGGAAGACGGCGTGGGCACGTCGACGCTGGGCGATTTCAACACGGCCCTGACCGTGCTTCTGCTCACGAAACTGAGCAACGAGCCGGTCTACTACGGCGACCTGCAGCACATCGACAAGGAAACCAACGAGATCAAGATCATCGGCGACGGGGCCTGCCCGCCCTCGCTGGCATCGAAGCTTGGCCCGGCGGGATTTGCCGAGCACGGCATCCCCACGGAAGGCGAGGCGGGCGGGCTGTCGGTGAAGCTCGTCTGCAAGGTGGGCGAAGGCGTGCTCGCCCGACTCGGCCGCGTCAACGGCCACTTCACCATGGTGCTCACCCGTTGCTCGGTCTTCGAGCCGCCCGCCGACCAGTTGGGGAAGCGGCAGTTGGAATGCGGCATCCCCTTCTGGCCGCACGGCTTCGTCACCGCGCATTGCGACATCGACGAGATGCTCCAGAATTGGACGAACGAGTACGCCTGCCTGGGCTACGGGGAGCACCTCTACGGCGACCTGATCCACTTCTGCGAGCTGACGGATATTCACCTGGTCCTGCCGTAGAGACGAACCGATGAACCTCTCCGGCCGCAACTACACGCGAACCGAGTTGCTTCGCCGCGTGGGCAATCCCGCCCAACTGGGCGGCGCCCGGCATTCCACGCTGAACGACGGCCGTTCCAAGGGCGTGGCGGCGGTAGACGTCGACACGGGAAGCGGATTCCGCTTCACGGTGTTGCCCGACCGCGGGATGGACATCTCGTTGGCCAGCTTTCGCGGGTTGAACCTCGTTTACCTCACGCCCACCGGCGAGGCCCACCCCGCCTATTACGAACCGCAGGGCCCCGGCTGGCTCCGGACCTTTTTCGGCGGGCTGTTGACCACGTGCGGCCTGACCTATCTGGGGCCGCCGGGCAAGGATGCCGACGAGGAACTCGGCCTGCACGGCCGCTATGCGACCTCGCCCGTCGGTCAGTTCCGCGACAATTCTCGCTGGGATGGCGACGACTATGTGGTGGAACTGACCGGCACGGTCGAGGAGGCCGTGCTCTTCGGCGACAAGCTCCGCCTCACCCGGACGATCACGACGGCGATCGGGCGCAAGTCGCTCGTCGTCTCGGACGTCGTGGAGAATTTCGGCTACAAGACGTCGCCGTTTACGATCCTCTATCACGTCAATGCCGGGTTTCCGCTCCTGGACGAGGCAAGCCGCGTCGTGGTCACCGCGAGCAAGACGGAACCGTGCGATGCCCGGTCGGCCGAGGGGCTGGGGCGTTTCCACGAGTGTTCGGCGCCGGCGCCGGGCTTTGCCGAGGAGAACTTCCTGCATACGATGGCGGGTGACGATCGCGGAGACGCCTGGGCGGCGCTGGTCAATCCGGAGCTGGCCGGCGGCCTGGGCCTTTACGTGCGATTCGACGTGCGGTCGCTTCCCTACCTGAACCAGTGGAAGATGCTGGCGGAGGGAGATTATGTGGTGGCCATCGAGCCGTGCAACGCTCCCTGCGAGAACCGGGCCGAACTGCGCGGGCGGGGATTGCTGCCGAGCCTTGCGCCGGGCGGGCAATGGAAATCGCAGGTCGAGATCGGAGTGCTCGACGGCCCGGGAGAAATCGACCCGTTTCTTGAGAAGCTTCGCTCCGTCCGCGGTTAACGAAAGAAGAGACCGTCTATGAACTCTGCCGTGAAGCAGGTCCTGCTGAAAGACTACAAGCCCAAGTGTCTCCTGAATCTCCAGCCTCGCATTCCCGAGAAACCGCGGTTCCCGGTGATCGACGCCCACAACCACCTTTTCGGCGAACTGGCGGCCGAGAAGCTGATCGAAGTGATGGATGCGGTCGGCGTCAAACGGTGGCTGAACGTCACGGGCAACGTCACCCTGCCGCTGGAGAACAACACCTACACGATCGCTCGCCGCCCGCTGGAGATCTTCCTCGACGGTTACGTGAAGCGTTATCCCGGTCGCTTCGCCGCCTTCACCATGTCCGATTTCGCGCAGTGGGGCGATCCGGTCCTGCTCACCGACGACGGTTGGGTCCAGCGGTGCATCGAGCACTTTGAAGAGGACCTGGCCAAGGGGGCCTGCGGGCTGAAAGTAACCAAGGAGCTTGGCCTCTTCTTCCGCGACCGCGGCGGCGAAATGCTCCGCGTCGACGACCAACGGTTGTACCCGATCTGGCAGCGCGCGGGCGAGCGCGGCGTGCCGGTGCTGATCCACGTCTCGGATCCCATGGCGTTCTTCGATCCGATCGACGAGCACAACGAGCACTACCTGACGCTCCAGCAGTTCCCCGGCTGGAGCTTCGTCGGATCGCATTTTTCCAAAGCCGAGCTGCTGCGCCAGCGGAACCGGATGATCGGCGACCATCCCAAGACGCGGTTCCTCCTGCCGCACGTGGCCAACCACCCGGAGAATCTGGCCTCGGTGGGCGAGCTGTTGGACACCTATCCCAACGTGATCATCGACTTCTCCGCCCGGATCGACGAGCTGGGCAGACAGCCGTATACCGCGCACGACTTCTTTGTGAAGTACCAGGACAGAATCCTCTTTGGCCTCGACATGCCCGTTTCGCCCGAGGCCTACCGGTGCTATTACCGGGTGCTGGAGACCCGCGACGAATATTTCGACTACCCGGATTACATCGGGCGTTTCGGCGTCTACACGCGCTGGAAGCTCTGCGGCCTGGACCTGCCCGACGACGTGCTCCGCAAGATCTACCACGAGAACGCCGAACGCTACATCGCCGGCCTGCGGGATTAGAGCGAATCCATAATAGTCTGTTGGTGCGCCGGAACGTAGTCCGTCCGGCATGATCCGTCAGAAGGAGCAATGGAATGAACCGATTTCAGCGCTTGGGTGCTGTCGTTTTCGGACTTGCCCTGGGGCTGGCGGTCAGCCGGTCCGTCGCGGCCGAGCCACCCGGCTGGAAGGTCGGTGCGGCGCGCGCGAAGATTACGCCCGAGAAACCGTTCTGGATGGCAGGGTTCGGCGCGCGGACCCGGCCGGCCGAAGGAGTGCTTCAAGACCTGTGGGTCAAGGCACTGGCCTTGGAAGACGCGCAAGGGCATGTCGGCGTTGTCGCGACGGCCGACCTGGTCGGTTACCCCAAAAACATCTATGACTCGATCTGCCGCGAGCTCAAGCGGCGATGCGGGCTGGACCGCGCGCAGTTGATGCTCACCACTTCGCACACTCATTCGGGACCTGTCCTACGCGATGCGCTCCAGGACATCTACCCCCTGGACGATACCCAGCGAGCTCTGATCGAAGAGTACTCCGTGCGGCTGGAAAAACTCGTGGTAGACACTGTCGCCGAGGCGGCTTCACGGCGGACTCCGGCGACCCTCTGGGCCGGACAGGGTGAAGCGCGGTTCGCGGTGAACCGCCGCACGAACAACGAGCGGGAACTGCCCGACATGCTCGCCAAGGGCATTGCCCCCAAGGGGCCATCCGATTTCGCCGTTCCGGTCCTGGCAGTGCGGACTCCAGACGGCAAACTGCACACCGTCGTCTGCGGCTATGCCGCACATACGTCGGCGATGACCATGCAGGAATATGGCTACCACTACTCGGGCGACTACGCCGGCTTCGCCCTGGCCGAATTGGAGGGGGCGGCGCCCGAGATCCAGGCAATGTTCTTCCAGGGGTGCGGCAGCGACCAAAGCGCCGCACCGCGAGGGACCCTCCAGCAGTGCAAGAAAATGGCCGCCGAACTGGCCGCCAGTGTCCGAAAAGCGCTCGACGGACCCATGCGGCCGGTCGCGCCGCAGTTGAAGATGGCCTTTGAGTTCGTGAAACTGGACTTCGAGCAAGCCACACGCGAATACCTCGAAAAGACGGCCGAGAGCAGCGGGTACGAAAGTCGCTGGGCCAAACGCCTGCTCAAGGCGCTAGATCAAGGCCGGACACTCGCCGTCGCCTATCCCGAGTACCCGGTGCAGGCGTGGAGGCTGGGGGAAAACCAGTGGTGGATCGCACTGGGCGGCGAGGTGGCGGTTGACTATGCCCTCCTGCTGAAGAAGCAATATGGCCCGGATACCTGGGTCGCAGGCTATACGAACGACGTGATGGCCTACATCCCGTCGCGGCGCGTGTGGGAGGAAGGCGGCTACCAGGCCGGTGCGTTCCCTGTCTATGGGCTGCCCGCGGTCCGCTGGTGCCCCGACATTCAGGACCGGATCACGGCTGCGGTAGACCGGCTGGTCGAGAGGCTAAAGTGAGGCCTCCACAGGCAGCTCGTAGCAGGCCGCCTGCTCGGCGTTTCGCACAAGCAGGTACGGGCCATACAGGGCGATGTTGTTCCAGGTCATGCCTTCAATCGCCTGAAACCGGCCCAAGACGCGGTTCGGCCGCTCCGGCGATGCCTCCACGAGCACGACCTCGCCCGACTCGGCCAGCACGAGCACCAGCCCCGCGACCCCAAGGATCTGGCCGTGGCGGTAGCGGCCGTCCTTCCAAATCCTCTGCCCGGTCTGCAAATCCACGCATTCCAGAATGCCGTCGGACAGCCCGTAGGCATAGCCGTCCCTCACCGCCACGTTGGCGAACTTGGTCCGCAAGACCTTGGGATTCTTCCAGAGCGTCTGCACGGTGAAGGCGCCGTCGGCACTGCGACCGATTTGCAGCAGTGCCGCCCCTTGGCCATAGCCTTTGGAAAGCAGCACGCGATCGCCTCCGACCGCAACGGGTTGCGAGACGTTGGGATCGGCATTGCTGTGAGCGGGCCAGGGATGCTCCCAGAGCACGCGACCGGTGGTCACGTCGTGCGCGCTCGCCGAGTCTTCATTGACGCTGAGGATTTGCCGGACGCCCGCGAGCGTCGCCAGCGCCGGCGAACTGTAGCTGATCTGGCGATTGCCTCCTTCCCAGACAAGATCGCCGGTCTGCTTGTTGTAGGCGGCCAAAGAGACCTTGCGGCCCTGCTTGGGACCGCCGGCGGGAACGATCACCAGATCGTCGGCGATCAAGGGTGAATTCGACCGCGCCCACGGCAGGGTTGCGGATTCTTCCTCAGGCGAGACTCCGTATTCTTTCAGGAGGTTCTTTCGCCAGCGGCACTTGCCCGTAGCGCCGTCGAGACACAGGAGGTGGCCCGTGGCGCCCAAGGCGTAGACCAGTCCCTCGTGGATTGTCGGGGTGCTCCGCGGCCCGACGCCGCCGCTGATCGCGTCGTAGCGCGCGGCGGTCGCGTGGGCCCACTCCAGTTCACCTGTGTCGATGCGATAGCAGGTGACCATTTCCAGTTCCCCGCGTTGTTCCATGGTCACCGCAAAGCCGTTCACGGCGGAGAAGGCCGACCATCCCGCCCCGATCTCCCGTTTCCAAACGAGCCTGGCCGGCCTCGTCGCCCAGTCTCGGGCCAACTCGACGTGGTCGACCGACGCGTTGCGGCCGGGGCCGAGAAACTGAGGGAAATCCAGGGGGGTCGCGGTCAGCAGGTCCACCGGGGCGTTCGGCTTCCGGGCGAAGCCGCCCGGCGCCGGCCACGGCATCCGCTCATCCGGTTTCAGCGCGAAACGGAAAGCGAACTCTGGAACGAGTTCGCCGCTGATACGTTCCACGCGAAACAGGACCGCCGCCACGCCGATCGAAAGGAGCACCCCGATCAGCGAAAGGGCGCGGACTCGCCGGCGGTAGCCGCTGAGCAGCAGGAACCAGACCGCGAGCGTCACCACCGCGAGAAACGCCAACAGCCAACTGGCCACGTTGGCGCTGCCGTGATCGCCGATCAAGTCCGTTGTCTGGAAGACGGCGATGAGCAGGAGCAAGAGGACCAGTACCATCCAAAGCCACTTAGAAGGCAAGCGCTTGTTCGTCCGCCCACTCGTGGGTGCCTGGAGGGCGGGCTGGTCCGGGTTCTGCTCGGTCATGGTTGCTCCTTGCCTGGTGGACTGGCGAGATCCGCACTATACCGCCGACAGTTGCCAACCGCCACCCTCTTCCCCCAAGGCTTGGGTAGTCGTCCAGCCGCCCTTTTTGCCCCAATGCATCGCACCGGTCTGCCGCTGACTGAGAGCCTGGCGGCGGTGCTGCTGGATGGCCTTGTATGACCGTGCTCCTGCCGCGACAATAGCAGGTGTTCCCATCCACAGACTAGCCGGGGAGGACCACCGGTGGCACGGAAAGTACCACAGTCGGCTAAACCCAAGGATCTGGATCCCAGTCTCCCGATTTACCAGCTCAAGATCACGGTCCGGGACATCCAGCCGTCGATCTGGCGGAGAGTGCAGACGACCGACTGCTCTCTCTCCGAACTCCACGATATCATCCAAGTAAGCATGGGATGGGACGACGCCCACGTGCACGTCTTCGAGGTCGAAGGCAGGCAGTACACCGACTACGGAAGCTGGGATGTCGATCCCTATGAATACCGCGATTCCCGCCGCGTGCGGCTCAGCAAGCTTGTCGAGAAGCGATGTTTCCGATTCGTCTACGAGTACGACTTCGGCGATTCGTGGCGGCACACCGTTGAGATCGAGAACACGGTTCAACCCGAACCCGGTATCCGGTATCCTCGTTGCACGGCCGGCAAACGCGCGTGCCCGCCGGAGGACTGTGGCGGTCCGTGGGGATATGAGAACCTGGTCGAAGCGATCCATGACCCCGCCCATAAGGATCATGGGGAAAAGGTGGAGTGGTACGGCGGTCTTGATCCCGAGCAGTTTGACCTGGACCAAGTGAACAGAGATCTCCTCTCTTCCCGGCGCTGGCTGGGTCGCCGCCGAGGCAAACAGCTCCCGGAGGCAAGCTTTGGGGAAGGGCAACTTGTCCGCGTGAAACCGGGAGTTGTCCACTCGCGATATCCGGACATTCCCTTGGGCGGCTGGGAGGCGACGGTGACGCGCGTTGCGTGGCTGATTCCGATGGGCTATCAAGTCCGCTGGACCGAGCGGACCTTGGCGGCAGCCCACGCGATCTACTTCAAGCGATGCAGCCAGGACGATCTGGAATCGGCAGAGCATTTCTTGGAGGAAGGGGAACTGGAGGCTGTCTCTTCCGAGCAGCCGCTTGAGATGGAGCAACCCCAGGATCTTGCCGCCCGCCCTTTGTCGATGGACGACCCGGACGACCGCGTACGCGCCGTCTTTGGATTGACTTCCGACGATCCGCTCCCCCAGGTCAGCGATCCGACGCAGCAGCAATTCCTGGGCTTTTTGCGGTCACATCTCTCATTCCCTTTCGAGGCGGATTACTGGCCCGCCTCGTCCCTCGGGCCGAAAGAGCAGGGAAAGCTGACCGTGGAAGGTTTTGCCGATCCGCCGCTTGATCCCGTGGAAGGTATCCAGTGCCGGGCACGCCGAGGCACTGCGGAATACCGGGTCCCGCTGTCGACCGTCGCTGTTGCGAAGGAGGATTCCAACTTCGACTACGTCGAGGACTACACCTACTGGTTGTGGGAATGCGAAGCTCGTGACGGGGAAGCAGGTGCATACTTTGAGGAAGACATCGAGGACGAGGAGTTCGACCTGGACGGGGACGAAGAAGAGGAGTTCGACGAGAAAGACGAGGACGATTTCGAGGAAGACGATTTCGAGGAGGACGAATTGGACGTTGAGGAGCCGACCGCGGAGGCGCGGTTCCCCATCGGCACGGTTGCTCTTTACGGTCCGGACGACAAGACGACCACGAAGATTGTCGCCGGAGTCATCTTGCACCCGGGAGCGGAGCCGATCCTCAAGCGCTGGGTGGCAACGGACGTCCTCACCAGCCTCAAAGTGTCCCGGGGGATGGACAAGTTTTTCAAGAAGTACGGCGTTGAACGGATTGGCATGAGCGAAGGCAATATGGGTTGCCCGCATGAAGAAGGCGAGGACTTCCCCGTAGGCGGCGATTGTCCGTTCTGTCCCTACTGGAAAGGCAAGCAGGGGAGCGGAGCCGCGGAGTGAAGCGATCGGCAGAAATCGAGTACCAGCAGCCGGGCTGCTACCGTCAAGGCAAGTGACGGCGCAATGGCAGCCCGAGGCGAGCAGCCGGGCTGCGAAACGAAACGGCCTGCGAGGCCCGCCCAACGACGAGGAGACAGCAAAATGATCGCGCGGTTTGGACTTGCTGGTGTGTTCCTGGCATTGCCCCTCACAGCCACCGGGGAGGACACTGTTTCGCTTGTTCCCAAGCCGGTGCAATGCCAACGGCTCGAGGGAGCCTTCTCTGTGAGTCCCGAGACGAGAATTATCGTCGGCGACAACGCCGACACGTTGCTCCCAGTTGCCCGGCACCTGGCCCAGGCGATCAAAGAACAGACGGGCTATGCATTGACAGTCCAGCCCGGCGGCGAATCGCAAGGCGGCGTTCTGCTCTCATGCGCCGCGGCGGATGCGGCACTCGGCGACGAGGGCTATGCCCTGGCCGTCGGGCCGAACTCGGTGGTGATCCGGGCGGCCAGGCCCGCCGGCGTTTTCTATGGAGTGCAGACACTCCGCCAATTGCTCGTGCGAGAAGAAGCGGGCAGTGCAGCGGCGAAACCGGCGAGGACAATCCCCTGCGTGCAAATCGAAGATCGGCCGCGGTTTGCGTGGCGAGGGATGCATCTTGACGTGGCCCGCCACTTCTTCGACAAGCAGTTCGTCAAGCGGTACATCGACCACATCAGTGCCTGCAAACTCAACATCTTCCACCTCTACTTGACCGACGACCAGGGCTGGCGGATCCAGATCCGGCGCTATCCCCGGCTGACCGAGATCGGGGCCTGGCGGTCCGGCACCCAGAAACACTACTCGGACGGCCGAGGCGACCTCGCACGCTACGGCGGCTACTTCACGCAGGACGACCTGCGCGAGATCGTCGCCTATGCCCACGAGCGGTTTGTCACCGTGGTGCCGGGGATCAGCATGCCGGGCCACAGCCAGGCCGCCCTGGCCGCGTATCCCGAACTCTCCAGCACGGGCGGACCATTCGAGGTCTGGACCGATTGGGGCATCTCCAAGGAGGTCATGGATCCGGGCAAGGAAGAGGTCTTCGAGTTCGTGGAGAACGTGCTCAGCGAAGTGATCGACGTCTTTCCCAGCCGTTGGATTCACACCGGCGGCGACGAAGTGCCTCGCGACCGCTGGAAGGCCAGCCCTTACGCCCAGGCACGCATCCGGCAGGAGGGGCTCAAGGACGAAGACGGGCTGCAAAGCTACTTCACCAAGCGCGTGGAACGGTTCCTGAATTCAAAGGGCAGGGCCTTGATCGGCTGGGACGAGATCCTCGAGGGCGGGCTGGCCCCGAATGCCGTGGTCATGTCGTGGCGCGGGACCAAAGGGGGCATCGAAGCCGCACGGGCCGGGCACCACGTGGTGATGACGCCCAACCAGGAAACCTACTTCAACTACATGCAGCACAAAGACCGGCGAGGCCCCGGCCACGCGGCGCACTTGCCGCTTTTGGCGGTCTACCATTTCGACCCGACGCGCGGGCTTTCGCCCGAGGAAGCCAAGTATGTCCTTGGCGGCCAGGCATGTCTCTGGACCGAATACGTGCCCGCGCCCGCCGACGTCGAGTACCTGCTCTTCCCGCGACTCCTGGCCATGGCCGAGGTGCTCTGGTCGCCCTTGGAAGGGCGGAGCGACAGCGAGTTCGTGCGCCGGGTGCCCGCCCAGTTGGAAAAATTGAAGGAAACCGGAACTGGCTACTGTCCGGATTGGAGGGAGTAGCCTATTGCTCACGAATGGAACCCCCTTTGCCCGACGGCCTCGAAAGCATTCGGGAAGTGCTCGATCACCGGCCGGCGCCGGTCTTCCGGCCACGTCACGGCGACGATGTCGAACCGGGCGGGCTGTTCCAAAAGGCCGTGCCGCTTAAGATAAGCAAGGGCAAGACGGGTGAGCCGCCGCTGCTTGGCATCGTCAACCGCTTCCGAGGGATGTCCGGCGTCGCCCGACTGGCGAGTTTTGACCTCGACGAAAACGACCGTCCGCCCGTCGACCGCCACGAGGTCGATCTCTCCCGGCCCGGAGCGATCGCTGTGCGAGACGATGCGATAGCCCAATCGGCGGAGATAGCGTGCGGCCGCCTTCTCGCCTCGCCGGCCCAGCGGCCTGGTGGGAAACAGGCGGCGCAACCATCCGGAAAGCACGGCATTGAGCCGGCGCATGGCACACCCGAGGGAACAGGGCAGGCTTTACTCTTCCGCTGCCGCTTTGGCTTTCTTGCCCCGACGCCGCTTGGGCTTCGCGGCCTCTTCGGCGGCCCGCTCGACCCGCCGTTCCTTGAGCCGCACGGCCTTGCCGACGCGGTCGCGGAGGAAGTACAGCTTTGCCCGGCGGACGATCGCCGACCGCTTCACCTCGATGGCGGCGATCCGCGGCGAATGCAGCGGGAACTTCCGCTCCACGCCTTCGCCCTGCACGATCCGGCGGACCGTGAACATCTCGCGCGTGCCGGAGCCGCTGCGTGCGATGACCACGCCGTTGAAGATCTGGATCCGTTTCTTGTCCCCTTCGAGGATTTCGACGTGGACATCGACGGTGTCACCGATCTCGAACTTCGGAACTTCGGGTTTCATGCTGGTCTTCTCGACCAGGTTCATCACTTGCTGGCTCATGGGGAATCCCTTTCTGTCTCGTCTCGTTCTCCGCCCCGGCCGGCCCGCGCTGCCCGTCGATCAGATCGGGCCGGCGGTCCCGGGTCCGCAGCAGGGCGTTTTGTTTTCTCCAGCGGGCGATCTCTTCGTGGTTGCCGCTCAACAGGATCGGCGGCACCTCCAGCCCCCGGAACTCGCGGGGCCGCGTATACTGGGCGAACTCCAACCAGCGGTTTTCGCCCGAAAATGAATCCTCTCGACTACTCTGTTCGTCTCCCAACACGCCCGGCACAAGCCGCATCACAGCGTCAATCACCGCCATCGCGGCCACTTCGCCCCCGTTGAGGACAAAGTCGCCCAGCGAGATCTCGTCCGGCTTCAGGATCAGCCGCACCCGTTCGTCGAAGCCCTCGTACCGGCCGCATAACAGGAGAACTCGCTGGCAGGCCGCCAATTCCTCCACGACTGCCTGGTCAAGCCGGCGTCCCTGGGGGGACAGCATGACCAGATGACCAGGGTCGGCCTGCTCGGCCCTCACGGCCTCGACACAGGCGACAACCGGTTCGACCATGACCACCATGCCGGGCCCGCCGCCAAACGGGCGATCGTCGACCTTCTTGTGTTTTGCATCGGCCGACCAATCGCGGATATTGTGGAGGCGAACCTCGACCAGCTTGCGCTCGATCGCCCGCTTCAGCAGGCCCTGGCCCAGATACCCGCTGAAAATCTCGGGGAAAAGGGTCAGAACATCCAGTCGCATCGGGCATCACTCGGCGGCTGTTTCCGCCTCGGCCGATGCAGTCTCCGGCTCCTGGCGCCGGGCGGGCTGCGGCGGGGGCGTCGGCCGCCGCCGGCCTTGAGCGAGGCGGTCCAAAGCCTGGCGCTGCTCGTCCAGGTGGGTCCCGTTCAAACCGTACTTCTTGATCAATACCTTCACTTTGTCCGAAGGCTGCGCACCGACGCTCAGCCAGTACTGGATCCGTTCGCCTTTCAACAACGCTCTCGCGTCGGTTTCCGGCACCATCGGATCGTACGTGCCAAGCTCCTCCAGGACGCGGCCGTCGCGGGGGCTCCGCACGTCGGCCGCACAAATGCGGTAGAACGGGCGGTGCTTCTTCCCCATCTTCTTCATCCGGATACGTACTGCCACGCAATGCTCCTCGTCAACGATACCTTCGACGTGATTGAAACCCTTGATTCTAGCTTTTCCGGCCCGGCTGCCCAGGCCGGCTCGCCGTTTTCCGCCTCTGGCGGTATCGGCCGCCGCCCCCCTACTTACCCCCGGTCCTTCCTCTCGTCCCGTTTCCGACGGCGAGCTTCTTTCTCCCGCTGCTTCTTCAGCTTCGCCCGCTCCTCCGAGGTCAGCCGCTTTCCGGTGCCCTGCTTCTGCTTCATGAGCTTGGCGCCGGGGTTGGCCATCGCTTTCTGGCTGAGCTCCTGAACGGCCTGCATCCGGCCGCGCATCCCCATGCCGGAGATCCGCTTCATGATGTCGGCCATGGCGTCGAATTCCTTGACGAGCTTGTTGACCTCGTGCGGCTCAACTCCCGCGCCCGTGGCGATCCGCCGGCGGCGGCTCTGGTCGATTTTGGAGGGAGCGCGTCGCTCTGCCGGCGTCATCGAGTCGATGATTCCGGCCAGGCGTCGCATCTCGCCCTCGGCATCGGCATCGCCGATCATCGAGGTCAGATTGCCCAACCCAGGGATGAGGCCGAGTACCTTGCTGAGCGGACCCAGACGTTTTGTCTGGGTCATCAATTTGCGGAAGTCCTCGAACGTGAACTCGCCACGGCGAAGGCGTTCCTCCTGCTCGGCCATCTGCTCCTGGTCGAGCTTTCGCTGGGCCTGCTCGACGAGCGAGAGAATATCGCCCATGCCCAGAATCCGGCCGGCCATACGGTCCGGATGGAATTCCTCCAGGGCATCGAGGTGCTCGCCGGTCCCGATGAACTTGATCGGGACGCCGGTCACGGCCTTGACCGATAATGCGGCGCCGCCGCGCGCGTCGCCGTCGAGCTTCGTCAGGACGACGCCGTCCAACTCCAAGGCTTCGTTGAACGCCTTGGCGCTGTTGACGGCGTCTTGCCCGGTCATCGAGTCGACCACCAGGAAGACCTGCTGGGGTTCGATCCTCCGGTCAATCCTGGTGAGCTGCTGCATCAGCTCCTGGTCGATATGCAGCCGGCCTGCCGTATCGAGGACCACCACATCAATGCCGGCCTGCCGGGCCTGCCTTACCGCGTTCTGGCAAACGGCCACCGGATCCGTAGCGCCGGGCTCCGCATAAACCGCTAGTCCGAGCTGCCCGCCGAGCACTTTGAGCTGCTCCACGGCCGCGGGACGCTGGAGGTCCGCGGCCACGAGCATCGACTTCCTCCCCCTCTCTTGTAGCATCCTCCCCAGCTTGCCGCAGGTGGTCGTCTTGCCCGAACCCTGCAGGCCGCACATCATCAGCACGTTTGTGCCTGGCTGGAGGTGGAGTGAGTTGTCGACAGGCCCCATCAACCCGACCAGCTCCTGGTGGACAATCCCCACCAATTGCTGGCTCGGATTGAGCGATTTGAGGACAGTTTCGCCGATGGCCTGCTCCGTCACCCGGGCCATAAACTCTTTGACCACGGAAAAGCTGACGTCTGCTTCCAAGAGCGCCTGCTGCACGAGGCGGAGGCCATCGCGCATGTTCGCTTCCGTCAGCTTGCCGCGACCGCGGAGCGTCTTCAAAGCGGAACTGAGGTTTTCCTGCAAGGATTCAAACATAGGAACCGGTGTCGTCTGGCATGACGAAAAAGGGGACAGTCACCGCGGATGATCGCGGGCCGGCGGGAGTGAAGTCCCAAGGTCTTGCGGAGCCAGTCCTCTTTTCCATCGCCCCCGGCATAGTCCGTGGCGGGGCAGCAGCGGGTAATCCTATATGGTAACGAATTTGGGGTAGGTTTGACAATGCTCGCGCGACTGGGAATTTCGCGTTTGCAGGCGAGCGAGCCTGCGAGAATAGGAAACTAAGGAAAGACAGGGCGAGCGAGTCCAGATTCCCGGCGCTTTTGTGCCAATTCCGCTGTCAATTCCGCCGCCGGGCTGCCGATTGGGTGACTTATCCCATCCAGCGAAAGACTAACGCTGTATTCTTCTGGGCTTAATGGCCGATTCAGAAGTGGGGACCCTTATTCGCCCGGATAGGCGTGGCGAACGGCCCCCTGTAAGTGTTTTTTGTCGCTTTTGAAGATGACCGGGGTGAAGCGAGGCGTTCCCGACCCGGTGGTTCCGCACTCACCGTCCCGGCTCGAAGAAAACAACCGCAGCGACAACCAACCAATTGACACGTTCCATACTCCAACCTAGAGTTTCGCGACTCTCGGCCATTGTTGCGAGGGATTCGGGGGGAATTCACTTGCCGACTCAGACGGATCGCACGCCAGCGACGACCTCCCTGACGATGCTTCGAGTGACTGCTTGGTAAGAGTCTGTTTCGGGAGACTGCCCAGATGATTCGTAAAGCTGCTGCCGTGATGCTGCTTGTCGGTGTTGCCTGCTCCACCGGTTTCGGCCAGGAGTGGGCGACCAAGATGTTTGAAACCAAGGAACATGATTTCGGCGCCGTCGCCCGCGGAGCGAAGGCGGAATTCGAGTTCGTGCTTTCCAATATTTACGTTGAGGACGTCCATGTCGCCTCGGCCCGGTCGAGTTGCGGCTGCACCAGCGTCAGTATCCAGAAGCCGCTCCTCAAGACCTACGAGAAGGGGGCCATTGTCGCCACGCTCAACAGCCGGTCGTTTTACGGCCGCAAAGGGGCAACGATCACGGTCACGATCGACCAGCCCTTCTATGCTGAAGTCCAGTTGCACGTAACGAGTTACATCCGCAGCGACGTCGTTTTCCACCCGGGCGCCGTGCAGTTCGGCTCGATCAACCAAGGGACGCCGGCCGAATCGAAAGTCGCCATCAGCTACGCCGGCCGCTCGGACTGGCAAATCCTTGAGGTCCGCAGCGCCAACCCGCACCTGTCCGGAGACGTGGTCGAAACCGGCCGCGGCAACGGCGAGGTACGCTATGAACTGCTGGTCCACCTCGACAGCGATGCGCCGGTCGGGTACGTGCGAGACCAACTGGTGCTTGTGACCAATGATCGCAACGCAACCCAGGTACCGGTCTTGGTCGAAGCCAAGATCGACTCTCCAGTCGCGGCCAGTCCGACTTCGCTTTTCATGGGAGTGGTCCAGCCGGGGCAAAAAGTGACGAAGCCGCTGGTCATCCGGGCCGGCAAACCGTTCCGAATCCTCTCGGTGAGCTGTGACGACGCCAGCTTTGAATTCGACACCTCTTCCGAAACCGAGGCGAAGGCGATCCACGTGATCCCCGTCACATTCGTGGCCGGCGTCGATCCCGGCAAGGTGGTCAAGACCATCCGCGTCGAGACCGACCTGGGCGAATCGCTGCCCGACCTGTCGGCGTATGCGGTCGTCGCCGCCCCGTGATCCCGCTTCCAGACTGCGCAACCAGTGCGAGCACCAGCGAATTGTTGGTGCTCTTTTCGTGCGCGGCGGATCGCTCGCGTCTACTCAATCTTCGCTCTTGTGCCCCGGCGGTTGTTCGTCTCGCGGACGCGGCAGAGCGATCGAGATCAATTCCTTTTCATTCTGCGAACCGGAGCAGCCGCTGCATTGGTCGCACCCGGCCGGCTTATCCCTGGGGCCGGTCCGGAAAACACGGCGCATGACGTACGCGGCCGCCGCAGCGATGATCAAGAATACCGCGATGTCCTGCCCGCCGAATTCCATGAGTTCCTCGATCACAGCCGCCGGATGTGAAAACCGCCGTCGACGTTGATTCGTTCGCCGGTGCTGAACGGAAAGCAGTCGGAGACCACCGCGGCCACCGCCTTGGCCACGTCGTCCGGGCGGCCCCAGCGGCGAATCGGCCAGATCCCCTCGGCGATGAGCCGATCGTACTTGTCCTTGACCGGCGCCGTCATGTCGCTCTCGATCACGCCCGGACAGATCTCGAACACGGTGATCCCGTCGTCGGCCAGCCGCTGAGCAAAGAGCTTGGTCATCATGCCGATCGCGGCCTTAGTCATGCAATAATCCGCGCGGTTCGTCGATACGGCATATCCCGAGACGGACGAGATATTGATGATTTTTCCATCGGTAATCCGGTTTCGCGCCAGTAGCCGGATCATCTCCTTGGCCACGCGCTGCGAGAGGAAGAACGGTCCTTTCAGGTTGGTGTCGAAGACCAGGTCCCAGCTCTCCTCGGTGGCTTCCAGGATGTCTTTCCGTCCCTGGGAAGTAATGCCGGCATTGTTCACCAGCGCGTCGATGCGGTCGAACTCGGCCATGGTTCGGTCGACGAGTATGTCGCGGTCGATCGCCGAGGCGACATTGCCCTGCACCGCGACCGCCTCGCCTCCGGCTGCTTTGATCTCGGAGACGACCTCGTCGGCGGCATCGGGGCGAGTGGCGTAGTTGACCACAACGGCATAGCCGAGCCGCGCTAGTTCCAGGGCGATCGCCCGGCCGATCCCGCGCGATCCTCCCGTGACAATCGCTGCACGCGTCTGCATCATGGCGTTTTTCCCGCTGGTGTGTAACCGATCATCCGAGGCACCCCCCAATCTCCAGCGTAGAGCCGCGCGACGCCGACGTCAACGCGGACGGTCCGTTCGGCGTTCGGCCCGACGGCGCACGGTGGCGGCCGCACCTTGCCCGGAGACTGCGAGCCGGGATTCCGACCAAGACGGCCGTGTTCGGGGGACAACAACGTCCGCGGCACGCGCCCGCTTGGCGTCGCCTGTGCCGCCGTGTATGCTGGTACCGCTGCTGCCGGGAGTCCGGGCGCGGCCGGATTTGCGGAAACAGCCGCTTCTCCGGTCCCGCGAAAGACTCCCGCACGTCGGGCCGGCACTCCATCCGGAAATGAGACAGACGTCCCGCGCAAGGCACTACGTCGATACCGAAAACAGAACCAACGCTCCCCGGCCCCAATTTCCGGAGGCCGCGGGGATCCAGGAGCATCCGCCTATGACTCCCAGGCAACGGATCCAAGCCGTTTATCGCGGTGAAACCCCGGACCAGGTCCCGTTCATGCTCGACCTGTCGCACTGGTTCTACCACAAGAACCGGATGCCTTGGGATCTCAGCCGATCCTACGACGTGCCGGAGCACGCGCTAATCGACTACCACAAATCGGCCGGTGTCGGCTTCTATATGCCCAATCTCGGCAGCTTCTACGCGGTCGATTATCCGGACGACATCAAGGCTTCGACCCTCAAGAGCGAGGACGGCCGCGAGATCACGTGGTGGCTGGAGACCCCGCAAGGGCGGATCGAGCGGACCCGGGTCTGGGAGGATGCCACCTACTCTTGGGCAGTCAAGCGATGGGGAGTCAAGACGGAGCAGGACCTCCGCGTGCTCGGATATGCCCTGGCAAACCGGAGGTACCGGCCGCTCTGGGACCGCTACCAGGCTTGGGTGGATGCTGTCGGCGAGATGGGCGTCGTCTATGTCGGCCTGGGCTACAGCGCGATGGGCCACTTGCTCAACTACTGGCTGGGCGTCGAGGGCGTAATGTATGCCGCCGTCGACTGGCCCGGGACGACGCGCGACGTCGTCGACCAGATCAATGCCAACCAGTTGAACCTGGTCGATCTGCTCGCCGCATCGCCCGTGGAATACGTGGTCATGGGCGACAACTTCTCCAGCGACGTGCAGCCGCCCCACTTTTTCGCGCGCTGGTCGCGGGCCTATTACGAAGAAGCGATCCGCCGGTTGCATGCGGCGGGCAAGTTCGTCGCGGTGCACATCGACGGGAAGCTGCGCGGGGCGCTGCGGATGATCCGCGACGCCGGCGCGGACTGCGCCGATGCGGTGACGCCCGTGCCGATGGGCGACCTGACGCCGGCCGAGTGCCGCGAGGAAGCCGGGCGGGAGTTCATTCTCTCCGGCGGCGTTGCCCCCAATCTCTGGCTGCCGGATACCGGTCTCGAAGCGTTCCGAGAGGCCGCTCTCCGCTGGCTCGACCTGCGGACGAAGAGCCCTCGGCTCATCGCGAACGCGGGCGACCAGGTGCCGCCTTACGCGGACGAGGACCGGATCAAGATCCTGCGCGACCTTGTGGACAAGTATGGAACCTACCAGTAGCAGCACGCTTACTTTGCTCTTCTTCCTAATCCAAACCCGGAGAACCTGTCGATGACGACACGAATAACGCGACGTTCCGTATGCCAACTCCTGGCGGCCGGCCCTGCCGCGCTGAGTTGGATGGCCGCCAACAGCATGGCAGCCGATCGCGACAAGAAGGCGCAGCCGAGAGTCCTGATGCCGGTCGGCGACGCCACGGAGGTGGTCGACACCCTGTATCCGTTCTTCCGCCTGGCCGAGGAAGGCTACAAGGTGGTCGTCTGCGGCCCGGAAGCCCGCATGTACCACATGGTGACCCACGAGATCCCGCCCGACAGCAACATCCCGTGGGATATCACCCAGGAGCGGCCCGGCTACCATATCAAGGCCGAGGCGGCGTTCCGGGACGTGGATCCGGCCGAATACGCCGGGCTATTTGTTTCCGGCGGACGCGCTCCGGAGTACCTTCGCTACGACAAGGACCTGATTCGGATCACGAAGCACTTCTTCGAGACCAACAAGCCGGTGGCCGTCGTCTGCCACGGAGTGGAGATCGTGGCGGCCGCGGGCGCGCTCAACGGCCGGAAGATGACCACCGTCAAGAAGTGCGCCCTGGACGTCACGCAGTTCGGCGGCACGTTCATCAATGAGCCCTGCGTCGTCGACGGCAATCTCATTAGCGCCGGCACATGGCACGACTACGACACGCCTTTCATGAAGGTCTTTATCGAACAACTCAGGAAAGTCGCCGCGCCGAAGGGCGAATAGCGGCCTGATCCGTCACCTCGGGAACGACCGTGCGCGACTCGTCATGGGGTGTTCGGTGATGGAATGCTGGGGCACAGGGGTGGCTGTTCCGATATCCCAGTATTCCATCATTCCAACACTCCAGCCTCCCCCGCCCCTGCCCCGATCCCGAAACAGGCGACGGAAGCCGTGCGAGACCGTCAGGAGACATCCCCTTGCCGTACCCGAAGATCGACCCTAGGAAACTCGACGTCTTTCCGCTTGCCGAGCGGCCAAATATCACGCGAATCGAAGAGGAGGCGCTCGATCCGGCGTCGGCGGCGCCCGCCGCCGGGCCCGAATCGGACCGCCAGATCAAACAGCTCGCCGAGGCGATCCGCGTAGCGCGGTCGCGCGGTGCGGCAGTGATGTTGACCTACGGGGCCCACGTGGTGAAGAACTGCTGCGCGTTGTTAGTCAACTGGCTCGTTGAAAACGGCTGGCTAACGCATCTGGCCACCCAGGGCGCCGGCGTGATCCACGACTGGGAATTCGCCTTTTTGGGCCAGTCGGGCGAGTGGGTCCGCGACAATGCCCCGGTCGGGCGGTTCGGAAGCTGGGAAGAGACGGGCCGCTGGATCAACCTGGCGGTGATTGCCGGGGCGGCCGAAGGGCTGGGGTTCGGGGAAGCGATGGGCAGGTTGATCCAAGACGACGGCCTTGAGCTGCCGCCGGCCGAAGAACTCCGCCGCCGGATTACCGAGGATCCCGGCCATGAGCTAACGGCGGCGCGCGCAGACCTGCTATGGACCATCGAGCAATTTGGGCTGCGGCCCGGCCGGCACACAGTCAACCACCCCTTCCGCCGCTACTCGATTCTTGCCTGCGCTTGCGGCCGGCGCGTGCCACTGACGGTGCACCCGGGGATCGGCTACGACATCATCGTCAATCATCCTCTGTACCATGGCGGCGCGATCGGTCGCGCGGCGACGACCGACGTCCGCGTATTCACCGAGAGCGTGGATCGGCTGGACGGCGGCATCTACCTGTCGGTCGGGTCGGCGATCATGAGCCCGCAGGTCTTTGAGAAGGCGTTCAGCGCGGCGAACAACCTGCGGCGCCGCAAGGGGCGGCCGATGCTCAGCGACCACCGGATCGTGATCGTTGATATCCAGGCGGGCGGAGGTTGGGACTGGTCCGCCGGGGAGCCGCCCAAGGACAATCCCGCCTATTATCTCCGTTACTGCAAGAGTTTCTACCGCATGGGCGGGACACTCGAGTACCTGCAGTGCGACAACCGCGTCTTCCTGGCCAACCTGGTGCAGAGGCTCCGCACCTGAGCGGCGCACGCCCGTCGGCCGGCGCGCCCAGCCGATTGCGGACTTCTGGACCGATGCTCCTCGCCGGCCGCCGGGCAGATTGCCGCTAAAACCACTTGCTGCGGATGAAATAGTAGACCATACCCGCGGGCACCGCCACACAGCTTACCAGCATGGCCACCATCATCCGCTCGTCGTGAAAGGGAAACTGCTCGAAGTTCTGGCCGAAGAAGCCCGTGATGAACGTGAGCGGCAGGAAGATCGCGCTGAGGATCGTCAGCCGCTTCATGATTTCGTTGGTCCGCTCCGAGGCCGACCAGAGATAGGCGTCCAGGGCGTTGCTCAGGAGGTCGCGGGTGGCTTCGAGCGACTCGTGCAACCGCAGGACGTGGTCGTAGACGTCGCGGAAGTACACGGCCGTCCGCTCCTCCACCCATCCCTCGCCTCGCTTGGCCAACAGCGCGAACACGTCGCGCTGCGGCGAGAGCACCTTGCGGAGCCTCACCAGCAGACGTTTGTAATGAAAAATCTCGGCCAGTTCGACCGCGGTGCGATTGCTCAGCACGCGGTCCTCAATACTGTCCACCTGGGCAGCGATTTCATCCAGCAGCGGGAAGAACGAGTCCACGATCGCGTCGGCGATGAGGTAGGCCACGAAGTCGGGCCCGCGGCGGAGGACTGCCCCTTCCCCTTCGAGCCGCTGCCAGACGGCCTCCAGTCCTGGAATCGGTTCGGCATGGACCGTGATCAGAAAACGCTCGCCGAGGAACAGGTGCAGTTCCTGGGACTCGACGTCCTCGCTCTCCTGCGAGGGCAAGCGGAAGCCGTGGATGACCAGGAAGAGATAGTCTCCGTAGGTCTCCAGCTTGGGGCGCTGGTCGAAATGGGCGCAGTCCTCAATGGTCAGGGGATGGAGCGAAAAACGCTCGGCCAACAGGGCCAGTTGGGCCGTATCCTGCGCCGCCAAGTCTACCCAGCGCTTGATGCCTTCCGGCGGCGGCGCGACGTTGTCCTCGCCCTGCTGCGTCTTCACGGGCCCCTGCGGGCCGACCTCAAGAACGCGAAACATAGTCTTGTGGTCCTCGACAGATCGATGGGTTGCGGCCAAGCCGCAACCCTGTGGGGTACGGGGTTGACGGGGTACTGGCGTGGTGGAATCCTGGAGTCATTCCGCCTCGGGATCGTCTCGGCGTGCGGAAGATCGCTTCCGCCGCCGGTGGACTTCAAAGGCGGCGAGGTCGGCAATCGTGGTCTTCTTGAGGAAGCGGGTCAGTTGCGAGCGCGAGGTCCTACAGAACGCATGCGCGGGACACGCCCGATTCCCGCTGCACACCGCATTGCCCAGCATGCACCGCGGTTGAAGGACTTCGTCGTCCAAAGCCACGCAGAGTTCGTAAAGGGTGATGCTCCGGGCCGGGCGCGCCAGGACGACGCCTCCGCCCACGCCGCGCTGGGTCGAAACCAAGTTCTTACGTGCCAAGACGTTGATGATCTTTGCCAGGTACGCTCCGGGAATCGAGCACTCCCTGGCGACGGCCTTGACCAACACCGGCTCTCCCTTCCGGCCGGCGATGTAGCCCAACGCGCTGGCTGCGTAGGAGGATGCCTGGCTGATCATCGGAGCGGTTCCAGTTGAGACGCTAACAAAACGGGGACGGGCACCCTCGCGTCGCCCGGTTTTCAAGCCGGCTTCGAACTGGGCCGGGAGCCAGTCATTGCCTTGTTCGGCGAGCGCCAGGAACGGGTTTGCCGGTGAGCATGTAGCCGAGGCCCGCCGAGCCTCGGATTCCAGCGTCTCGGAGTGGCGCTGCTACGGGAAAGTCGTTCTCTGCCGCCGGTCGTGGCGCCTGTCAGGCGTCAGTATGGCAATTAAGGAGCCGGGCGTCAAGAATTCCGCCGCTCGCCTGACCGCAAAGCCCTTGACGGACTCGACGCGCCGGGTGAAAATCGACGCTGATTTGACGATTAGATGATCTGTTGGTCATCTATTCCTGGCCGTTTGAGCCGGCGCAGCCCACGGCAGATGGAGGTCGGAAGTGACGCCCGAAACCCTGGCAATCCAAGCGCGCGAGGCTCCGCACCCGGGCGCGGGCGGGTCTGCCCCGCTGGAGCGGTTTGTCTACAACGACGCGATCGTGCGAGCCTTTCTCCTGGCGACCGTCCTGTGGGGCGTCGTCGCTTTTCTGGTGGGACTGCTGGTCGCCCTGCAGTTGGCGTTGCCGGTCGTGAATCTCGGTTTCTCGTTCACGTCCTTCGGCCGGATGCGGCCTCTGCACACCAACGCGGCCATTTTCGCCTTTGCGGGCAATGCCGTGTTCGCGGCCATTTATCATTCGACACAGCGGCTCGCGAAGGCCCGCCTGTTCAGCGACTTCTTGGGCCAGGTCCACTTCTGGGGCTGGCAGGCGATCATCGTCGGGGCCGCCGTCACGTTGCCCCTGGGGGTGACGACGGGCAAGGAATACGCGGAGTTGGAATGGCCGATCGACATCGCCATTGCGCTGGTTTGGGTGGTTTTTGCGATCAACTTTTTCGGCACCCTCGTCCGCCGCCGCGAGCGGCACATGTACGTGAGCCTGTGGTTCTACATCGCCACCATCATCACGATCGCCGTGCTCCACATCTTCAACAGCCTGGAATTGCCCATGGAGGCGATGAAGAGCTACCCCGTATATGCCGGCGTGCAGGACGCTTTTATGCAGTGGTGGTACGGGCACAACGCCGTGGGTTTCATGCTTACCACGCCGTTCCTGGGGCTGATGTACTATTATCTTCCCAAGGCGGCCGAACGGCCGGTGTATTCCTACCGGCTGAGCATCGTCCACTTCTGGGCCCTGGTCTTTATTTACATCTGGGCCGGACCGCATCATCTCCACTACACTGCCCTGCCGGAATGGGCCTCGACGCTGGGGATGCTCTTTTCGATCATGTTATGGATGCCGTCGTGGGGAGGCATGCTCAACGGCCTGCTCACGCTCCGCGGGGCCTGGAACAAGGTGACTGCCGAGCCGATCCTGAAGTTCTTCGTCGTCGGCGTCACCTTCTACGGCATGTCGACCTTCGAGGGGCCGCTGCTCTCCGTCAAGGAGGTCAATGCCCTGGCGCACTACACCGATTGGATCATCGCCCACGTCCACGCCGGGGCGCTGGGCTGGGTCGGATTGATGACCTTCGGCATGCTCTACTGGCTCATGCCGCGGATGTTCCAGGTGCCGCTGTGGAGCAAGAAGCTGGCCGACGCCCACTTCTGGATCGCCACGATCGGCATCCTCCTTTATATCGTGCCGATCTACGTCGCCGGATTGACCCAGGGGCTGATGTGGCGGGCGATCGACAGCACGGGGAACCTCTCCTATCCCGACTTCGTGGAGACCGTGTTGGCCCTGATGCCGATGTACTGGCTGCGGCTCGTGGGCGGCACGTTGTACTTGGCCGGCGCGGTGCTCTGCGGCGTGAACTGTTTGAAGACGATGGCCGCCCGGCCGGCGCGCTATGAAGAGCCGGTCCACGAGGCCCCGGCGCTGGCTCGCGATTACGTGGAGCCTCCCAAGCCCCGGTCACGGCTGAAAGACGCCCCGGTGCTCGATCTGGCGCACCGGCTGGATGTGTGGCAACAGGGCTGGTGGCACCGCCGCTGGGAGCGCAGGCCCCTGCGGTTCACCGTCTGGGTGACCATTGCCGTGATCGTCGCGTCGTTGTTCGAGATCATCCCGCTCTTCCTGATCCGCTCGAACGTTCCGACGATCGCCTCGGTCAAGCCCTACACGCCGCTGGAACTGCTCGGGCGCGACGTTTACCTGAGCGAGGGCTGTTACAACTGTCACTCGCAAATGGTCCGCCCCATACTCGCCGAGACGAAACGCTACGGCGAATACTCGAAGCCCGGCGAATCGGTCTTCGACCATCCTTTCCAGTGGGGCTCGCGGCGGATCGGCCCCGACCTGGCGCGCGAGGGGGGCAAGCAGTCGGCGTTGTGGCACGTGCTTCATTTCCAGGACCCGCGGCAGGTGACGCAAGGGTCGGTCATGCCCGCGTATCCCTGGCTGCTGGAGCGTCAGATCGACTTCAACGTGATCGAGCCGCGGATGGCGGCCATGCAGCGGTTGGGCGTGAGCTATCGCGACGACGAGATCCGGGACGCCGCGGAATCGGCCCGCCGGCAGGCGAGCGTCGTTGCCGCCAACGTCGTGGCCGACCAGGGTCCCGCGGGCTTGGAGAACAAGGAGGTCATCGCCCTGGTCGCATACCTCGACCGGCTGGGAAAAGACCTTTTTGAAACACCGCCGAGCGCGGAATCGCCAACGGCATCACAGACCGCGGGCAACGAACCGGCCGGCCGGGAGCGGCCGCCGACACAGAATGTCAAGAAAGCGGAAACAACTACGGCTGCCATCGGCGCGGCGGCGCCCTAAGGAGAACGTGCGTGGGCCTGAAAGGACTCATGAGCGGAATGGGCATGAGCAGCTTCACCATCGCCGCGATGGTGATCGCCCTGGCCACGTTCGTTGCCGTCGTGATCTGGACGTTCCGCCGGCCGCGCGACGAGATGGAGGCCGACTCCCGGCTCTGGATGGACGACGAGGACCGGGACCTGTCGCTGGCAGTGGAAAGACGCATTTGAGAGGGACACCCCATGGCCGACGACCGATTGCTCGATCATGTGTACGACGGCATCCAGGAATACGACAATCCATGTCCCCGCTGGTGGTACTTGGTCCTCTGGGCGACCGTTCTTTTCAGTCCGCTCTATTTCCTCTTTTTTCACGTTGGCAGTTCCGGATGGACGTTGAGCCAGTCCTATGACCAGGAGGTGGCCGACAATCTCAATCTCCGTTTCGCCGAGATCGGCGAATTGACGGCGGACGAACCGACCTTGTTGAAGTACATGCACGAGCCCGATTGGCTGGCCATTGGCACGGGGGTGTATAGCACGCACTGCAAGTCCTGCCACGCAGCGGACGGCAGCGGCCTGGTCGGTCCCAACCTCACCGACGATGTCTACAAGAACGTCCGCTCTCTGGCGGATATCGCCAAAATCGTTGAGGACGGCGCTGCCGGAGGAAGCATGCCGGCCTGGCGTAATCGACTTCACCCCAACGAAATCGTGCTGGTATCGGCCTATGTGGCCGGTTTGCGGGGCAAGAATCTTCCGGGCCCTCGCGGCGCGGAGGGAAAAGCGGCCCCGCCCTGGCCCAAGGGGAAGCCCGACGGGGTCGACCTGCAATGACCCGCGAATCCCTGCTGTGCGAGCCCCGAGTTCTCTCCACGCTCAACGCCAACGGTTCGCGCCGCTGGCTTCACCCTCGGCCATCGCGCGGCCGGCTCTATCGGGCGCGGCGGATCCTGGCCTACGGACTGATCGCGGTCTTCACGCTGGTGCCGTACCTCTCGATCGGCAGCAAGCCGGCCGTCTTGCTGGACATCTCCCGGCGCGAGTTCACGCTCCTGGGGTTCACGTTCCTGCCGACCGACACGGTGTTGCTGGCGCTCCTGCTGGTGACGCTGATCCTGGGTATTTGCCTGGCGACCGCCATCCTGGGACGCGTCTGGTGTGGTTGGATGTGTCCCCAGACGGTCTACATGGAGTTCGTCTACCGGCCGTTGGAGCGGCTGTTCGATGGCCCACCCGGGCCGCGCCAGGCACCCGGCAAACGGTCCACGCCGGGCCGCATCCTGCTGAAGTACGCGATTTACGTGGCAGTCTCGGCATACCTCGCCCACACGTTTCTTGCGTACTTCGTCGGTGTGGAGACGCTGGCCCAGTGGGTCGAGCGGTCGCCGCTGGAGCATCCGATCTCGTTCCTGGTGATGGCGGGCGTCACCGGCTTGATGATGTTCGACTTCAGCTACTTCCGCGAGCAAACGTGCATCGTGGCTTGTCCCTACGGCCGGTTCCAGTCGGTCATGTTGGACCGCGACTCGCTGATCGTCAGCTACGATCCCAAGCGGGGCGAGCCTCGCGGACGCGCTGGGCGCGGGTCTCCAGACCCCGCCCTCCGTGGCCATTGCATCGACTGCGGCCAGTGCACCGACACCTGTCCCACCGGGATTGACATCCGCGACGGCTTGCAGCTCGAATGCATCGCCTGCGCGCAGTGCATCGACGCCTGCGACGCAGTGATGGACCGCCGGGGCAAGCCTCGCGGCCTGATCCGCATGAGCTCGCAGTCGCGAATCGAGGACGCCGGCGGCCGATGGCTGCGCCCGCGGCTCGTCTTGTACGCGGCGGTGATGCTGGCGCTGCTGACCGTCCTGGGCACGGCGCTGGTCCGCAAGCAATCGGCCGACGTCACCCTGCTGCGTGGCCGGGGCGCGCCGTTCCACGAACTGGCGCCCGGCGAAATCACCAACCAGATCGGCGTGAAGATTACCAACCGCAGCGGCGCAGATGCCGCCTACCGGATCGAGGCAGCCGCCCCGGCGTCGGTCAGGGTGGTTGCCGAGGAAAACCCCGTGCTGCTGAAGGCAGGCCAGTCGCGCTCCGTCGCCGCCATGATCACCATCGGCCGCGGCGAGTTCCAGGGCGGCCGGTGCGATGTCACCCTGCGGATCTCGGACGGTGACACTTTTTCGCAAGAGCTCGACTACCGTCTGCTCGGCCCACAGAACGCCCTGGCACCGGCGGCAAGCGATGGTCGTGAGGAGCCGGACCGTGGCTAACGAAATGCCGACCGTCCCAATCGTCGTGGCCGGCCCGTGCCGGAACCTGCTCTGGCCTGGCATGATCGTTGTCTTCCTGGGCGTGCATATCCTGGCCATGCTGGTGACGGTCTGGATCGCCACGCGCGACCGCTCGTTTGCCATCGAGCCGGATTACTATCAAAAGGGACTGCACTGGGACACGATTGCCCGGCAACAGCGGACCAACGCAATGCTCGGCTGGCGCGTGGAACTCGAGATCGGCAACGACGCAGGCGTGTTGGGCCGGCGGACGCTCGCCTGCAAACTCGTCGATAAGTCGGGTGCGCCGATCGAGGGCGCCGCAATCAACCTGGTTGCCTTTGCCCACGCCCGTGGAAATGAGCGGACCTCGGTGGTCTTGGAAGATTGCGGCGAGGGTGTTTACGTGACCGCGTGTCGCTTTGCACGCAAGGGGCTCTGGGAGTTCCGCCTGGTTGCGCGCCGCGGGCGAGAGACGTTTACGTATACGGAGCAAATTCGGATCTAGCTCGGACTGTTCACATCACAGCCCCGTGGGTTGCACACTCCTCGTTCTGGATAGTAATCCTTGGGCTTGGGTTGGCAGGTGGAACGGAAAGCCCTTGTTCTTTGAGAAGAGCGACGTGCTCTTCCATTCCCCACCTTGCCTGATAGATGCAGTCCTCTACGGAATGACCGATTCCTGAGAAACCTTCCAGCTCAGGGGAGTAGAAGCCGAAATAGTCAGGCTCTGCGGTAGCCTCGATTACCAGGGAGTAGGGCAAATTGATCACATTCAATCTCCTTGAGTATGCTTAATCCCCGCGGCCTTCAGAATGGAGTGACAGGTCCCTGAAGGGACTTCTTTGGAACCGTGGTAGTCCACACGAATCAATCTGTTCCATCCCGGTTTCCCGTAATAACGTATGGATCCCTTTTCCTTGACAATTCTGAAGCCGTGCTCTTCCAGCATGCGAACCAACTCTGAGAATTTCACAATGTCGCTCCGTTGCAGAGCACTACTGGGAACAACTCCAGCTCTAGGGGGAGTTTACTGCAATAGGAGCTCACGTTCAAGGGGCCCGATTCCAACGCCTTGAGGGGATTGATTCTCGGCTATAGACTAGATGGAGCGGTGATAATCCTGCGGCATTGCCCAAATTCATGACCAATCGCCAAGAACCTGCCAGTTCCTTCCCTCCACATCCCCGTCCCGGGGGTTAGGGGCTCTCTTGAACGTGCGAGGATTGTCACCACATCGGATATCCTTCTCGCGCTGACCCATGGAATTATTAACCGCTGTGATCGTTGCCAGCCTGCTCGGCAGCCTGCACTGCGCCGGCATGTGCGGGCCGCTGGTGGCGTTCGCCGTCGGCGACGGCCGGCGCCAGTCGTGGACAAACCGAATGGGGTTGCAGGCCGCGTACCACGGCGGCCGGCTCGTGACTTACGCGGCGGTCGGAGGGATTGCGGGCTTGGCCGGCGCAGCCGTGGACTTGGGGGCGGCGCGGCTGGGAATCCACCGCGCGGCCAGCATCGTGGCCGTGGCCCTGATGATCGGCGTGGGTGCGGTCGCCGTCTTGCGCTATGGCGCAGTGCGATTGCCCCAGTGGCGGCTGCCGGGGCGGGTCCGCAGCCTGATCGCGGGCGGCCAGCGCGCTGCGCTGGCGATGCGACCGGTGCCGCGGTCGCTGACCGTCGGCTTACTGACTCCGCTTCTACCCTGTGGCTGGCTCTACTTGTTCGCGCTGGTAGCCGCCGGCGCCGGAAACGCCGTCCTGGGCATGGCGGTGATGACCGCCTTCTGGTTGGGCACGCTGCCCGTTCTGCTGTCGGTCGGCGTCGGCGTCCAACTCCTTGCAGGTACGATCGGGCGTCGCATGCCCTTGGCTACCGCGGTCGCGATCGTGCTTTTGGCCATCACGACCATTTTTCTGCGAGCGAGGCTTCCACTGGCGGCCTCCGAGCCGCCGGCAACAAGAAGCACGACTGACTCGCTTCGGCAAGTGGAGGATCTCCGCGATGCCGTCCCTCCCTGCTGCCGAAATCATGGCTCCTGAAAGTCCCTAACAAAACGGGGATGGGCTCCCGGTCATTGTGGAGGCGGTTGTGGAACAAAGACAACGCGAGGGTGCCTGTCCCCGTTTTGTTTGTGCCCATTGCGGCCTGCCTGTGCCGGCCGGGCTAATCGATCCTTCGCAGCCGGCACAGTTCTGCTGCCAAGGCTGCCGGGCGGTTTACGAGATGATCCGCGGTTGCGGGCTGGACCGTTTCTATCGGCTCCGCGACGCGGTGGAAACGTCCGGCATCCCGGCCCGCACGACCCACCGCAAGTACAGCGAGTTCGACGACGCGGTATTCCGCGACCTCTACTGCCAAGCCCTCGCCGACGGTACACAGTCGGTCGAGCTCTATCTGGAGGGAGTCCACTGCGCCGCGTGCGTGTGGCTCATCGAAAAGCTTCCCGGGGTCCTGCCGGGAGTGATCGAGTCGCGGCTGGATCTCCGCCGGGCGCTGGTCCACATCCGGTGGAATCCGTCGCAGGTCGGACTGGCCCAGATCGCGCGGACGCTCGACTCGCTGGGCTATCCGCCGCACCCGGCCAAAGACGCGCGCCGGCGCGAGCTCCGCCGGCAGGAGGACCGGCGTTTCCTGATCCGTATCGGCGTGGCGGCCGCGTGCACGGGCAACGTGATGACGTTGGCCTTCGCCCTGTACGGCGGTGTGTTTACCGGCATCGAAGCGCAGTACGCCCAATTGTTTCGCTGGGCGAGCATGGCCATCGGGATGATCGCCCTGGTATGGCCGGGAAGCCTGTTTTTCCGCGGCGCTTGGGCGGCGATTCGGACCCGCACCGCCCATCTTGACGTACCGATTGCCCTGGGCCTGCTGGCGGGCGGAGCTGCGGGCATTCTCAACGTCGTCCGCGGCCGGGGCGAGATCTACTTCGACTCGCTCACGATGCTGGTCCTCTTGTTGCTCGCCGGCCGCTGGCTGCAACGCCGCCAGCACTGCTGGGCCAACGACGCCGTGGAACTCCTCTTCTCGCTCACGCCCACCTCCGCTCGGCGAATCGAGGGCGATCGCGTGGTCAACGTGCCTCTGGAAGCCCTGCAGCCGGACGAAGTGGTCGAGATCCTTGCCGGCGACAGCGTCCCCGCCGACGGCACGGTCCTGGAGGGCCGTTCGAGCGTTGACCAGGCGCTCTTGACCGGCGAGTCCCGGCCGGTCCCGGCCGTACCCGGCGATCGCGTCTACGCTGGCACCCTCAACGGCGCCGCGCGGCTCCTCGTCCGAGTCGAAACCGTCGGCGAGCAGACCCGCGCGGGCAGGCTGATGCAGCTCGTCGAACAGCACAGTCGCAGCCGGGCGCCGATCGTGCAGTTTGCCGACCGCGTGGCCGGACGGTTTGTCGTGATCGTGCTGGCCTTGGCGGCGGTCACGTTCGGCGCGTGGCTGTGGTGGGATGCGGCGCGCGCGGTGGACAACGCCGTAGCCTTGCTGATCGTCACCTGCCCTTGTGCGCTGGGCCTCGCCACGCCCTTGGCAATGACGATCGCCTTGGGCCGGGCGGCCAAACGGCATATCCTGATCAAAGGCGGCGAGACCCTGGAACTCCTCAGCCGAAGCGGCACGATGTTTCTGGACAAGACGGGCACGATCACTGCCGGCCAAATATCGGTGGTCTCGTGGACTGGCGACCGGGCCGCTGGGCCGCTGGTGGCCGCACTGGAACGGCATTCGGCCCACGGAATCGCCCAGGCCCTGATCGCCGCCGTCGAAAGCCAGGCCGCGCGTAATTGTCCCGGAGCGGAAAGCCTGGCCGCGACCGACGTCCGGCAGACTGCCGGCGGCGGAATTGCCGGCACGGTTGCCGGGCGGCGCGTGATCGTCGGTTCTCCCAAGTTTGTCCTGGGCTGCGGGGCGACGGTCGATGAGGCATTGTCGGCCGCACAGCAGCATGCGGTATCTTCCGGTTGGACTCCTGTCTTGGCGGCGGTCGACGGCCGCTGTGTCGCCGTAGTCGCATTGGGCGATCCGATCCGCGGCGATGCCGGCCAAGCGATCGGCCAGCTGCGCAATCTTGGATGGCGGCTGCGGATCCTTTCGGGCGACCACCCGCAGGCAGTTGCGGCGATTGCCGGCGCGCTCGAGATCGACGCGGCCGACGCGTTTGGGGGCGTTCCGCCGGAGGAAAAGGTGCTCCACGTGCGCCAGGCCCGCGCACAAGGGCCGGTGGTAATGATCGGCGACGGCGTGAACGACGCGGCCGCCCTTTCCGCGGCCGAGGTGGGCATTGCGGTCCACGGTGGGGCCGAGGCGAGCCTGGCGGCGGCCCACGTCTGCCTGGACCGCCCGGGGCTGACGCCCATGGTCGAGTTGGTCCAAGCCGCGCGCAATACGCTGCGTGCGATCCGCCGCTGCCTGGCCGCGTCGCTCTGCTATAATGCAGTGGCCGCTTCGTTGGCCATGTCCGGCCTGATCAGTCCTTTGCTGGCGGCGGTCCTGATGCCGATCAGTTCCTTTACAATGCTCGCCCTGGCCTACAGCGCACGCACGTTTGGGGATGACCCATGAGCGTGGTCTACGTTCTATTGCCGGTGGCGGTCCTTCTGGCGGCTGCGGGCGTGGCGGCTTTCATCTGGGCCGTTCGCCACGGGCAGTTCGACGACCTCGACACACCGGGCATTCGCGTCCTCCACGACGACGAGGATCTGCCGGAAGCGGACGAGTGACGCAGCTTCCGTCCAGCAGTCCGCCATCATTCCAACAGCACCGTCGCCAGACCGGAGCCGCGGATCGGCACGGCCACGGACCGCGATCGGACCTCCAGAGGCCCTTGGGGTTCTTCCACCAGGCTGCACGAGCGGGCGCCGTGGAAAGGCACCAGCGCCAGGCGCACTTGAGCGGTCGTCGGCCGGCCTGCCACTTCCCAGAGACGCAGCACCAGGCCCTCGCCGGTCGCGGACCGCTTCATGCCCACCAGCAGTACGTTTGGTTCGGAAATCTCCAGCAGGCCGGCCGATCCTTCCCTCAGCGGTCCGAGCGGGTTCGGCGCCGTGGCGACTGCCCGCATGGGACTGGCCGCGCCCCAGCCGAACCGGGCCGACGCGACGTTGTCTGCCTTGGCCCTGCTGGTGATCGCGAAACGAAACGTGAAGTCGCCCTCCTGGCCCGCCAGATAGTTCGTGAACCAGTAGTTGTTCATCACGTAGGCGTAGAGGTGGCCGTTCGTCGCCGTATAGTCGGCCGGCCACTTACCCCGGTTGATGTCCTGGAAGCAGACCAGCGGAGCGTCGGGCGTGGCCCAGCAGATGGCCGCATCGGCCGACTCCAGTTCCACGAAGTGTTGGACCGTCAGCCAACTGACGCACGCTCCGGGCAGAAAATCCTTGTCCGGCCGCACGATCGCCGCCGGCTCCTCGTAGCGGAGGACCGGATTGGACGCGGCAAACGGAAATGCGAAGTAGACGCCCTCCTTGTCGTACGTGAGTGTCTTGGTCAGACGGTTGACCACGTCGATCCGTTTCACATCCTCCCAGACGGTGATTTCGCAGGTCAGCCTGGGCGTCCTGGCGGCCGTTGTCTCGACGGTCATCCGCTGCCCCAGCGGCCCCAGGTCTGCCCGCTGCAACCTGGCCTTCGCCGAAGTGGCGATTGCCAGTTCCGGCTCCGCCGGTTTTGTCTTGGGATCGACGATCCGGCTATCCTTGCCGCCGCTGACGTATAAGTATTGATTCAGCCGGTAAGGCGCCTTGCGATCAACCAATTCCCGACCAAGCTCTTTATCGACCAGGCTGACGACCGTACCGCTGGCGGCATCGAACGTCACGCGGTAATAGCGGCTCTCGATCGTCGTCCCATCGCCGGGACCGGAAACTGGCGAAGCCGGTTCGCGGGAGCCACGCTCCCGGCCGTCTTGGCGAAGGGGACCTCCTTGCTTCTCTTCGAGCGGCCCGCACTTCAAGACGCGATACCCGCAGGCGGGCACCTCCGGCACGGCCGCCAGCGTCGTTTCACCGACGCGAACACTCCGGACCGATGGATCGGCAATCGTCCACCCTTGGGGCAGCGCGGCTTCAACCACGTCGGTCCGCGGCCAACTGGCCATGTTCAGCACCACCAGGCAATCACCGCCGGTCTTCACCAGCGAGGCCAGCGCTCTGGCCCCTTGATCCACGAGCGCGGCCGATTGACGGTCCGCGTCGTGGGCAAATCGCGACTTGATCGCCCACTGGGCCTTGGTGAACTCGCTTTCCGGCTGGGTGCCGGCAGTGTGGGCGCCCCAGGTGTGCTCGTCGTAGAGCAGGCAGTTGCGCCAGGCGTCGTCGATGGCCTGGCGCGGATATTCCAGCTCCGGCCGCAGCCGCCCGGCCAGCGACAGCATCCGCTCAGCGTTGTCGACGGCCTCATGCGCGTTGCGGCAAAGGGCCGTTTCCCGGGCTGACGAGCCCGCTCCATCCTCCCAGTACGTGCCGCCGCTGCCTCGCACCACCGGCAGCTTGTCCGCGTAGTGCTTTTCGATGTACTCGAAGAATTCCGCATAGCGGCAGAAGAGGATTTTGGGGTGAGCGTACTTCCGGTTCCATGCCTCGACGATCTGGGGGAGCTTCGGCTCGATCGGCCAGTTGTCGTTCGAGGCCCCATTGAAGAAGATGGCGTCGTAGGGATAGTCATCGCGCGCATCGTACTCGGCAAGGTGCTTGAGCGTCAGTTTGCGCGCGGCCTCGAGGCTTGTGTGAAACCCCATCCGCAAGGCATATGCGAAACTCGGGCGGACGAACATCATCAACACCCGGCTGCCGTCCGGCCCTTCCCACCAGCAGGGGCTCTTACGTTCCATGTGCGTAAACGTGATCGCCCGCGCGTCGTTGATGCCGTCGCCGAAGTAGCGGATGCCCGAGTTGGCCAGGACCATCGGGGTCGAGGCGACGCAGGTAGGCACGTCGTTGATCATGGCGCTCTGGCAAGGGATCCCGTAGCGCCGGGAAAGGCCATGGGCGAAATACGTCATGCGGCAGAATTCCTCGTGCGAGCACAGCCCGGTGAGGATATTGACATAAAGCGCCTCCACGCCGATCTTGCCTTCCCGGGCCAGGCGCTGGAACTGCTCAATCGACGAGTCCTTGCGTGCCGCCAGGTAATTCTCGACCTGCCAGGCCACCTCGCAATTCCACTTGAAGTCCGGATAGCGCTCGATGAGCCTGGCGGCGTCGTCAAGGTTGACGTTGTGCTGTTCGGCGCACTGGGGCTGGAGATGGGTGTAGCCGATATCGGTGTGCGAACTGGCGGCAAGGTACACCCGCCACTTGCGCTGAGGGCCGAGCGTCACGCTTGTTGAACGCGACTGTCCGGCCACCGTGGCCGTCACCTTGCACTCGACCGGTCCTGGGAAGTCGGGCGCCTCAACCTCCGTGACGGTTGTCCGCGAGGAGGCGGCCTCGGCCACCGGCACATCGAAGGTCTCATTGCCCGCTTCGACGCGAAGGACCAGATCGGTCGCCGGGCGGCTCAACTCCACTCCGACGTCAACGACTCGCCGCAGGCCGGGCTGGCGCGCGACAAACAGCGGGGTCGGCTGGGCCGAGAGGGCCTCGATCCGGACTGGCGCGGTCTGGTCCTTCCCTCCAGCGACCTGACCCGCAGCGATCCGAACTGCGCCGACGGCCAGAGCGCCAAACAATGCCACCCATGACATGCCTCGAACCATATCGAGTCTCCTTGTTCCTGGACGCAGTGCCCGCGCTTCGCCCTTATGGGGACGGGGTGGGGTGGTCATGGTTCTGTTTTGGCTTTTTTCGGCCCGAAAGCTTCCGTCGGGAGTTGTGCCAACTCCGCGTCGCTGAGCCGATGTCGGGTGAGGATCTCGCGGACGGCCTGGTCCGGTCTGCCCGCGTAGCGATCGTGCGGGGCCACGGCAAAGGGCTCCTTGACAAACGTCTGTTCGATCTGCCGATAGGCCGGGGCCAACTGCTCGTCATCGACGATTGACCGGCCCGCCGCAAGATTTGCCTCGGCGTGGGCCAGAAACGCCTCGATCCGTTTGCGGTAGTAGAACCGCACCAGTTCATAGTAATCGCGGTGGGCGTAGTCGAGGATCTTGCCGGCCCAGATCGTAAGGATATCGCGGATCCGCTCCTCCGTGTCGGCGGGGGCGTTGGGCAGCGATTTTGCCTTCGCGAGGATGGGGGCCAGGCAGAAATCGTCGCTGCTGGACAACAGCATTTCCTGGCTGGCCAGAACTGCACGGAGCGATTCGGATTCGCGGCGGAAGCCGCCTGGATCCTTGAACCGAAATGCGCCGGCCAGGCGCGCCGCGTGCAGATCGAACCGGTCGCTGAGAAACTGCCTGGCGATGTCGATCAGGTCGCGTTGCCACAGTCCGCGGTCGCCCACACGGTCCGATTCCGCCAGCGCGATCTCCAGCGCCGCCTGGAGATGGGGCAGGAATTGCCGCGCCTGGGCAACGCCGTACGGAGTTTCCCCCTGGAGCCGCTCCCGGGTGACGCGCAGCATATACAGCGGGCATTCGACTCCAGGCGAGCCATAGACGCTGGCCAGTAGTTCGCCGAAACAGCGGACCATGCCGGGGGCTGCCGCCTCGCCGTAGCGGCGCGCGGCGTAGTCTTCCAGAAACTCGGACAACTCAACCGCCGACGGGTCCCACGCCAGGCGGCTGATCAAATCGAAGGCGATCGGGTTGTGATGGATTGCCTCCGGTTCGATGCATAGCCCTCGACACATCCGCGCCCGGGGATCCGCCGCGGCGGCCTGGGCCCGTCGCACCAGGTCGGCCAGGTCGCCGTGGAGCATGGTGGTGCCGCCGTAGGCATACAAGAAGCCCACCAACCACGGCTTGCCCCCGAAGTAGTCGAACTGCTGGTACATGGGCGGTCCGCGGACCAGGTCGCTGGGCATTTCCCAGACCTGAAAGGCATCGGCCGGCAGGGCCTCCAGGAATGCCTTGACGTCTTCGTGCCGCCGGTCCAAAAACGTCCAGGAGTTCGTGAACAGCACCGCCTGCGGATCGACCGAGCGGATCGCCTCCAGGTTTCTCTTGGCCAGGGCGATTTCGATGGGCAGGATCTCCTTGGGGTCGGTGCTGGGGCGCATTTCGCAATAGCTTTGCGATGCCCACAGATGGTCCGTTCCAAATCTCCGGAGAAACTCCTCGGCAAAGGCATTGGCCACTTGAAGATAGAGGGGATCGTCGGGGTGGAGGAACACGCCCGGCGGGTTGAACCCGACCCAACCTACCTCCAAGAACCGAGCCTTGCCGCGATAGGCCTCGGCAAACTCCCGCGGCACTTGTCCGAGGAATCCGCGGAAGTCGGGCGCCATTTTCAGCCCCACGCTTCGACCGTATTCGGTGAACCGCCTGGCCAGATCGGCCTGAAAGTCCTGATAAGCCGCTGGATACGGCGGCCGCATTGCCCAATTGTGCCATCCGGCCCAGGGGTGGAACGGCGGGGCGCTCAGACTGGTCGGCGGCACCTCAACGCCAAAGCGTTTCCAAACAGCCCGCCAGGTCGCCGTGAAATCGAAGTTCGACGATAGGACATTGAAGCGGTGCTTGGCTGCCCAGTCGACCTCGGCCTTCCACTGGTCCCAGTCCCACCAGTAGGATGTGTACTCGCAATCCATCATGTACTGGCGCATGGACCAACGCGGCCGCTCGACGACGTCGAGCCCGGCGACCGGCAGCGAGGTCCGTTGGGGAACGTGCTCGCCGTCCCAGAAGAAGCCGACGCGGCAGAACTGCTCCAGGTAGCGATAAACGCCGTAGAGCGTTCCCCGAGCGCTGCCGCCGAGGATCACCATGTACGGCCGGCCTCCCTCCTCGACCGACTTGATCAAGAACCCTTCGTCGCCCAGGTCGCCGGGAAGCTGCAATTTCCCTTGGGCCGACAGGGCATCGACCAGGCGGCAGCGGCCGATCGCAAAGCCCGCCGCAGTGCCTTCCACCGTGCAGATGCCCTCGGCGTCGATCGTCGCCGGTTTGCCGGAGATCCGGGCGGCGTACTTCTGGAACTCAGCACGTGCGTGCGTTTCGGGCGAAGGCGCGGCGCCGGCGGCACCCGCCGGCGGAAGCAGTACCATCAGTGCGACGCCGGCAAGAACGGCGGATTTCATGGCGGATACCTCCTGTCGATGCTTCGGGGGTTGCTGCCATGAGTCTGCAGGATCTGCCCAGACAAATCAAGCCAGACAGGCCCATCCCCGTTGCCCCGCCGTCTCCACCTAACAGGCGGTTTTCTCCGCTCACTTTAACTCAACGACGCCATACAACGGCGCCTCCGGGATCCGCAGGCGGACCGCGCCACCGTTGCGATCCAGCACCAGGGGGCGCGGGGACGCCTCTTCGGGTAGGTGCAGGGCCGCGCCCGCGAAACGATCAACCGAAGAGGGGAGTGTCAACGTCACCGGACCCTCAACCGGTCCATGGCGGACCAGGTGCAGGAACATCTTGCCTTCCGGCGCATAGGGGATTATTTCGATGGCCGATTGCGGATCGAACCGGAAACGCTCGGCATCGGTCCAGCGCGCCGACTGCTCGGCGATGGCTTCCGGCAGGTCGACGATCACCTCGCCTTTGCCCACCGCGGCTGCCCCCTTGGGACACGCCTTGAGTCCCAGCGCTTCCCAGAGCGTCGAGTGTGGACGGAGGCGGCCCAATTCGTCGAACCAGCCGGCGCCGACCGCGGCGGCCAGCTTCCCGCCCGCGCGGACCCAATCGGCGATCGCGCCGGCCGCTTTCGGATCGATCGAGGCGGCGTTCTCGATCGTGAGGACCCGCATGGCGCCGAGCTTTTCGGGAGAAAGGTTCGCGTCGCGCAGCAGCACTGCCGGTACGCCGCGAGCGAGCAGATCGGCGAGATGTTCCGGGATGACCGCATGGCCGAACAGGTCGCGCGACCTGGTGGAAATCACTGCGCCGACGGTCGTCCACCGGGGAGCCGAAAACAGTTCCGGACGGCGGCCGCACCAGGAGACGAGGCGGGCCACCTCCGCACGGCCGGGGTCGTCGCTCGGGCGATCGGTGAAGCCGTAATAGACGATCCAAGGCCGTGCGCCGTGGCCCAGCGAGGCCGCGGTGATCGGGCCGATCACGTCGGCCGGCCGCAACCGCTGGAAATCTCGTTCGTCGAACGTGCCGATGTAGTTCCAGAGCGGCCGCCCGTCGGCCAGCGCATGGCCCAGCAGCATCTTCTGCGACATTTCCAACGACGTGTGCCCCCGCGACTCCGAGAGGAGCATGTCCTCGTGGGCGTATTGGAGGTCGCTGGCCAGCATGGCGGTGCGAAAGACGTACTGCGTGTTGCAGAAGAAAAGAACGTCGGGCCGGACCGACCGCAGGCGGTTACGAAACGCCTCGTTGGCCTCCGCCCAGACCCGGTTGCGCCAATGGAGCCACAGGTTCCAGAGCGGGCCTTGTTCAGTCGGAATCGCAAGCGACGGCGGATCGGCGCCGAACGCCTCGCGTGCAGCGGCGTCGCCGAACCGCTGCCGCACGTAGCTGCGGAACTTCTCGCGGCACGCCTCGCAGTAGCATGTCCATCCGCCGGCGGTATGGAAGAACTGGTTGTTGTCGAGCATGACCGCGTCGGCCTCGTCGTGCCGGACGATCCGCTCGGTGTAGTCGACCGTGTACTTCAGGGCGGGGGTATTCGGGCAGAGCCAGGGCGCGCCGTAGTCCATCACCGGCTCGCCCGTCGGCCCCCGCTGCGACCACTCGGGGTGGTCGCGCCCGAGTTGTCCGGACTGCCAGACCGGGGCGTGGCCGCAGTGCATCACGCTCGAATAGAGGATGATCTTGTAGCCGGCCTTGCGGTAGGCGTCGATGGCCGTGCGGAATTGCTCCTCGCTCAGGTGTTCCGCGGGCGAGGTAATGGCGTTGTGGGCCTCGGGCGGCAGCACGATGATGGCGTTGAATCCGAACTGGTCGCGGAGCCGCTCGGGCCGCCCTGCGACGTCGGCCAAGGCCGCGTGCTGCGTCTTCCCCCAGGGCTGCAGCACGATGGCCCGGCGATGCCAAACCGCGGCGGTCGGACCGGCACAGGCGATCTGCAGGTCGTCGGGGACCGGGCCGGCTGCCTGGATCGCCGGATCGGGCAACAGCCGCATGGGCGGCCGGCCGGGCCCTAGCAGGCAGACGTCGAACCAGCGGACCTGGACGCCGAAATTGGTGACCAGTTTCCTAGTCGCGACCCGAAGCCCGATTGTGTGGCGCCCCTGCGGCCGGTCTTTTGCGGGCTCTAACTTGGCCAGATCGATCGTGACGCGGGGCTCTGCCGCACTACCAGCCACGTCGGCCTCCCAGACGACCGCGCCGCCGATCAGGACCTGGGCGAAGTGGCAGCCGGCGGTCGCGGCGCGGAAATCGTCGCTCCAGCCGAACGACAGTTGCGAAGGCCCGCCGGAGAAATCCACTTCACGAACCAGTTCGGCGCTGTTGCCGGCCTCGGACCGCTGGTTCCAAGGAAACTCGATCACCAGGGCGAGCCCAGGGCCAGTGCAGGTGGGCGACACCTCCGTCCGCACGCGCCAGCCTTCACCGTGTGAGCGGAACGCCCAGCCGCCGATAGTCTCCTCGGCAATTGCCGTTGAGAACGATCCCAGACAAACGGCGGCGCAAATCGCGCCGACCAGACGACTCCGGAAAGTGGTGGTCATTGTTTTCTCGTTAAGTGGGCATCCGGGGCCAGGCCGCGAAAGCTCAGTGTCCGGCTGAGGCTGAGTCGCGATTTCGCGCCAGTCTACCGGCATGGGCAAGGTGAAGCCAACCGCGTTGTGGCACGGGTGATCGCGCGGTACACGAAGCTGCCAGGAGCGTGTGGCGTGGTGTTGCATACAGTTCCGGGCGATGTGCGTGGCAGTGAGTGGAAAGGGTCAAAAGTCGCCTTGCCGCCGGGATGGATCCGGGTGCAATGCGGTCGGCCACGCAACGCATCGCGCCGGTGTTGCGTGAAAACTCCACGACGGAAGTTGTTGTTTAACAAGAGTTTAGGCAAAACGATCTCTGTAGCTATTATGAGGGACGTGTTGCATGGGTTGCGGATTCCAGAGTGTAGTGATTCTGGGTCGAAATTGGGGCCAGGAAAATACGGGGGAAAAAAGGAATAACCGCGGAGGCAAGCGACGCTTTGGATGCCACGGGACGGATGCGGACTGCTGCGTTTCGGAGGGGTCGGCGGGGGGGCTTGGAGTTGGGAAAACACACGCGGCGCGTTGCCGTCGACGCACGGCAGGATGGGCAGAGGGGTAAAGGTGTGGCGTGGCACTGTAGTGCCTCTAGGATTTTGGAGAAGGATGGAGTGGGTGTCTGGCGGCGCCGTAGGTCTCGTGGTCGGCAGGATGCGAGGCTTTGGGACACCGGTCGGCTGTGGGACAGGGTTTTCTGAACGTCTGTATATCACATGGAGTGGCCTGATTTCAACTCAATTCTTGCCGCGGGAGACGGAATTTGGAAAAAAGTTGTCGTCGTAACAGGTGAAGGGCTCCGCTGGCGAGGCCGAGAAGATGCGTTGCAGGAGGTGGTTTTGCGACAATCTCGGAGTGTTGCGAAAAGGGGTTGGGCGAGACGCTGGGATGTAAGTGGCAGGGGGACATGGGGTTCGGGCGTGGGTGCGGAACGAAAGTGCTATACCGGCCGGTGGAGGGGCGTTGCAAAAACACGCGCGGTGGCCGCGTGTCGGAGGGAGGTGTGGAACAGGACGTGAGCCTGCAATCGGGAGCCACCCTGGCTGCCCAACTAGGCCGGATGGAGCGGCTGTGGCTTGTCGAACCTATTGCCGGTGAGCTCGCGGCCTCGGAGGGTTTCGCAACTGACGAGAAATCGCACCGAATCAGAGGAGATTCTGGATGTCGCGAGCACTGTGTAATATACGGAAGACTTCAATCCCATCTCCTTCCGGCAGCGAGTGGTAGAAAATGAGGTAGTTGCCGACAACGAACCGGCGAAGGCCGGGACGGTACTGTTCGACAAGTTCGCCAAGAAGTGGATTCTTCGAGAGGAGCCGGCATTGTTCGTCGATGCGAAGCAAAAGCCTGTCGGCAACTCGCGGACTATTCGCCGCGACGTAAGCCCAAATATCCAACAGGTCTTCGTTGGCACGCGGAGTCCGAAGAAGACGCGCCGTCACGATTCCTGCTGGGAGTGTCGGCGGTGAGCCTCGGCGAGGGCCTGCTGAATATCCCATGGCTGCGACTCACCGCGGTCGGCTTGTTCAAAGCCGATCTGCAATTCCCGGCGCAGATAGTCGTCGAAGAGGCGGCGAGCCTGGTCGCTTTCGATCAGGAAGTAGACCCTGTGTGTCTGGTCATCCTCCACCTTCACGGGCTGATCCGGACTGCGTGCCAGGATCTCTCGCATTTCGTCGGTGATTTTTGGAGCCATGCTGATATTCCGGAGCAGTGGAGTCAAAACGCAGCGTACCACCCGTATTGTAAATCCCCTACCGCAAGAAGGGAATCGTCGCCACCAGCCTTCCGAAAAACGTCACAGCAACGCGCCGCAGCGAGGACGCAGCGAAACTCGCTCGAATAGGTGGTGTGTCGCACGAGGGTGGCCGAGAAAACCGGGTAGGCGAAGCTGAAGGGAACGAGATCTGAGTGCACTGAAGAGCGACTGAATCGTCCTCACTCCACGTGATTCGGCTCCATCCGCATGTGCTACCGCTATGGGCTGGCTGCGCATCTGCGCTGATCAGCGCGAGCAAGGCAACCTTGTGACGGCGGTGCGGACCGATCGCATAGAATTACTCCCTTGAAATCGGCCGGTCGCCGCGACGTAAACCCCGCCGCGATCAACAACTTCAATGCGACATTACCATTCGGGACAGAACCGTCTTCGAGTGTGAAATGTTCTTGCTTATTCTGACGCCCATTTCAGACACGTTGATGCATATAGCCCGCGCTCCCGCTATACTCGACATCGCAGGCAGGAACCCGGGCAGGCCGGGAAGCGACCAGGGAAGCCAGGAGACGAAATATGAGCTCTTTCAAGAAACGGATACGGGAGACTCACCCGGAAGACCTGACCGGCCCGCAGATGCTCGCGGCCAGGTGTCTCGCAGCAGGCATCGCTCTGACCGCGATTCTGGCCGGTCCGCCCTCAAAGGCGGCCGAGTCACCGGAACCGAACCGCGCGGGCGCGAAGACCCAAAGCACGTTTTGCCACGCCGAGGTGATCGAGCGGCTCCGGGGGAATGTCGCTGGGCATCCGAGGGCGGCGGCCGTCGCCAAGGAGGTACGGGCCGCGGCGCAACCGTGGCTCGATATGTCCGACGCGGATCTGTGGTCGCTGATGTTCGGAGCCGGCATTCCTCGCTCCTGGATGGTGTGGTCCAACGGACATTGCCCATCGTGCAATCAAAACGTGCTGATGTATGCGTGGAAAATCGATGCGATGAATCGACCCTATAAGTTAATGTGTCCACATTGTGAGGAATTGTTTCCCAAAAATGATTTCCACGCATTTTATCATTCTGGACTGGATAAACACGGGGTGTTTCAGCATGCTCTTGCGGATCGATCGCTGTTGTATAATGAAGCTCATCCCGATTTGCATGATCCCCTTCATCAGTTTGGGGTGGATGATGGGGAGGGATATCGCGATGGAGAGAAAACCTGGTGGTTTATTGGCACCTATTTGATTTATGGGCAGTGGAAACAACTGGTGTTGGGGGGCATTCGAAATCTGTCAGCGGCCTATGTGGCAACAGGCGATTCTGCCTATGCACACCGTGCAGGGGTGTTGCTGGATCGGGTGGCTGATCTGTACACGACGTTCAATTTCAAAGATCAAGGGGTGATGTATGAAGGGCCCGCACACGCAGGCTACGTGTCCACATGGCACGATGCGTGTGAGGAAACACGCGAATTGGCACTGGCCTATGACCAGGTGCGAGATGCATTGCAAAAAGATAAGGAACTATCTGTGTTTTTGAGCAAAAAGGCCAAACAGTTCGAAATCGATACACCCAAAAATTCACCCGAATGATT
>JABWBD010000284.1 GCA_013360685.1 Pirellulales bacterium
ACACGGCGGATGGGAGGAGCGCGAAGCGCCGAACTTCGGTAATTTCATCACCGACATCTCCGGCTACAAGTGGAACGACCTGGACCGCGACGGCGTCTGGGACCCGGGCGAGCGGGGCCTGAACGGCTGGACGATCTACCTGGACATGGACGGCAACGACAAGCTGGGTGTGGGCGAGCCGTCGTTCGTCACTCGCTACGACGGGGAGCACGATGGCGCGTTCTGGTTCGTGGACCGGCCCGCCGGGACGTACACCGTTCGCGAGGTGCCCGCAGAAGGCTGGAAGCAAAGCTACCCGGCGCAGTCGGTCCCAACCGTGTTCGAACACCAGGTTTCAATCAGTCCGGCCACGGAGCAGCGCGCCCACGGCGGATGGGAGGAGCGCGAAGCGCCGAACTTCGGCAATTTCATCACCGACATCTCCGGCTACAAGTGGGACGATTGCAACCGCGACGGCGTCTGGGATCCCGACGAGCTGGGCCTCAACGGCTGGACGATCTACCTGGACACGGACGGCAATGGCAAGCTGGGCGTGAACGAAAAGTCATTCCTCACGCGATTCGATGGGGAGCACGACGGCGCGTTCTGGTTCGTGGACCTGCCCGCCGGGGCGTACACGGTCCGCGAAGTTCTCAAGGAAGGCTGGAAGCAGGGCTACCCGGCCGAATCGGTTCCCACGGCGTTCGAACATTCCCTTTCGATCGACCCGCCGGCCGGCCAGCGCGTCCACGGCGGCTGGCAAGCGCGCGAGGCGCCGAACTTCGGCAACTATCTCACGGACCTCTCCGGCTACAAGTGGGACGACCGGAACCGCGACGGCGTCTGGGACGCCGGCGAGCCGGGCCTGAATGGCTGGACGATCTATCTCGACCTGGACAACGACAACCAGCTCAGTCCCGCCGAGCCGTCCTTTGTCACGCGCAGCGACGGCGAGCACGACGGGGCCTTCTGGTTCGCGGACCTGCCCGCCGGGAGATACACCGTCCGCGAGGTCCTCCAAAACGGCTGGAAGCAAAGCTACCCGGCCGAAGCGGTGCCGCCGGCCTACGAGCACCTTGTGACGATCGATCCGGCCGGCGGCGTCCGCGCCCACGGCGCCTGGCAGAACCGCCAGCCGCCGAACTTCGGTAACTACCTCACCGACCTCTCCGGCTACAAGTGGGACGACCGGAACCGCGACGGCATCTGGGACGCGGGTGAGCCGGGCCTGAACGGCTGGACGATCTATCTCGACACCGACGGCAACGACAAGCTGGGGCCGACCGAGCCGTCCTTCATCACGCGATTCGACGGCGTGCACGACGGCGCCTTCTGGTTCGCGGACCTGCCCGCCGGTCCGTACTCGGTCCGCGAGATCCTCAAGGAGGGCTGGAAACAGAGCTACCCCGCCGAATCGGTCCCCTCGGTCTTCGAGCACCAGGTCACGGTCGACCCGGCTGCCGGCGTCCGCGTCCACGGCGGCTGGCAGCAGCGGCAGTCGCCGAATTTTGGCAACTTCATCACCGACATCTCCGGCTACAAGTGGGACGACCGGGACCGCGATGGCGCGTGGGATGAGGGCGAACCGGGGTTGAATGGCTGGATGATCTATCTCGACTTGGACAACGACAACCAGCGCAGCCCCGCCGAACCGTCCTTTATGACGCGGAACGACGGGGAGCACGACGGAGCGTTCTGGTTCGCCGGCCTGACGCAGGGCGCAGCCTACGCGGTCCGCGAAGTTCTGCCGGAAGGCTGGAAGAACAGCTTCCCTGGCAGCGCGGAACACAACGTGGTGATTCCGACCCGCGGCCGCTTCGGTCGGACCGAACTGCCGAATTTCGGCAACTTCATCACCGACATCTCGGGCTACAAGTGGAACGACCAGGACCGCGACGGCGTCTGGGATCCGGGCGAACCGGGCCTGAACGGCTGGACGATCTATCTGGACTTAGACAACAACAACACGCTGAGCGCGGGCGACCCGTCGTTCGTCACTCGCAACGACGGCCAGCACGACGGCGCATTCTGGTTCGCGGGCCTGGCTGCCGGCACGTACACGGTCCGCGAAGTGCTCGAGGAAGGCTGGAAGCAGAGCTACCCCGCGCAAACGATCTTGCCTCCTTTCGAGCACCAGGTCGCGATCAACCCCTCCGCCGGCCAGCGCGTCCACGGCGGCTGGCAGCAGCGCCAGTCGCCGAACTTCGGCAACTACATCGCCGACATCTCCGGCTACAAGTGGGACGACCGCGACCGCGACGGCGTCTGGGATCCGGGCGAACCGGGCCTGAACGGCTGGACGTTCTATCTGGATCTAAACAACGACAACGCACTGAGCGCGGGCGATCCGTCGTTCGTGACGCGCAACGACGGCGAGCATGACGGCGCTTTCTGGTTCGCGGGCTTGGAAGCCCGCGCCTATACGGTCCGCGAGGTGCTTCAAGAGGGCTGGAAGCAGAGCTATCCGGCCGAATCGCTCTCGCCGCCTTTCGAGCACCTGGTCGCGGTCAACCCGGCGGCGGGGCAGCGCGTCCACGGCGGCTGGCAGCAGCGGCAGTCGCCGAACTTCGGCAATTTCATCACGGACATCTCCGGCTACAAGTGGGACGACCGGGACCGCGACGGCGTCTGGGATCCGGGCGAACCGGGCCTGAACGGCTGGACGATCTATCTGGACCTAAACAACGACAACAAGCTGAGCGCGGCCGACCTGTCATTCGTCACCCGCAACGACGGCGAGCACGACGGCGCGTTCTGGTTCGTGGGCTTGGACGCCGGTTCGTACCCGGTCCGCGAAGTGCTCCAGGAAGGCTGGAAGCAGACCTACCCCGCGCAAACGATCTCGCCGCCTTTCGAGCACCAGGTCGTAATCAACCCGTCCGCCGGCCAGCGCGTCCACGGCGGCTGGCAACAGCGGCAGTCGCCGAACTTCGGCAACTTCGTCACCGATATCTCGGGCTACCTCTGGAACGACCGCAACCTGGATGGCATCTGGGACCCGGACGGTGCCGACAACGCCTCCGGCACACCCGACGACGAAACGGGCCTCAACGACTGGACGATCTACCTCGACCTCAACAACAACGACCGGCGAGATCCCACTGACCGAGTCTTCGTATCGCGGAACGACGGCGAGCACGACGGGGCGTTCTGGTTCGTCGGCTTGGAGGCCGGCACGTACACGGTTCGGGAGGAGCTCAAAGAGGGTTGGAAGCAAAGCTATCCCGGAAAATCCGCCACCCCGCCCTTTGAACACGTCGTCGTAATTGATCCGCCCAACGGCGTCCGCGTCCACGGCGGATGGGAGGAGACGCAGGCGCCCAACTTCGGCAACTTCGTTACCGACATTTCCGGCTACAAGTGGAACGACCGCAACGCGAACGGCATCTGGGACCCGGACGGAGTAGACAACGTTGCCGGCACGACCGACGACGAGCCGGGACTGAACGGCTGGACGATCTACCTCGACTTGGACAACCAGAACGATTTCGATCCCGGTGAGCCGTCTTGTGTGACGCAATACGATGGCGAGCACGACGGCGCGTTCTGGTTCACCGGCCTCGCGCAGGGCGAGACCTACACGGTCCGCGAAGTCTTGCTGGCAGACTGGATGAACAGCTTCCCCGGCGGTGCAGAACAAGCAGTGGCGGTTCCGACCCGCGGTCGGTTGGGCAAGGCCGAGCCGCCCAACTTTGGCAACACCGTGCTCTTCAGCGTGTCAGGCATGAAGTTCCTTGACGCTTTTGCAGACGGCGTTCGAGACCCAGACGGCGTGGATAACATACCCGGCAACGCCGATGACGAGGTTCCCCTTCCGGGCTGGGCGATGCGCGCTTATGAAGACTTGAACGGCAATGGAATGCTCGACCAGGAAGACATTGACAACGGCGTTGTCGATCAAGACGACACGGGCGCCGACGGTGAGTACGAATTACGCGTGCCGGCAGGCAACTACATCGTGGTGGAAGTGTTGCAGCCGGATCCACCTAATGGCTCTTGGGATCAGACGGCACCCACTACCGTAGTGAACGATATTGATTTTGCGTTGGGCCGGTTGGGCTACGCGGTTACGGTCGACAAGAATCTGACAGGCTTCCACTTCGGCAACAGTCTTGTTCCTCCCGGTAACCCTGTGGTTTCGGGTGTGAAATTCAACGATATAAATGGTGATGGGAGTCGAGATGAGGACGGTGCAGACAACGTACAGGGAACGCCAGACGACGAAGTCGGTTTGCCCAAATGGACAATTCAAGCCTATGCAGATACGAACGCAAGCGGAATGCTTGATCCCGGTGAATTCGCTGATGGCGTCGTCGCACATGACGAGACAGGCAGCGATGGTAGATACCGTTTGACGTTACCATCGGCGGGGGACTACATCATTGTAGAGGTGCTGCAATCGGGCTGGCGACAGACACGTCCACGCATGCTTGTGTTGTCTCCGGGTCTGCCGGGCGAAATAGCTCTCGGCCAGTACGGTTATGCCCTCCAGGTTACTCTAGAGGATTTCGTTGACAACGTGGACTTCGGCAACCAGCGAATACTCACCAAACGACTGTTCCTGGCATCCTCAGCAGGTAATTCTGCCGCGGCAGGAGTCGTGGTACCCGAGCTCTCGCCGCTTTCCGCGACAATTGACTTCCGCGATCGTGGAATACTTGCTGCGTCAGCGAGCTCAAATTCACAGGCACCAATTGCGTCCGCAACGTTGAACAAGACCACAAGTCAAACGATTGCCGCATTCGACAACCCGACAGTCCTTACGAATGCGGAGCCCTCAACTCCTCTGGTTTCCGCACTTCATGTCGATGATACACTCGTAATCTCTGTCGCGAGGAGAGCGAGAAATATTCAGTCGTACCAGCAAGAGGTTAATAGGCCCGGTCTAGCCGCCTTGCCGGAGAGCGCCAGCCATGCCATGGCCGACGGAAATCGGCTTGATCCGGCGGTCGTCGATCGGCTCTTCGCGAGCCAATTGGATGATCTTGGCGATAATGCCAAAGAGCATTAGCCGTCAGTAAATACTACCCAGCCGTTTCTCGCGTCTCTGGGCGCTGGCTCTAACGGCAAAAGGCATGGATTTGGCCGCAGAAACTCGCGTTTCCACGTCACGGCGGAAAACCGTTGCTGGGCCTATCCAGCGGTCCGGATGGCCGACGGCTTCCCAGTTTTCGAAAGCCTCGTAGACTCTTTCCTCATGTCGCGGTCGCCGCTGCGGTGGCGACACGTGGCAATAACCTTGCTGGCCCCTTGTGGTACCAGCCAATCGTGGGCCTGCTGGCGGACGTCAACAGTTCCGGCTCTTCGGCAACATGCGGGCCGATGATCTTGACTCACCGCTCTCGCTGTGCTACAAACCGACCCCCAGTTCGAGTAAACATCCCCGTTTCATCAGCTAAGTCCTTAGGTAACAAGGGTTTAAGCTTACCAGTTCGACGACGGGTCGTACGAGAAAACGATGATCGGGTGGTTGGTTGCCAATTAGCGAACCGTATCACCTATTAGGCCAGCCGCATGCCATGATGGCTTTGCGCGAACGAAATGGAAGCAAGGATGCTTTCAAGAAATCGCCGACGTGTCAGACGGAAAACCAACACCGCTGGACGCCCCGTCAAACGGGCTCTGTCCATTGAATCACTCGAAGGCCGATTGCTGCTCTACAACCTGGGTGCAGCTCCGTGGACAGAGACCAATCTTTCATTCAGCTTCGCTCCGGACGGCACGCCCTGGCGCGGCCAGACCAGTCTCCTGTTCGCCGAGCTGGACCGCATCGCGCCGCGCGATGTCTGGCATCGCGAGTATGCTCGAGCCCTCCAAACCTGGGCGAATCACTCCAATCTGAATTTCCATCTATCCTCGGATGATGGCACGTGGAACGGAGTCCAAGGAACGATCCGACTTGGTTCCATTGCGCATCACAATGGTGTGGCGTTCGCCAGCTATCCGTCGCCTTCATTCTCGGCCGGCGATATTACCTTGAACGCCAATGCGACCTTCGCGATTGGCGGGGTTAGGGATCTCTATGCGACCCTGGTACATGAGTCTGGACATTCCCTCGGCCTGAACCACACAGTCGTGGCGTTCGCCGCGATGCAGCCTTATGTTGGGGGTGCCCTCCCCGGCGGCATCGGTCCCGATGATATTGCCGGAATCCAGGCACTCTACGGCGCCCGCCGCCCCGATTCCTTCGACGCGGCAGCAGCCAACGACACCTTCGCGACGGCAACCGTTCTCGCCCCGAACAAGCCAGCCGGCGCGACTTATTCCGCTGACCTCACATCTCACGCCGATGTCGACTACTACCGCACCACCATTCCCGCCGGGGCGAAGATCCTGACCGTGGCCGTTGACGCCCGCGAACTGAGCCTGCTGGCCCCGAAAGTCGCGGTCTACGACCAGTCCCAGAACCTCGTCGCCACGGCCGCGGGCAAGTACGGCACCGTGGCTACCGTCGAGATCCCCGTGACGCCCGGCCAGACCTATACTCTCGTTGCCGACGGCGCTACGACCGATGAGTTCGGCATGGGCGCCTACCGCCTGAACGTCCAGTTCACACGCGACGAAAACCAACCGGTTTTGGAGCCTACTGGGCCGCCGGCGACTCCGGCAACGCCTCCGCCGTCAGACACAAGCGGCGACAGTGACCCGGCCACCGACCCGGAACAGGATGTCGCGCCGCCCGCAGATGCCGCTAGTCCTGGAGGAGGCGACGTTACTCCGCCGACAGCCCCTTCAGGTGCGGACGATTCGCAAAGCGGGCCACGGAGTGTCCCGCCTACACGGACCGACGCCTCAGACATGGGCAATAACCTGCCCGATTCAACACCCCCAACGGCTAACCAACCGCAGCAGAACCAGACGCCTCCCGCCGAAGACACACTGACGATCCGCGTGACGCGGCGCCGGAACCTGGCGTCGGCCGGCGCTCCGGCAGCTCCTATCGCCGCTCCTGCTTCGACGCAAGCCGACGCGCCCGACGCCCAGCAATCGCTTATACAGCCGACCGTTTCGGAACCATCCGTCGTCACGACCCCTCCCGCCTCGCTCGTCCCACCCGTTGCGGAGATTGCGGAACCTGCGCCGGCCGAACCGTCCAGCGGTCTTCCAGACAGCCGAGACGTCACGGACCCGACCGGACCCGAGCCGGAGGCTCCAGCCACGGACCCGACCGAACCCGCCCCAGAAATTCTGGCCGCCGATCCGCCTCGGGTGGACGATGAAGTGGCCGCCCCTGAGCTAGTCCAGACAATCACGGAACCGATCCCATCGCAGGCGGATAGTCCGGCGAGTGTCCCGCCCGTCGCGGCCGCACCCACTCCGACGCTGGTCATCCGTGTCACGCGCCGCGTGCCGCCGGTGTCTCCGCCGGCCAACCAGCCGCCGAGCAATCCGCCGCCGACCACGCCGCAGGGCACTCCGGACGACGCGGCCCCATCCGACCCGACCGCCCCAGGGGAGCCAACCACGGATCCCGCCGATCCGAACACCGGCGGCGGATCGCCCGATGCCGGAGAACTGCCGGCCGAAAACCCCACGACGAACACGCCGCCGTCAGAACCACCGGCAGCCTCCCCGCCCCAGAGCGTCTCGCTGAGAACTCTCCTGGGGCTGGCGAATGTTCCCGCTGGCGACGACGGTTCCACCCCGGCCAATCCGCCCGGCGACCCCGCACCCGCCGGCCAGCCTTCACAACCGACACCGAACCAGACTGCCGTCCAGGCCGTTTTCCGCGCCCTCACGGCGTCCGTGAACCGGTCGACGCCAACATACCAGGAGACGCAACCCCGCAGGTTGCTGCCCAGCGCCGTCGACCTCGTCATGCAGGAAGCCTCGCAGGGCGGCGTACCGCGGGATCCGGCGGTTCCACTCGCTCCGGCCGGCGTCTTGGGCTACCACGGCAGACAGAGTCTTCGATGGTGATTGCGGATTTTGGATTGCGGATTTTGAATTTTAGATTGCGGACTTGGTTGCGGCTCGGCCGCGCTAGGAACTTCGCCATGCACGATCGACCTGGAACGACGCTGCTCGTGACGGCCGTTTGTCTGCTCCTGGGCCTGTCACCGCCGGCGGCGGCCCAGGTCATGCGTGGCGGCGCGAACTCGGCCGCCCAAGCTGCACGCCCGTTCGGTGTCGCTGCATCCCGCGGTGCCTGCATCTCTGGCGCGTTTCGCCGGTATGCTCTCCCGGCGTGTTCCTCTCGATCATCATCCCATCGCACAATGAAGAGCGGCACATCGGCGCGACGATCGACGCCCTGCGCCATGCCGCGAGCGAGACCGCGCAGGCAATCGCCCAGCGCCCCGCGTCCGACGACCCGCCGTTCGTACTCGAGCACGAGATCATCGTCGCGCTCGACGCCTGCACCGACGCGACCGAGACGATCGCCCGCGCCCGCGGATGCATCGTCACGCCCCATGACCGGCGGCAGATCAGCGCCACGCGGAATCTCGGCGCGCGTCGCGCCCGCGGCGACACGCTCCTGTTCGTCGACGCCGACACGATCGTGCCGCCGGCGGCGCTGCTCCAAGCGATCGACGCGATCCGTGGCGGCTGCGTGGGGGGCGGTGCGCCGGTGAAGTTCGACGGGCGCGTGCCGCTCTATGCCGAACTGTGCCTGGCGATCCTGACGGCGTCGTTCCGCGCCTCGCGTCTGACGGGCGGCGCGTTCTTCTTCTGCACGCGCCGAGCTTTCGAGGCTGTTGGCGGGTGGGACGAATCGCTGTTTGCGTCCGAGGAAATCACACTCGCAAAGGCTCTTCAATCGCTCGGCGAGTTCCACATCACTCGCCACCCCGTCATCACCTCGGGGCGGAAGCTGCGGACGCACAGCGCGGGGGAGATCGTGTCGCTGCTTCTTCGCGGTATCCGCTCGCGCCTGTTCGACGACAACAACATGCTCAAATCGCGCGAGGGGCTTGATCTCTGGTACGCGCCGCGGCGCGACGATCCGCACACGCCGTAGCGGATTTTCGCGAACACGCGGGCCACGACGGAAGTAAGCTGTTGTAATGGGCGGGCCGACGCTGATCCAACTCGTGGCATGGGCAGCGACGGGCGTGTGCGTGCTAGGCGCGGTTTGGCTCCTTTGGCTCGCGCGATTCCGAGACAAGGACCGCGACAAGGCACGCTGTCCGAGGTGCTGGTACGAACTTGGCCGCCTCGATTCGCCGCCGGCGCTGCCCGTGACGTGCCCGGAGTGCGGAAGGAAGGTCGAGACGTTGCGCCAACTGCAGCGCCGATGCTTCCGTCGCTGGCCGGTCTTGGTTGCGCTCCCCTTGCTGCTGGCGGCGTGGGTGTGCTGGGAACTGCCGCGGATCGACCAACGCGGCTGGCTGTGGCTGGTGCCGAATCGTGTGTTGTTTGAGGTGTATCCGATTGGAAAGCCGCAGAACGATTTGCAGCAGCAGGTTTACATGCGGCTTGGAAGAGCAACTTGGCCTGGTGGCTTTCAGCTGAGGACGCTCGACGAGGACGACCTTGCCGTGTTGATCTCAAGGTGCGCTCGCGGGAACCCCCTCGCGCCCCGTCTGTCAGAGAAGTGGAATCAGACCTATGGCGTACTTCTGCGCTCGGTGCTGTCGTCCGATGCTCCACTCCCGGAGAGTCCTGCCAGGCTCGCGTCGCTCGGACCGCCTGTACCTGCACTCGTTGCCGCGATGGAAGAGGTGGCGAGCCTGCCCTGTGATTTCAGCGTGACAACGCGCGACGTATGGCCGACCGCTGCGGTCTCGCGACAACTGGTGGGAATAGAGCAGACCAACATCAGGTGGCCGCACTTCTGGAAGATCGAGGGCGCGATCGAGTGGACGGCCAAGAACGAGCGCGGCGAACGAGCGCAAGGCACCGGCACCTATGAGCGCATGCAATCTAAGATCGACGTCCCGCTGGAAGGAAACGTGAGCGTCGACGCCACGATCAAGCTCTTCAAGCTGCCGCCGCCGGGAGTTGCGGGCGAGAAGCGTCTGCTGATCGCTCATCCGTTCCAGTGGAAGTACCGAACCGTGCCGACCGTGGAGGCCGCGTACACACCGGTCGTTGGTATTCGGATCGACGAAGCACTCACGCGAGTTCGCGTGTACACCCGCGGCGCCTCGCTGGTGATCAACGCGACCCCGCTCGCCGACGCGGGCGTTGCCGAAGTGACCTTTGCGGCACGGCTTACGCTCCACGCAGGCGAACGAATCGTCGGCACGGGCAAGGCGGTCTGGATCGGAAGCGCCAAGCGGATGAACCTGTATGGGCCTGGGGGCCTCGACGAGTCCGCACCGGAGGCCACCTCGCTTATGGCGGGCATCATCCCTCCCGGGCTCACGCTCACGCTGACGAGCGATCCATCGCTGGCGATTCAGACCCAGTCCACCGATCGCTTGTGGACCGGCGAAGTCACATTCCCGCTGCCGCCCGGCCCTGTGGTCGACCCATACGCACCCGCGGACCAGCCGCCGGTGAGCAAGTAGCACATCCATCACCTTCTCGCGCGCAGTTCGTTGTACAACATCGACACCCAGCGGCTGTAGAACTCGAACAGCGGCGCCTGGTCGGTGCGCCGCTTCATCGTGCCCGCGGAGCTGGTCGACGTCGTCGTCACCAGCACGTCGGGCGGGCAGTGGAACTCGCGGAAGCCGCGATCGATCGTCAGCGCCGCGCGGGCCAGCCAGCGCGACAGGAGATCGACGCGGTCGTGGTTCGACGCCAGGTCGAATCTCGCGCCGGGAGCCGCCAGCGCCGCGAGCGGCTCGGTGTCCAGGCGGTTCGACACGAATCGCAGGCGGCGCGACGACAGCCACACATCGAGCACCGTCGTCATCTGGTCCGTTCCGTGCGGCGCGGGCTGGGCGCTGTCGGACCCGCCCAGCGCCGTGAG
>JABWBD010000285.1 GCA_013360685.1 Pirellulales bacterium
GACAGCCTGACGGACGCGCATGGTGCCACGCGGCAATCGCGTCGGCCGTAACCCCCTGCGGGGAAAATAGTTACGAAAACCTGCTGTAGAAGACGAGTCTAAGGCGAGCTGTACCTGACATGGTCGAGCGCGCGTGATTGCCAGGTGTTGCCGGAATTGCAGCACCGGCAGATCCTGCCCAGTCCTTCGGACGGCACGAATTGAACCCGGCGCCACCCCTGATTATAGTGAAAGGAAGACTCACGGAAGTCTTGGCGATTCGGCGGAAAGGAGTGTGAGACCAAGCGTGCTCATCCTGCTAACCAACGACGACGGCATTTATGCCCCCGGCCTGGCCGCAATGGAACGAGAATTGCGGCGGCTGGGGGAAGTGCGGGTAGTAGCTCCGGCGACCGAACAGAGCGGCGTCGGCCACTCGATCACCTACCTCACCCCCCTAATTGTGAAGGAGGTCTACATCAACGACGTCCACTGGGGCTGGGCGGTGGAAGGCAGCCCGGCCGACTGCGTGAAGATTGGCATTGCCGAGCTTTGTCCCCGGCGGCCGGACCTGGTGGTCAGCGGGATCAACGGTGGAGTGAACGCGGGGATCAACGTCCTGTATTCCGGCACGGTGGCCGCGGCGATCGAGGGGGCCTTTTTCCGCGTCACGAGCATCGCCGTTTCGCTGGAGTTCGACGAACACGCCCGTTTCGACAAGGCCGCTCGACTCGCCCGTTCGGTCATCGAGCAGATCCTCAAGAACAAGGGGCCCGAACCGCAGTTGTACAACCTGAATATCCCAACCGCCGCCCTGGATGCTGCCCCGGAGGTCCGCGTCGTGCCGATGGACGTCGCCCAGTACGGCGAACGGTTCGAGCGGCGGACCGATCCTTGGGGACGCGAGTACTACTGGGCGACCGGTGAGCCGCCTCCGCTCGCGGCCGAACAAGAGACTGACCTGACCGCCATGTCCAAAGGCTGCGTAACCGTCACGCCGCTGGATTTCAACATGACCAGCCCGTCGGCTCTGGCCCAAATGCGGAAATGGCAGTTCCGTGTGGAAAAGGTCGACTCGGACGATGGCGACGCGCGGGCGCCGGCCTTCGGACCGGTTGTGCGGACCTCGCGAAAAAAGCGACGCGCTAGGGCGGACCGGGACGACAACGGACCGCTGCCGAAGCCGAACGATAACGACAACTCAACCAGTCCGACGGATGAAACCACGTCAACAGGAGGATGATATGCGAACCAAAACAACCTGGGCCTTGACGGCCGGTGCGGTCCTGCTTGTGACCGCGGCCGGTTGCGGCGACTACCAACCGGCCGCCGTCCCACCGCCACAGACTGCGGCACCGGCCACCCCCCCGGTACAGGTGGCCCCGCCGCAGATGGTCCGGGAGGTGGCGGACGTCGGGGTTGGCAAGAAAGGCCGCGACTACGGCCCCGGCCTAGTGACGACCCCGGTGGCAACGTATTTTGCCGCTCGCGAGAAGATCGCGTTCCAGGTCCAGATCCCCCACGCCATGAACCTGTACAAAGGCGCCAACGGCCACGCCCCGAAGAGCCAGGAAGAGTTCATGGAACAGATCATCAAGGCCAACCAGATCAACCTGCCGGAATTGCCCGAGGGTCATCGTTACGTCTACGACCCGCAGACCGAGCAATTTCTGGTCGAGCACCCGCAGTAGACCGCGGGCAAGAGGAGCTTTCGGGACGGATCGCGGATATCCCGAACCAACGGCAGTGCGCGGCGATGCGAGGATGACGCGACACCAACTGCCGGCAAGACGACAGATCAACTCCCCATGACACGGCACCTTGGATTCGCATTGGCCGTGACGGTGTCGGCCCTGGCCGGCGCCGCCGCGGCGGAGAACACCTGGATTTTCCGCCCTTCGTACTACAGCCACGAACCGTCGGGCGGCGCCCGCATCGAACAATTTGCCACGCACGCCCCCGCGTACGCGCGCACGGATCCGACCTACCAGCAGAGCGCCTATCGCCAGAACCGCTCCTCGGTGCGCGTGGGCGACAGCGCGGACCACTTGCACGTCGTGGAGACCTGGGGGGCCGGCGAGGCGATTCGGCCCTACGGCGAATGGCTCTATCCCTTCCGCGCCGGCGCAACGCCCTACGGTCCCTGGGGCAATCCGCAAGGCCCGTGGACCTCCCCCTACGACTCCTGGCAGAATCCCTACGCTCTGGGCCGATTGCCTGTTCCGCCCTGGGTCCATTGGTACACCCCGTCGATGCCCGGAAATCCGCAGGGGGAGTTGGAAACGGATTAAAAGCTCCGCAGCGGCCATGCGCGATCGCGTGGGACCGCGCTCAGCGCAAATCCAGGGCCGCGTCCTGCGGGAGTTCGAGGTATTTTACCACGCCCTCGCGCCAGTAGTTGAGCTTGACTTTCAGCGTCTTTTCTCCCCCGGGCGCCGCCGCGCTGAACAGTTCGGCGTAGGGGCCCAGCGGCGTGACGAGGCGGTTGTGGAACTTCGCCTGCACCGTTTCCGTCACGTCGGTCTGGGCGGCCGACCGCTCGACATGGATGTACGCCCGGATCTTCAAGGCCGTCGCGTCGCAGGAATGCGAACCGGCGTTGTGCAGGACGAAGTCGATGTGCTTGCCAACCTCGCTGGCCGGAAGCCGCAGGACGAACTCGGCCGTGCCGCACTTGCCGACCGTCAGGTCCTTCGTGTTGAATGTGCCAAGGACCTCGTGCCGTGCGCCATCGCTCCAGCGGATGACGCGGAGTTCAACGCCGTTGCCCAGATTCGAGAAGATCGTGCCGCTCAGCGTGACCTCCTTCTTGGGTACGTCAGCAGAGGGCGTCCAGCGGAACACATTGTACGACTCCGTGTCGGAGATCGGATGGGTGTAAAGGAATTCGTTCCGCTCGGCGACGGAAAGCACCTGGTCGAACATTTGTTCCGTATAGTGGTTCCGCCATGCCTCCTCTTGCCGATTGCTGGGAGCATAGTTCGACACGAAGCCGAGCTCATCGCGCTGATTCTCCAGCCCATAGGCATAACCCAGCGGCGAGCCGAACGCTTTGAATTGTGAATTCAAAGGCTTCACGTCGCCGGCCTCGGCCGTGGACAGCAGCCCGCGGTTCTTGCAGTTGGAGAACGACCAACGTCCGCCCGTGGCGTCGCGGAATTCCGCCTTCACGCCGGCCTTGCCGTCCGGGTTGACGTAATCCGCCGCCAGGTCCGCGACGACATCCCCCCGGATCTCAAACATCGCTCTGAGGTTGCCCGTCGCCTTCGGTCCATAGAGGGCCTTGAGCACGTGTGCGTTGACGAACTCGTTCGGCCACGAGACGATCTCGTCATCCATCAGCCGCGCCGGCGATGTATCCGCAAGGTTCGGCACGCGAAAGTACACTTCCTGCCCGCTGGGGTCGATGAACTCCGTCAGGGTAACGTCGACCTTTTCGCCGCTGCCATCCGGATTCAGCCACGCTCGGGCGGCCGCTTTCAATCCGTTCGGGCGGATGGAATCATCTCGTATCGGCTCGCCGAGAGAAGGCGGATCGATGACGAGATTTCGCGGTTCGGGGCACTTTGCCAGAAGTCCGGCGTTCTGGTCCTTGCCGATGCAATACACGATCGGGCCGCGCAGAAACGCCACGCGGCCGTCTTGCACCGCCCGGCCCCGCAGCAGCCACCAAGCCATCGGCATAGCGAGTCTCACCACGTCGCCGTCCTTCCACGTCCGGTCCAGCACGTAGCATCCGAGCTTTTGCTCCAGCGGGTCGACGATTACCGGGGCCTCGTTGTTCACCCGCAGCGTGATTCTCTCGCACCATCGCGGCGTGCGGAACCGAAACGCCATCGCCACCGGTTTTTCGCTAAAGAACGTCAGTTTCACGTCGCCGTCGTTCGGGTACGCGGTTTCCTGCACGAGCGTGACGGTCTGCCCCTTCACGTCGAACGCCTTTTTCGCGTTGGTGAACAGGTTCAGTGCGATTCCGTTCTCCGGGGTGCGGTAATACACCTTCTGCGGCAGTTCAGCCATTGCGCGGCGATAATTCCCGCAACAGCAGAAATAGTCGCGCGTGTCGTACTGGCGATCGCCGCTGAAGGGGGTGAAGTAGCGGATCCAGCGCCCGTCGGGCGAGTTGGCGGCAAAGAGGGCGTTGTAGATGGTCCGCTCGAGCAGGTCGCCGTAGCGCAGGTCGCCTTCCAGCCGCAGGAGGCTATCGATCCATCGCAACACGTAAGCGGTGACGCACGACTCGCCGATCGCTCCGCGCCCGTTCTGGTTGTAGGTGAAATGCTCGCCCTCGGAACACGAGCCGGTGACCAGCATGCCGCCCTCCCCTTTCTTGAGCAACTCGTTTCGCATGAACTGGCTCATGTCGAGCAGATTCTGCTCCCCGGTGAGGCGGTACAATTCAGTCTGGGCGTAGCAGCGTGCGAGCATGACGTAAACGTGGCAGGGACGGCGGCTGAAATCCTGCTCCCACGTTCGCAGCGAGGCGAGTTGGATCTCGCCGCGATTGTTGCCGTGCGGCACGTCGGCGGCGAAATCGAGGTAGCGCCGGTCGCCCGTCACGCGGTAGAGTTCGAGCATCCCTTCCGGCAGGCCCGCCGTGCAGATCTGGCCCGCGTCGTAGCACGGGTTCCGCGGCGTGGGAAACGTTTTGAGGATGTAGTTGCCCATGATCTTCGCGTGAGCCAGCGATTGGGGATTGCCCGTGCACCGGTAGTTCCGCACGAGCGCCAGGTTGATGTATTCCTGCTCGTGGAGAATCCAGTTGATGTGGTCTTGCCGGTTTTCGGGTTCGACGTTCCAGAACCCCAGGTAGCCGTCGGCGTCGCGGGACCTCACCAGTTCGTCGAGGATGTACTGCGTACGTGCGGCAACTTTCGGGTCGCCCGTGTAGGCGGCCAGCAGGCTGCCGGCGTCGAGCACCTTGCCGATGCCGTAGTAGACGTATTGCCGGTCGCCGCGGTCCGTGCGGTTGCGAAAGTGATTGAGCCACTTGCCGTCCAGGTCGACGGCCATGTAATTCTGATCGACCAGGTTCCGGACGCGGCGATCGATTTCTCCGCCGAGTTCCTGCTGGTTGAGCGTCACGCGGCAGAATTGGTCCGGCACGCGCGGCTCGACGACGTCGCGCGCGGCCTGGCACCATGGGCCGGCCTGGGCGGACGCTGCCAGAACCAGGCCGCAACAGATCGCGAGAACCGTCGTTTTCATGGTTGCACTCCGCAGTGGATGAAGTTTTCCCGGTAACCGGTCACACGGAAAGGACGGAGACAGGTCCATGTTTTCGGGCAGCGTCTTTGCTGCCGAAATGGGTCCACCGGCCGAAAAATGGACCAGTCCCCGGCCGTCCCGTTGGGTTACCGGGCTGCCGGCTTCAGCCCAGCCTCGAATTTGCTGAAGTACTTCCGCCGGTTCACCTCGGGCAAATACGGCTTGAGCGTGTGCCAGGTGAAGATCGCAGCGCCGTTGACACCCGCCCGCTTTGCGATTTCGAGGTAGGCGTCGATCTCGTCCGCTTTCTGGATGCGGCCATGGCTGGTGACGATCCCCACGCATACCGTAAAGTCGATCGGCCGGCCCACATCCTTGAGCACGGCGGCCATGCTGCGGAACGAGTCTTCGTACTTCTTCAAATAGTCCTTGCCCCGATTCTTCTCGTAATAATAGCCGGTGAGGTTGAACAGATCGATGTCGCCGTGCTCGGCCCAGGTCTTCCAGTCGCGTGTTCCCTTGAGCTCGTGCACTCCCCACATATAGCAGCCGATCCGCGGGGCAGGCTTCAGGGCGTGCAGAGCGCTGCTGAACTCGTCCACCAATTCGGTGAGACAATCCGCCTTGAATTTGCGAAACGCCTCCTTGCGCTCCGCACTGTTGATCGGGAACTGGTCGGCCGGATGCGCCGCGTCGAACCTGGCCTGGGAGACCGGATCCATCGCCGCTTCATCGCCGGGATAGCGGCAGTAGTCGAGCATGATGCCGTCGGGCTGATATTTCGTGGCGATCTCTCGGAGCACGGAAGTGACGTACTTATGAACTTCAGGGTTGCCGGCGGAAAGGAAGCCCATCGGGTTTCCCGCTTTGTCGCGCAGCGCCCACTCGGGATGCTGCTTCAAGATGCCCCGAGGTTCGTTGGAGCCGCAGGCCATCACGCACATCGAGGGCCAGACTTGCAGGCCGCGTTTGCGGGCCTCGCGCACGATCACGTCCACCGGGTCCCAATCGGCCCAGATCTTGTCCGGGATGAACTCGCTGGGATATTCGGCCCGGCCGCTGGTCGTGGTGGCGAAGAGAATGATCGCGCGCAGGCCGGACGCTTTGAACTGGTCGAGATTCTCGGCGATCGAACGCTCTCGGGCAGACACGTCGGCGCCTGGTCCGACCAGGCCCGAAACATTTATCCACGCCCCCATGAACGGATCCACGGGTTTGTCAGCGCACCACGCGGCACCGGGGGCAAACCCGATCGCCGCCACCACAGCCGGAACCAGCAGCAGGCATTCGCGACGTCTCACGGCAGGACTCCTTGAAACAGGACGGAAGGAGAGAACTCGAACCATTGTCTTCGGGGACCGGTGCAGGTGTCAAATCTTTCCGCGAAGCCGGCGCCGCCGCGGCACTACGAGAGGGCGGCCACGGGAGGCTCGCCGGTCGGATTCTCTCGTGTGCGGGAACCACCGGCCACTCATTTGCCGGGAATCTCCGCCAGCAAGCGGAAAGAAGCGTGCAACCACGCTTGAATCATGTTGTCCGCGGACTTCCGGCAGTGTGCCGTCATCCGTGATGATCGTGTATTGGGCCGTGTTTGGCGTCTTGACCGCCTGGTACCTGCCCGGGGCGAGCTATTTGTTCACCGTGCCGGTGGCCGTTGCATGTGTATTCCGGCTGATTGCGTCGTGGCAACGCTGCCGCTGGCAGCCGGCCAACCTGGCTTTCCTACTGGCCGCGTGTGCGCTCTGGTTGCCGCTGGCTCGCGGGCTGGTCGACGCACTCGGTTTTTATCCTACATTCGCTCACCCCGTGCCGTTGGCCCTGATCGGGCTTGTGATCGCTCCCACGATCACTGCCGATACGAGGATCTTCGGGTTTCTCTTGTTGATCTCTAGCCTGGCGCTGGCTGGGCTGGTAATCGCAATGGTGGTTCCAACCTATTCGCAGCTATGGCCGCAGCCGGTCTCGATCGAATATCAACAAGATGACCATGAGGCGATCCTGGCCGTGCACGCCCGGGGGCAACTACCTGGAGCGATGCGTCGTGCGATCACGCGTCCGCCAGAGACGGATATGCCGCACTACGTGGCGTGGAAGGTCGAAAGGGAGTTTGCCCCACCTACCGTCGAGATCGTGAGGGAAGAGGTCATCGAGGGCGGTCGCCGCCTGAAACTGCTCCTGAAACCGGGGAGAGACCAGCACCGCGTCGTTGTCGCGGCGGATCCGGACTTCGGTTCCGATGCGACGGTCAACGGCCATCCGGTCGAGAGTTCCCTCAGAGGTATTGCTCTGAATTTCTCGGAGATGACCCAGGCGGAGATTGAGCTGACCACAGCCGGTAAGATCAAGCTGCGCGTCATGGGCACACGCTTCGGACTTCCTCCTTCGGCAGAACCGCTGCGCCAGGCGCGCCCCACCTGGGCCGCGTCCGCGGGAAGGGGTGACCACACGGAAGTTCACACGCAGATTGAATTTCCAGCCTCCCCGTGACCCGCTCCAACCACCGGCTGACTGTGTCGCGCGATGCGATGCGATGCTGCAACTCGGCCGTCACCTCTTCGAGCCGGGCCACTCGCTGCTCAATGGTCATCGGTTCAGACATTCCCGTCCCCTCAAAGTGACTTTCGGACACCGTCCGCGCACCTGGCGGCGCGCCGCGCAGCCGGTTCCTCCAACCGACTGAACGGCAGGCAGACGCCGCCGGTCAGACGCAGCTACCGGTTTTCCTGCCTCCTGCATTTTCTCCTGAGCGGCCTGCTGCTTGGTAAGGGACTCTTCTCCAACGACACTTACCACAACCTGACCCGCGCGTAGCACATGGCGGGGTCGCCGGAGGGCGACTCGAAGCGGCTGCCGAACAGGTCGAGGGTTGCGGAGGGCGCGGAGCCGCCGCGCAGGGTGGCGGTGAAATAGTTCGACAACGGATACTTCAGCGGGATGGCGACGCTCGGGCCCGGCACACCGTCGGCCGAGAGTTCCATGAGGCGGTTTTCACGCGCCGGCTTGCCCGGCGCTCGGCATTCCACGGCGTAGACAAGGACCAAGCGGTTGTCGGGCGTGATCTGGAACCGCGGCGACGAAGGGAACTCGTTGCCGGCCCCTTCGCCGGCTTCCAGCAGCGTGCGGCGGAGCACGATTTTGCCCTCGCGGAGCTGGGCATACTTGATCGACTGCGTCCGCTTGATATCCGGAAAATGGTCCTGCCGCAGCTTCGGATGGATGGGGTACTCGGTCCACACGACGTGGACCCGGCCGTCGGGCCCGCGCCACATGTCGCCGGTGAGCAGGTAGCCGCCGGTGTCGAAGCAATGGGCGATCTCGACCCAATCGCCGAACGGCTTGCTGCCAAGATCGGGAGTCCAGGTGTAGAATAAGCGCCGGGTGCGGCTGCCCCATTGCTCGCGGCCCATCAACTCGGGCTTGTCCCGCACGCGGTCCCACTTGTTGTATGCCGCGATGCCGCAGAAATGCACTTCGCGGCTGTGGAGCACGACGTTGGGATAATTCACGCGCACGTGCGTGGCTCCGTAGGGTTCGAATTTCGGGTCTTCGTAGGGCGGCCAGGCGAGCTTGCCGCGGACCGGCCATCGTCCTTCGCGGTCGCGCAGAATCCACTCCGCGTGCGTGTAGCCCACGTTCTGAAACAGGATCAACTCGCCTGCCGGGCCGTCGGCCGCAAAGCTTCGATAGGAGTGTTCGGTGAACGCCGGGCTGTCGCCCCACTCGGGTAGAACGGTCCGCGGCGGGCGTTTGGGATCCGTGCCGAAAAACTCCAGGATCTCCGGCCTGGCCGGACCGCCTCCGCTCTTGGCGCGGTCGGCGACGAGCGTGGGATTGGCCGAGAGAAACAGCCGGCCGTCGTGCGACCATCCCAGCGGGCAAGGTTCGCGCGTGCGGTCCTTGGGGTCCTCGGCGGCCAGTTGCCATCCTGCGGAATCGCGGCGGAACAATTGCCATCGGCAGTTGTTCAACGGCGGGCAGTCCTTCAACGTCGCCAATCCGCTGGCGAAGACGCACTCGCGCGCCCGTACCAGGCACGTGGACCCGAAACACCACAAAGGCCCCGCCCCATTGTCGGCCGGCGTGTACTGAAAGACGATTTCTTCCGCTTCCACCGCCGGATTCAGCGGCGGCTGTGCGGTCTGCAGCAGGAGGACCAGGGAAAGTGGGAGGAACATGGCTGATTACGCCCGGCGAACCGGGGGCTGATGGGGATCGGGTTGGGGAGACTTGGGCTATTTCAGCAGCCAATCGACGGCCGATGCCTCCTGCTGCTCGGCCGCACCGGTGAATGCGGTAAGTCCATCGGCCGTCGACTCATTGCGGTAAGCAGCAGTGACGATCTCGGGGGCTTCGGCTTCGCCGGCAAGCCAGAGAGGATGAGGAGCGCCCAGGGCGATCATGCCCGGTAAATCGAGATACTTCGCTCCGCCGGACAGAAACATCGGGTCGCGGTAATCGAGCAGCTTGCCGAAGCGGAATCCGCCGGTGTCCACAGCGGCGCGGTCGATCGCCTCGCGCGCCAGCGCGCGTGCGGCGGCGACGATCGGACCGGCGCCGCCCCAGCCGGCAACGGCGACCATTTTCGGGTTCGGCTGTGGCCCCGGGTTCGCATTGTGCAGGAGGCTCACGATGGACAGCACATCGTGCGTGCGCTGGGCGAACAGCGCGTGGTTGTAGCCGAACGTGAAGCCGGCGAATTCGCGCGGATTTTCGACCACGCGCGTTTGTTTCACGGGTTCCCCGCCTTGGAAGAGCAGGTCGGCGCCGACGACCATAGCCCCTGCCTGAACGAGCTTCATCACGGCGGGCTTGACGCTGCCGCCGGAATCCCGAAGCGCGGACCTGCCGCTGTCGTCGAGCCAGACCACGGCGCGGCCGCTCGGCCGCTTCGGGCAAAGGCAGGCGAGCTTCACTTGTTCTCCGTAGGTTTTATTGAGCAGCGTTCCGGTCATTTCCGAATAGTCGCCGCGATCTTGTTGCTCCTCGGGGCTCCACTGCACCTCGCCCGCGGCGCCGAATGTGCGGCCGATGAGCACCTGGACGGCGCCGCCGATCAGCTCTCGCAGGCCTTTGGGAGTTGCGGCAGCGGCGCAAAGCTGCGTTTCCGCGTCCTCCGTGAGCCATTGGAGCAGCTTGCGTTCAAAATCCGGATCGGCGGCCTTGGGCGCGGGGTGCGCGTCGTCCCACACGGAGAGCTGCTCGCGCGTGAGCGGTTCGAAATCGCGTTCGATCACCGGCGAAGGTTGGCCGAGCTTGAAGTGCTTGTTGAGGAATGTGTAAAAGGCGGAGCGGGTGACGGCGTTGTAGTTGTGCGGGAAGTGCTCGCCTCGCTGCAGAAAGACCTTGTCCTTAGCGCCGTACAACGCATAGAGCTTCTGTAACTCGGGGAAGCCCTTGGCGGCCATCTCCTTGGTCCAGTCGTCGGCGGAGTTCATGCCCTGCGGCTTCGGCGCAAAGAGGGCGGCAAACTCGATGTTGCCGGTGTTCACGCGCAGGAGCGAGGCGTTTTCGCACGTGCAACCGCCCTGCATCGCCGTGCTGACCATGACGACGGGGAAGGAGAG
>JABWBD010000286.1 GCA_013360685.1 Pirellulales bacterium
CCCCTTTTCCCGCCGCGCCGATCGGGCATCCGCACTGCGGGCATTGGGGGGCCCGCCGGGAGATCATGGCACGGCAGTCCGGGCAGGGCGTCAGCCGCTCGCCCGCCGCCAGGGTAGATGCATCGGCCCGGTCCTCGGCCGGTTTGGAGGCGCCGCCCCGCGCGGAGGTCTTGGGAAAAGCGTTTTCCAGCCACTGCCACTCCTCGGACCCCTGTTTCCGCACGCGGCTGAACTCGTCGAGTTTCCCGCCGGCGACCAGCTCGCGCAGTTCCTTGAGCGACAGCGGCCCGTGCTTGGTGCCGTCGGACGACTCGGCGAACCACTCGGCCGGCGCCGTAGCGGCCTTGTCTGCGATCTGGGCCTGCGATTTGGCCGCGGTGGCCTGTCCCGCCGTGGGGATCGAGACGGCGGCCGAGCATTTCGGGCATTTCACCTGCTTGCCCGCCAGATGGTCCGGCGCGCTGAATTTCCCTCCGCACGCCTTGCACGCAACGACGATCGCCATAGCCACAGCTCCGATAGGCCGCGTTGAGTCCAACTGCCACTCTATCCCCCCTGCCCAGCCGCGTCAAACGGGTCGCCTCAAAACTCGGTTTCCCAGGAGAGGAAGGGCCCGGGCAGCTCGGCCATCGCATTGGCGATCAACTCGACCAACCCGCCGTAGAGGATGTTGTATCGCTCGCGGAATCTGTAGCAGTCCATGAGGGCCTCACGCGCGGCGCCCTTGCAGTTGGAACAGGGGGCGCAGTAGTACTTGGGAACGGAAGGATCGAGGCAGTCGCCAAAGGCGGTGAGAACCTGCTGGGCTTTCTTGCGAGACGCAACGCGGTTGCGCCACTCGGGGAAGTTATAGGCATCCATGATCGCAAACCCGCTGCCGCCTCCGCAGCAGTAGTTCTCGGTGCCGTTGCTGGGCATTTCCCGAAAACGGCCGGGCGGGAGAATTCGTGTGAGGATGTTCCGCTGCGGCGAAACGATGCCCATGAGGCGGACCATGTTGCAGGGATCGTGAAGCGTTACCGGGAAGTCGTTGCGCCAAGGGTCGAGCCTGACACGGCCGCCGGCCACGATTTCCTCCAATAGCGGCAGGCAGCTCTCCCGCGGAATACGAAGGTCGCCGCTCAAGAGGCGATCAGCGATCGTGACGATGGCCTTGGTGGCATGGCCGCATTCGCCGACGACGATCTTTTTCACACCGAGCCGTCGGGCAGCTTCCACTTGAGCCATGGCGATGCGGGCGTACTGTACGTCGTCGTACCAGAGACCGTAATTGACCGCCTCGTAGCCCATGCTCGCGCTGGAGAGCGTCCAGTCGATGCCGGCAGCGTCGAAGACAATCGCGAAGGCAGCCGGGTTCTCCGGCCAGGAGAGGTACTCGCCCGAATTGTGCACCAGCAGGATCTCGGCCCCTTTCTTGTCGACGGGGATCCGGATCCGCTTGCCGGTCTTCTCTTCGATGATCTCCTCGATGAACTCCAGGTTGTCGAGAAAAGCCGCCGGCTTCATCCCGGTTCCCGCGCCGGTGGCGAGGTGCCGTACGGTACCCGACTTGTGAAGGGCCGCGGGAGCGATGCCCATCTCCATGCTGAATAGTTTTCGCAGCTCGCGGCACAACAGTCCGTTGTCGACGCCGACGGGGCAGACGCCCGCACAGCGGCGGCAGAGCGTGCAGCGATAGGCGAGTTCCGCCAGGCGATACACGACGCGCCAGTTCAACTCCGGCGCCCCGGTCCACTTGCCCAGCAGCTTGCCCTGGGGGCTGAAATACCGCCGGTAGATCCGCCGCAGAAGTTCCGAACGGAAATTGGGCCGATAGACATCCTGCCGGCCGCTGGCTTCGTAGACTCCGCAGGCCGCGTTGCAGGTGTTGCACCGCATGCAGTAGTCGGTGCTGAGGGCAGTCGGCAGGAGAAACGCCCAGTTGTTTTCCCTGGTGAAGAGCTTCGCGAGCCCTCTCAAAAACCCGCTGACGATCCGCTCTTCTTCCTCGGCTGTCTTGGGCAATGGCAGGCCGAGCGCCGAGAAGCCGTCCAGTGAAAAATCGTATTTCTCCAGCCAGGCATCGCGGGGCGGCATGGGCGCGCGGGGCTCGGCGTCCGCAGGCAACTGGGTGAGCCGCTCGGGTTCCAGCGGCGACAGCACCGGAGTGTCCGACCCGAAGTCCTTGACTGGCACGCGTGGCATGGTCACCCCTGGTGTGCGTCATCGCGAGACGAAAGCTGCTCGGACCACGCCTTCCGCGGCTGGAGGTGTTCGCCCGACCAGGTCAAGGGATAACGAAGATAGCCGGCGAAATCCCGCTGGATCGCCGTGCCGCCGTGCATGGGCTCGTCGTCCCAGAGGATCCGGTGGTAGAAGAAATACTTGGCGGCGAAGTGAAACATGCGGCTGAAAGGGAGGTAGGCGGCGAACAGGCCGGACAGCGTCATCGCCAGGGCGAGGCTCGTAGAAGGGACCACGCCCGGCCGGCCGCGCAACAGCGAGGCCATGTGCGTCCGTACCTGCTCCAGCGGGCCGTCGGCCGTCCAGGCCAATAGGCCCGAAGCAAAAAGCACCACGAGAAACGCCAGATTGAAGAAGGTTACCGGATCGGACATGTCGCGCAAGCCTGGGTCGGTGAGACGCCGCGCCAGGAGAAACGCAGCTCCGAAAAGGCCGGCGGCCGAACCACCGATGCCGGCGACGATAACGACCTCGCCCAGCACACGCGCGGCCAGTGAGCCGGACGCAGGCGCAGCGGCCAATCCGGCTGAGACAAGGACCGCTTCGGTCAGGACCAGCCCAAAACCGGCAATGGAGAAGTACAGACCGACATGCAGCAAATAGGATCCGAACCAAAGATCGCGGCGGTTTGCAAAGAGCTTCTTGAGCAGCAGGATCTCTTCGGCCATGACGCCAATCTCGGCCAGGCGCGAGATTTCCCGCGGCGACCGGCCATGATCCACCTGCTGGTACCGGGAACCGGCGGCCCCAAGCCGTGGAAGCGGGTACAGTTCCCAGCGCAAGTGCCGCGGCATGCGCGAAATGGAAATGATTTTGTACGCCGTTCCGGCGAGGAACAGCAGCGCGGCCGCGTACAAGAAAGGTCCGGTGAAGAACCAGCTCATGTCGTTGTTCCATAGTAGCAGGCACGCTCCGCCGTGCCGTCCGCCGGCAACCGGCTCGCTACTTGCTGGCGCAGTCGGCGGACGGCACGGCGGAGCATGCCTGCTACTTTCCTCCTCATCATACGCAGCCGGTCGGCTTGGGGAGCCCGGCCAGCTTGCAGGCGCCTTTGGCGGGTCCCGACGGGAATAGCTCGTAGATCCGCTGCAAGTTGAAGCCGGTCTCCTTGCAGAGTTTCCGGATCATCGGCGCGATGCCGAACTGGCGGTAGTAGCCGCGCAAGTAGTGGATCACCTTCCAGTGATCGTCGGTCAGTTCGTCCACACCTTCCAACCTGGCGAAACACCGGACGATTTCTTCGTTCCAAAGATCCGGATCGCAGATGAATCCGTCTTCATCGACTTCGATCTGCTTGCCGTTGACGTCGACATAGCTCATGCTCAAACGCCTCCCGTACTGCGATTCATATCCATCGCTTTTCCAACGAGATCCATCACCCCGCCGATCGCCAGGTCGGGCATCCCATAGTGTGCCGCCACGTGGGGCAACTGGGCCTTGCAGATCGAACAGCCCGCGGCCAGGTAGTCGATCCGGCCGGCTGCCTGGATCTGCTCCGCCTTCTTCTTGCCCAGTTTCAGGCGGATTTCCATCATTTCATCCATCAGGATACCCGACCCGCCGCCGCAGCAAAAGGTTTCCTCGCGGTTGGGCGCGAGCTCGACCAGTTCCTCGACACACGCTCGCAGGATGCGGCGGGGCTCGTCGATCAGGTCTCCCGCGCGGGCGTAATTGCACGGATCGTGCAAGGCGACGCGCATGGAAAGCCTGCGAAGCGCAAGCCGTCCGAGGTTCCGCGCGGTGTAGTCGAGCACGTGCATCAGCCGGAAGCGTACCGGGCCGCTTGCCGCTTCGGTACACAGGCGAGCCGCTCGCCAGCCGTGGCCGCACTCGCCCTGGAGGACCAGTTCCGCACCAAGCTCTTCGGCGGCCTGGCGCATGCGGCGGTTGTGCGCTCGCATCGCCGAGTCGTTGAAAAGCAGACCGAAGTTGGCGGCCTCGAGCACCGCGGAAGAGATTGTCCAGCTCGCGCCCAAAGCGTGGAACATCTTCGCCACGCCGATGATCGTGTCGACGTTCGTGAAAAAGTCAGCGGACGACGGGATATAAAGGATTTCCGAACCGGCCTGGTCCACGGGGATCTTCACCGCAAGGCCGGTTTCCTCCAGCATCTCGCACTGGAGAAACTCCACGCTGTCCAAGAGTGCCGGCTTCGGAATTCCCATGTTGTTGCCGGTCTTTTGGAGGTTCAGTGCCACCTGCTGCATGAACCGCGGAACCATCCCCAGCTCGGACAAGAGATGCCGACCGGCGATCGTCACCTCGGCCGTATCGACCCCCAATGGGCAGAACACCGCACAGCGGCGGCACTCGTTGCACTGGTAGAAATAGGTCAGCCAGGCGTCGAGCGTCTGGGCGTCGAAGTCTTCCGCTCCGGTGATCCGCCCGAGCAGTCTGCCGGCGAGGGTGAAATGGCGGCGGTAGAGCTTTCGCATCAAGTCGGCCCGTGCCGGCGGGGCGTTGAGCGGGTCGCCCGTGCCGAGATAGCTGTGGCACTGCCGGACGCAGTTGCCGCACTTCACGCAGGTGTCGAGCATCACGGCCAGCGACCGCATCGATCCGCGAAGCTCTTTGAGCTTCGCCAGGAGACGCGGTTTTCGTTCTTCTTCGGCGGCCGGCGCCAGGCCGATGGCCCGGACGTCTTCTGCCTTGGCCAATCGCATGGGAGACTTCATGGCCGGTCTCCCTGGGAGAACAGCGGCGCCGCCGTTGGGCCGTCCGCAGGTGTTGGGTAGACGGGCGGCGGCTGGACCAGCAGGCTTCTGCCCACGAAGGCGCCGGTCAGGTGGACCAGTTTGGAGAACGGGAAATAGAGCAGCAATGCGTTCACCGCGGCAAAGTGAACGAGGAATAACCAAGCGCGAGGTAAAGGACTTGCACGGAACACCAACAGGCCGGCCAGATAGGTGCGGACTTCGGCCAGATCGACCTCTGCCGAATATCGCATGGCGAGCCCGCTGGCCGCGACACAAAGGAGCAAGACCAGCGCAAGATAGTCATCCGGACCGGAGATCCGCTTTACTTCCACGTTGGCCGCCCGGCGGTAGAGCACGGTCAGCAAGGCGACGGTAAAGACCAGCCCAACAAGAAGCCCCATCGCTCCGGACAGCCATACGCTGGCTTCCTTCGACGCGCCGAAATAGCGGAACTGTTGGGCCGCGAAGGCAATCCCGACAGTGTGCCCCACGAGAACTACCAAGAGCGAGGCGTGCATCAACCATGCCGAAAGCCACAGCCGCCGGTCGCCGCGGTAGAGACTCGGAAACAGGACAAGTTCCTTCGCCACGGCCGCGGCCCTGGCTCGTCTTCCGCCGGCCACGGACGAGACGGTCAGTGGAAGCGGCACGGGCCTGCTCAGCCAGTCCCAGGTCCGCCGGACCATGCCGACGACAAACACGGCTGCGGCCGCATAAGGCAGGATGTAGCCGAAAAAGAACATGATTCCACCGTGAAACGGAATTCATTCCGTTCCGGGCTTTTGTTCCAGGTCTTCGATTGCTATGAACGGAATCAATTCCGCATTCCACACCACTCAAATCCGGAACTGCATCGAGCTTCGGAACGTCGTCGTGGCGTGGGTGAAGTCGTCGATGTGCTTTTCGGTGAACGGGATGCCGGTGATCTGGAAAAAACGCTCCCACCCGATCCGCTCGATCCACTCTCCCATCCGCTCGCCCGGTTTGGCCCGCTGGCGCCAGACTTCCACGAGGTTCTTCACCGCTTCCGTCACCTCCGGCCAGCGGGGCGGATGGTTGGGCAAATACGGAATCGCCAGGCGGGAAAACTTGGGCGTGGTGCGGGCGTTGGAGAGCTTCCCGCCCACCCAGATCGATACGCCGTCGGTATCCGGGTCCATCACGTCGATCGCCGGGCAGACCGCCGCGCAGTTGCCGCAGTACATGCACTTCTCCGGCGCGATGGTAATGCTCTTCAGCTTCGGATTGGGCCGGATGGCTCCCGTCGGGCACGAAGCGATCGTCGAAGGGATCTCGCACGACTTACTTACCACGTCGTCGTTCACGCGAGGCACGCGGCGGTGGATGCCGACCACCGCGATATCGGAGCAGTGGCAGGCGCCGCACATGTTCACGCAACAGGCCACGGCGATCCGCAGCTTGGCGGGCACCGGCTTCTTGCCGGTGTAGTAGTCGTGCAACTCGTCCATGATCGATTTGACGAGGCCGGAAGCGTCGGTCACCGCGCTCTTGCAGTGGATCCAGCCCTGCGTGTGCACGACGTTGCTGATCGCCCGGCCCACGCCACCGATCAGGTAGCCGCGGCCTTCCAGCTCGTCCAAGAGCGGCTGGAGCTTCTCCCGATCCGAGACGAGAAACTCGATGTTGTGCCGCGTGGTGAAACGCAGGTGGCCGCCGCAATACTTATCGGCGATCTCGCAGATCTCGCGGACGAAATCGGTGCTCACCAGGCGCGGCGACGCGACCCGCACCGAACTGAGCACGTCGCCCGTCTCGCTGACGTGCTCCAACACGCCGGGCCGCGGGATCCTATGGTAGCGCCACTTGCCGTAGTTCTCCCGCACGATGGGAGGAATCATCTCGCGGTAGTCGGGCGGGCCGAAGTCCGTCTTAGGCATGCTTCACCTCCTCCTCGCGCCAGAAGAGATACGGATTGGAACGCGGGGCGTCGACCATCTGCGGGCATGGCTCGACGCCGATCCCTTCCAGGAAGGCCGGCATACCGAGCCGGTCGATCAACTCGGCCAGCCGCTCGCGGTTCTTGCCGTGCTCGGCCCAGAACTCGGTTACCTGGACAATCAGATCCTTGAGCTCCTGGTAAGGCGGCTCCAGTCGCATGAACGGCACCAGCACCCAGCCGATCATCGCCCCCTTGACCACCGGCGCCTTGCCGCCGATGAGCACCGCCGCGCCCCGCTCTTGGCCGACCCGCAGCGCCTTGGGCATCTCGTTGATGCAATGCATGCAGTGGACGCAATCTTCGGAGGTGAGCTTGAGCCGCTTCTCCTCCGCGTCCCAGTCGAGGGCCCAGGTCGGGCAGCGGCGGATCACGCGGTTGAACAGGTCGAACCCTTCGTCCACGTACTCTGCGACCCCCTGCTGGTCGATCTCGATCGCGTCCCGCCAGACGCCGATGATCGCCAGATCGGAGCGGGCACTGGCGGCGGCGCAGTCATTCGGGCAGCCGGAGACCTTGATCTTGAACTTGTAGGGGAAGGCCGGACGGTGGATCTCCATCTGAAAATTCATGGTCAGGTCGTGGGTGACGTCCATCGTGTCAATGCAGGCGTGCTCACAGCGGGACTGGCCCACGCAGCAGCTCAGGGTCCTCATGGCACTGCCGGAGCCGCCCAGGTCGAACCCGATCTCGCCCAGAGCGTCGAAACAGGGCTGCAGGTTTTCGGTGGTGGTGCCCAGGAGGATGATATCGCCGGTGGAGCCATGAAGGTTCAAAAGCCCGCTGCCGTACTTATCCCACACGTCGCACAGTTCGCGGAGTTTTTCGGTGGTGTAGTAGAACCCCGCCGGCTCGTTGACCCGCAGCGTGTGAAATTCCTTGACGCCGGGGAATTCCTCGGGCATGGCCGAATAGCGGCCGACCACGCCTCCGCCGTAACCGCGAACGCCGACGATGCCGCCCCGTTTCCAGTGGCCCGTGTTATCGGCGTACGACCGCTCGATCTGGCGGAGCAGATCGGCCGACATGGCCGACTTTTCCGCCGCGCGTTTGAGTTCCGCGACGAAGCTCGGCCAGTCGCCTTCCTCCAGTTCATCCAAGAGCGGCGTTTCTCGATCGTCCATTCTCAATACTCCTCCAAGGTAATGCACTGGCTGGAGCAGACGATCACGCACGACTGGCATCCCAGGCACTCTTCGGAGTCGTCCTTCACCTGGGCCTTACTCTCCACGAGCTCAAAGATCTGCCCAGGGCAGGTGCTCACGCACTCTCCACACCCGCCACACGTCTCGGTGTCGATCGTCACAACGTACATGCTCGGCCATCCCTTTGCTGCACGCAACCCTCCGCGATCCCCGTCAGCCAATCGTGCCCCGACAGACCGGGGCTCCGCTGATCCTAACGGATCCGGGCAGCCGAAACAATGTTCAGTAGTCTGGTTGGCTTCCAGCTTGGCACATGGAGGGATTTCACGTAGAATGGGCGTGGTCGTTTCCATCTTTCGACCGGGCTGGAGGTAGGAGATCTGCCGATGGCATTGGTTACCAACAGACAAGATCAACTGCAAATCTACGCCGCCCTCGGGGTGCCGGAGGTATGGATCTGCGACGGCGACGTCTTTGATGTCCACCAGCTCAAGCCGAGCGGCAGTTACATTCGCCACGACCGCAGCCTCACGTTCCCGTTCTTACCCACCAAACACGTGCAAGCCTTTCTGAACGAGGGCAAGACCGCCGACGAGACCCGTTGGATCCGGTCCTTCCGATCTTGGGTAGTCCGCGAGTTGAAGCGGTAGCCGGCAATGGGCAGACATTCCGCCGCCCCGCCTGGAAATGCTTCGCGCGGCGGCTAGAATACACCCGGATACTGCGGCTCGATACCGGGGGGTGGATAACAGGCACTGCTTCCGACCTCCACTCGTGCTGCTACGGCCCATGTTTTCCCCGAATCAGCCCATTCCTCCTACCTGATATTATGCGCTCGTGAATTCGTACCCAATAAGCTCGCCCGCTGCCTGACCGCTGGCACGTCGGGAATTGCCTCCCACCGGTCTGAGGATGCCGTTTTCCAACCCGGCCGGCGCCCCAAAACCTGACCGCATCATGAAACAGAATGCAACCCAGTCGCCACGTCCCGATGGTGTCCTCCCAGAAGGCGTTATCCCCCACCTGGCCAGTGACGCGGACCCCCAAGAAACCCGCGAATGGCTCGAGTCACTGGAGTACGTGATCCGGACGGGCGGCTGTGACCGCGCCGCGTACCTCTTGGAACGACTCAAACAGCGAGCGTTCCAACGCGGCGTGCGCTTTGTTTCCGCCGCGACGACGCCCTATGTCAACACCATCCCCGTCCAGCAGCAGCCGGAGTATCCCGGCGACCGCGAGTTGGAGCGGCGGATCAAGAGCCTCATTCGCTGGAACGCCATGGCCATGGTGGTCCGCGCGAATCGGGCCAGTTCCGGGATCGGCGGTCACATTTCGACCTACGCTTCCGCCGCCACGCTCTACGAGGTCGGCTTCAACCATTTCTTCCATGGAAAGAAAGGCAAAGTTCCCGCCGACCAGATCTACATCCAGGGCCATGCCACGCCGGGCATCTACGCCCGCGCTTTCCTCGAAGGCCGCATCGGCGAACAGAAACTGGTCAATTTCCGCCGCGAACTGGCCCCCGGGGGCGGACTGTCGTCCTATCCGCACCCCTGGCTGCTGCCCGATTTCTGGGAATTCCCCACCGTCTCGATGGGGTTGGGCCCGCTCATGGCGATTTACCAGGCGCGGTTCAACCACTACCTGGTCGACCGCGGGATCAAGCCCGACGCCGCGGCGTCCCACGTCTGGGCTTTCCTCGGCGACGGAGAATGCGACGAACCGGAAACCCTCGGCTCGATCACGCTGGCCGCGCGCGAACAGCTCGACAACCTCATCTTCGTCATCAACTGCAATCTCCAACGTCTCGACGGACCGGTCCGCGGCAACGGGAAGATCATCCAGGAACTGGAGGGGGCTTTCCGCGGCGCGGGCTGGAATGTAATCAAGGTGGTCTGGGGCTCCGACTGGGATCCGCTCTTCGCCAAGGACGACGACGGGGTCCTGGTCCATCGCGTCGACGAGGTGGTGGACGGGCAATTCCAGAAATACGTCGTCGCTCCCGGCAGCTACACCCGCAAGCACTTCTTCGGCGTCGATCCGCGCCTGGAGGCCCTGGTCGCCGACATGACCGACGAGCAGATCCGCCGGCTCAAACGCGGCGGCCACGATCCCCTCAAGGTCTACGCGGCGTACAAGGCCGCCACCGAGATGAAAGGCGCCCCGACCGTGGTCCTTGCCCAGACGGTGAAAGGCTACGGCATGGGCGAGGCGGGCGAAGGCCGCAACATCACCCACCAGCAGAAAAAGCTCAACGAGCAGGAGCTCCGCGAGTTCCGCGACCGGTTCGACATCCCCATTTCCGACAAGCAGATCGCCGAGGCCCCGTTCTACCGCCCGCCCGACAACAGCCCGGAAATGCAATACCTTCTGGAACGTCGCAGGCTGCTGGGCGGATTCGTCCCCAATCGCCGCAGGCCGACGATGCGGCTGAAGCCGCCGGTGTGGGAAGACTACGCCGAATTCTTCGCCGGCAGCGAGGGCCGCGACGTGTCGACCACGATGGCCTTCGTCCGGCTGATGGTCAAGCTCATGCGCGACAAGTCGCTGGGCCGCTTCGTCGTGCCGATCGTTCCCGACGAGGCCCGCACGTTCGGCATGGAGGCCCTCTTCCGCCAGTTCGGCATCTACGCCCA
>JABWBD010000287.1 GCA_013360685.1 Pirellulales bacterium
CTATTACCGCACGGCCTTTGACGTCACCCCGGCGATGCTCGAGAAAGGCGCTCTGTTCGTCCGCTTCGAAGGCGTCGACTACAAGGCGCACGTCTTCGTCAACGGGGCCTTTCTCGGTTCTCACGAAGGCATTTTTGCACCCTTCGAATTCGAATTCACGCGTCACGTTCGGCTCGGCAAAAACGTCCTGCTCGTCAAGGTCGAGAACGATTTCATCATGTTGGGAAACAGCGCCCAGACGGGATTCCTGGGCGGCGAAGAATTGCGAGGCGATAAGGTGTACGCGGCGGTGGGACCGTGTTGGGACGAGCCCGAAGTCGGCTGGCACTGCTGCCCGCCGGGCATGGGGATCTATCAGGAGGTGACGATTGAAGCCCGGCCCCGCATTCACTTCCACGATCTCTTTGTGCGTCCCTTGTCCGAGGAGGGCAAGACGGAGGCCTGGATCGAGGTCTTCGGCTGCGACTACCCGCCGCAGAAGATCGCGATGGAGTTATCCGTTCACGGGCAGAACTTCTCGACCGCAGCGATGACGGTGCCCAACGCGGAGATCGCCGCCAAATTGCGGCCTGTCCTGCAAGGGGTCAATCTGTTCAAAATCCCCCTGGCCATCCTCCAGCCGCGCCGCTGGAGCCCCGAGGCTCCGTGGCTCTACCAGATCCAGGCGAAACTGGTCGACGAAAAAGGCCAGGTCGTCGACGCGGCCAGGCGGCAGTTCGGCCTGCGGATGTTCCGGATGGAGTACCTCGAAGAGCCCAAGGGCCGCATGTACCTGAACGGACAGGGCATCAAGTTGCGCGGCGCGAACACGATGGGCGCCCTCCAGCAGTGTGTGATCCGCAAGGACTGGCAGCAGTTGATCGACGATATCCTGTTGGCGAAAATTACGCACATGAACTACATGCGACTGACGCAGATGCCCGTGCAGGCAGAGGTCTACGACTATTGCGACCGGCTGGGATTGATGGTGCAAACCGACTTGCCGTTGTTCGGCTGTGTGCGGCGGAACCAATTCTGCGAGGTGGTTCGCCAGGCGAGTGAGATGGAGCGATTGGTGCGGTCCCATCCATCGAACATCCTGGTGACCTACATCAACGAGCCGTTTCCCAACAGCATGGATGCACCGCAACGGAACTTGACCCGCGACGAGATGACACGGCTGTTCGAGTCCGCCGACATGGCGGTCCGCCTGGCGAACCCGGACCGGGTCATCAAGGCCGTCGACGGCGATTACGATCCTCCGGGGCCGGGGATGCCCGATAACCACTGTTACCCCGGCTGGTACAACGGGCACGGGATCGACCTCGGCATGTTGCACAAAGGACACTGGCAGCGCGTGAAACCCGGCTGGGTCTACGGCTGCGGCGAGTTCGGCGCGGAAGGTCTCGATTCGATCGCGTTGATGCGCAGGCACTACCCCAAGTCTTGGTTGCCGCAGACGGCCGCCGAGGAGAAGACTTGGACTCCCGACGAGATCTTCGGCGCGCAGACCGGCAAGATGCACTACAACTTCTTTGAAACGCCCGACACGTTTTCGGACTGGGTGGAGAAGGGCCAGGCGCACCAGGCTTGGGCCACGCGGCTGATGACCGAGGCGTTCCGCCGCGACCGGCGGATGCACAGCTTCGCCATTCACCTCTTCATCGACGCCTTCCCCGCCAGTTGGATGAAGGCGATCATGGACTACGACCGCCAGCCGAAGCCCGCCTGGTTCGTCTACCGGGACGCCTTGACACCGCTGGCGGTCAGCCTGCGGACGGATCGCCGGGCGTTTTTCGCGGGGGAGCCGATCGAGCCGGAGGCCTGGGTCTGCAACGACCTGCACGATGCGCCCGCGGGGGCCAGGCTGCACTACCAACTGGAATGCGACGGCCGCGTGCTGCAGGCCGGCTCGACGGCCGCGACCATCCCCGCCTTGGATGCCGCGTATCAGGGCACGCTGCCGCTGCGGGCGCCCGAGCCGCCATCGCGCACGCAGGTCACGGTCCGGCTGGGGCTTCTGGACGCCGGCGGCAAGGTGCTGCACGACACGGCGCTGAACATGGATGTGTTCCCCCGCACGAAGGCAGCTTTGCGCCGCATCTTTGTTGTCGGCGTCCCGCAGGGCAAGGCCGCTCAACTGGCCACTGATCTGGGCGCGACGCCGGTCTTCGAAGGTCTCATGCAAGCGGAAGATGCGATCCTGATCGACGACGTGCAAGCCTTCCGCAAGGTCGAGACGCAGGTTACCGAAGCCGTTCGGGCGGGCGCGCGGGCAGTCTTCCTGCTGTTGCCGCAAGGCAAGTACCCCATTGCCGGCGGCGACGTGACGGTGGGCAGCGGCGACAAAAGCGATGTCATGATGGGGGTCACGGCGGCGGGACTGCACTTCGTCTCCCGGGCCACCGGCCATCGGCTCGTGGAGGGCTTTCGGCCCGAGGATTTCAAGTTCTGGTACGATGACAAGCTCGATCATCCCGCGCCTCTGCTGCGGTTGCCGGCGTTCAAGGCTGTCGGTTGGGAACCGATTCTCCTGAGCTTCAACGCCATGGCGGCCGGCTGGAAAGCCGACGGCCAGGGCCATTGGTGCATCTGCCAAATCGAGTTGGCCGGCCGAACCGCGGGCAATGCAGTGGCCACGATCTTCGCCCAGCGACTGCTGGAAGCGTCATCGCCGATCGGCCGATAAGCTCAACCCGCCCTTGAGCCGCAACCAACGTAGGACCGATTGGCAATCCGTCCCACAACCAACAAGGATCGCCCCCATGGCTTCAAACAACTTCGTTCAGCAGCCCTTGATGATGCTCTCCGAGCGGGCCGTGCCAATGATCCACGAGTCGGCGCTGGGATTGCTCCGGCGGTTAGGGATTCGTGTCGCGCCGGAGAAGGCATTGGGATTGTTGAGCGACGAACCGTCGGCCGGCTTGAAAGGACGAGCACGATGAATTCGATCGGTCTCCTGGGACCTGGTGGCGAAGCGACCGCGTTTGGCGTCGAGGAGCAGCGCGTCGGGCTCCATCGGCTGTGCGGCATGCCGTGCGCCCGGCCGGCGGCGGACACGGCGCCGCTTTTGGCCGGACTTGCTGAACTGTCCACCAGCATCGGTCGATTCGAGGGTGCTGATTGGAGAATGGCGGAGGCGACGTCGGACGGCATCCAGGCACGAATCGTATGGCAAATCGCCGACAGCGCCCTGCAATGGGAAAGCATCTGGTCGGTCTGCCCGGATACCGGCGTCGCCAGCCGCCGGGACGTGCTGCACAACCGGGGCGATACCGCGGCCACGCTCTTCCGCTGTCAGGCCAGGTTCGTCTTCCCTCCGGCCCCGTGGGAGGTCTACGCACAGCAGAGCCATTGGTGCGGTGAAAACCAGGGCGCGTGGCAACCGCTACACGCCGGCGCCCTGCGCTTGGGTTGCGTGGGCGGCCGGACCACGCAAGACGCTACGCCCTACGTCGCCTTGCGGGAAGTCAACGCCGAGACCGGGCTGGCGTTTCATTTGCTCCCCCGCGGCAACTGGTCGATCGACGTGCGCACGCGGTCGGTCGTCAACAGCCCGGCGTTCCTCGTCGTCACGCTCGGGACGTCTGAGGACGACCTGCGTCTGGAGTTGCCGCCCGGCGGTTCGTTCGAGATGCCCGAGATCCTGATCCAATCCCTGCCGCAAAGCCAGCCGCACCTCGCGGCGCCGACCCTGCATCGGTTCCAACTGCTGCGGCGCGGGGCAGGAGTTGGAGTCCAAGCTTTAGCTTGTTCCTCGCAGGCTGAAGCCTGTACTCCATCAGCGCGGGCCGAGTTGCCCGTGGTCTACAACACGTGGTTCGACCAGTTCGAAGTGCTCGAGGTGCCGCGGCTGCGCCGGCAATTGCAGGCAGCCCAGCGGCTGGGCTGTGAGGTCTTCGTGGTGGACGCCGGCTGGTACGGCCCCGAGGCCGACGACTGGTGGTCTCAGGCCGGCGACTGGCGCGAGCGGCGGTCGGCCGCGTTTGGTGGGAACATGAGAGCATTTGCCGACGAGGTCCGCGCGGCGGGACTCGGCTTCGGGTTGTGGATGGAGCCGGAACGGTTTGGGCCGGGCGTCCCGGTCCGCCAGGAGCACCCCGAGTGGTTCTTTCCCCGCGAGGCCACTTTCGCCCGCATCGATCTGACCCGCTCGGACGCCCGTGCCTGTCTGAAAGGCGAGATCTGCCGTCTCGTCGAGACGTATGAACTCGCCTGGATGAAGGTCGATTTCAACTTCGAATTGGGCCGCGACGCGTCGGGGGCCGAACTGTCGGGCTATTACGGGGCGTGGTACCGGTTGCTGGATGAGATCCGCGCCAAGCATCCGGGCACGGTATTCGAAGGCTGCGCGTCGGGCGGAATGCGTCTCGATTTGAACACGCTGACGCACTTCGACGCCCACTTCCTCACCGATACGGTTCATCCCATCGACGTGCTGCGGATCTGGCAGGGGGCCTTGTTGCGGATCCCGCCGGGCCGGATCATCAAGTGGGCCGTGCTGCGGAGCGTGGGACGCACCCTGCCCACCTATACGAAGTCGTTGGCCGACTCACCTGTGACCCTCGCCGCGCCTGGCGGGGCCCTGTGGGAGCCGGCGGAGACCGTCGACCTCGACTTTGCGGCAGCCGTCGCTCTGCCCGGCATGTTGGGACTCAGCGGCGATCTGGCAAGCCTGCCCGACGAAGCGGCCGAGCGGCTTGCCGGGCACGTCGCTTTCTTCAAACAATGGAGGAGCGTGATTCGCGTTTCGACTGCCCATCTGCTCACGCCCCCCTGCGCGAAACAGGACCGTCGAGGATGGGCCGCTGTACAATTGGAGCATCAGGAGACAGACCGGCATCTGGTGTTCGTCTATCGGCTCGACGACGGGAGTCCCACCAAGGCATTCCGCCTCCGCAACCTGGACCCCCACGCCGCGTACCGGGCCGCCGCACAGATCGCCGCTAGCGGGCCGGCGCAAGAATTCGCCGGCGCCACGTTGATGGACGAGGGGCTGCCCATCGAACTGCCGCAGCGGTATCGCGCCGCGGTCTACGTGGTGACTCGCCGCGAGGGCGCAGCCTAAAGGGTGGAGCGGAACAAGGACGCTCGCAACAATTTGGTTTCTACTGCCGGTGATCGAGGAGATCCAACCATGGGACTTAGGATGGCATTGAGCATCGCCTGGATTTGGGGAATATCGTCTGCGTTTTCGGTTGATGATGTTGCTTCCGAGAGCACGGCGGCGACGCCGGCCGCGGCGACGAATCCGGCTTCGGTTGTCGTGGATGACTTTTCCGACGGCAACTTCAGCCACAATCCCCCCTGGACCGCGCAGTCCGGCAGCTTCGAGGTCCACAACGGGGAATTGGTATTCGGGACAGAGAAGGGCGCCGCTATCGGCCTGGATCTCGGCAAGGTCGCCTGGAAAACGCCGCTGAAGGCCCGGCTGAAACTCCGGCAGACGAACGCCTCCGGAAAGACGAGCTTCCTGTTCGGCCTGACCCTGACCGACACCGCCTCGAACAGAACCCAGGAGATCAGCGCAAGCCCCCATCCCGGTTACTTCGGCACGTCCGGCTTCTACGATGGAGCGACGGTCGGCGTCCAGGGCGCCATGCTCAACGGCGATACGGCGCCGCAGACCCTGGAGATCGCCTTCGACCCCGCAGCCAATTCCGTGACCCTGCGGAAGGACGGCGTGGAGGTGTTTCGCGGATCGAACCGCATGGAGATGGCCCGGGTGAACCGGCTGATGCTGAAGTCGGGCGGCACGCTTACCTGGCTGGTGGACGATGTCCGCGTGGAGTTCACCCCCGAGGACCCGACTCAGGGCAATCGTCCGGGCAGCAAGGCCGTACAGACGATCTACACGGCCGGTGTGCCGCACACCGACAAGAATGGCCGACCGCTCGTGCAGTTCAAACCGGATCAATCCTTTCTGCAGTTGGGGATCTGGGGCAACCCGATCGGCAAGACTTGGGGCACCGATTACGACTTGAAGGTGCTGACGGAGGCAGGCTTCAACACGATGTGGCCTTGGGCCGGCAGGGCGCCGGGCGACGTACTGGAGCACAGTCGGGCTGCCGGGTTGCAGGTGATCTTGATGCATGCCGTCCCGGACGACGAACTTGCCAAGATCAAGGACCATCCGAACTTGCTGGGAAATGTCTGGATGGACGAGCCGACCGGCAGCCTTTGGGGCAAGGACATGGAGGGCCATTTCCGGGCGTTCCTGGAGTACAAGGCCAAGGCCAATCGCTCGGCCCCCAACCTGCGCGTGTTCATCAACGACGTGCCGTGGATCGACCCGCCCGCTACCGAGTGGTGGACGAAGTGGAACACGGCCGGCGACGTGTCGTGCCACGACAACTATCCGATCAAGCACTCGGCGCAGACGCGGAGCATCAGCGCCATTGCGGACACGGTCGGCCTGGCGGTGCACGTGAACAACCAGAAGAAGCCGGTGTGGCTGATCGTGGGCGCCTTCGAGCAGCCCGGCGGCGGCAGTTTTACTTTCCGGTTCCCCACGCCCATGCAGTTGCGGGCTTGCGTGTACGCCGGGCTGATCCACGGCGCGACGGGGATCTGCTACTTCACGTGGGATACCTACGTGTGCCGGGATGGCAACGTCATCGGGATGTCGCCGGAGCCGAAGGTGGCCTACGTGCCCAATCCTCGTCAAGAGGGCTACACCCATCCGACCCCGGCGACGCCGACCCAGGTGATCGCGGCCAATGCGCTGTGGATGATGGCGGCCCAGGTGAACCGGGAGATTCAACAACTGGCCCCTTCCATCCTGTCGCCCACCGTCGAGCCCAAGACCTGCGAATACTCGGTCGGAGTGGGGCTCGGCCGGACCGAGCATCCGATCCACTGCCTGCTGAAGCCGCACCCGGAGGGTGGCTACGTGCTGTTGACGGTGAACCTCGAGGATGCCGTGGAAATGGCTCGATTCACCTTCTCCACGAAGCTGGCGGCTCTCGAGAAACTGTTCGAAAACCAGCCGTCCCCCGCGTTGACCGCCGACGGCAAGGCGTTCGAAGATCGGTTCGAGCCCTTCGACGTTCATGTCTACCGAATGAAACCATAAAATACATAAGCCACACAAGTACCAACTGAGGAGCCAGAGTTCATGAACATCCTTCGTGCACTCCCCGTTGTTCTGGCCGAGATCATGGCCCTTTGGACCGCGCCGGATCGGCCGCTCGCGGCCGAGGTCGTGCCACTGGAGGGAATGTGGCAGGTCGAGGAAGGCGTGGCGGCTGACGAGATGCCCGCAGCCTTCACCCATGAAGTCCCGGTGCCGGGACTCACGCGCCAGGCTCGGCCGGCGTTCCCGGACGTGGACCACTACGAGACGCACGAATTCATCTGGACCATGAAGCACTACGGCGTGCTGCCGGCCGGCGAAGTGTGCCCGGGCTCCGCGCGCACGCGGCAAGAGCGGAAGTTCTTCTGGTATGCAAAGACGTTTTGCGCTCCGGCCGCGCGCGAGCACGCCACGCTGGTGGTGAACAAGGCCCAGTTCGGAACCGCCGTCTGGCTCAACGGCCGGAAGCTGGGCGAGCACGCCGGGTGTTTCACCGCCGGCCGCTTCGACGCCACTGCGGCCATGAGGTGGGAAGCGGAGAACTGCCTGGTCATCCGGATTGGCGCCCATCCCGGCGCGATGCCGGAAGGGGCGTTTTGGGGCAGCGACGGCGAGAAAGGGCCGTGGACGCCCGGCATCTACGACCGGGTCGAGTTGCGGCTGGCCGACAATCCGGTCATCGAAGACGTGCAAGTCGCCCCGCGCATCGGCAGCAGCGAAATCGTCGTCCAGACGCGGTTGAAGAACTACGGCGCCGCTCGGTCGGTGGAACTCGCCCAGCGCGTCCGGCGGTGGAAGGATCAAGGCGAGGTCGGCCCGCGCGCGTGCCGGCCGGTCCAACTGACGGCGGGCGAGGAGAAAGCGATCGAGCAGACCGTGCCGGTGCCGGGCGCCGTGCTCTGGACGCCGGACAATCCGTTCCTCTATGAATTGGAGACCGACACGGGCGGCGACCTGCGAGCGACGCGCTTCGGGATGCGTGAACTGCGATTCGACCCGGCCGCGCGCGTGGCCATGCTCAACGGCAAGGTGTGCTACCTGCGCGGCGCCAGCCTCACGCTGCACCGCTTCTTCGGCGACCCGAAGTGCGGCGGGCTGCCGTGGGACGAGGCGTGGGTACGGAAGCTCCTGGTGGACATCCCGCACCGGATGAACTGGAACGCCTTCCGCCTCTGCATCGGCCCCGTCCCTCAGCGCTGGCTCGACGTGGCCGACGAGGCGGGGCTGTTGCTCCAATACGAGTTCCCGATCTGGAGCGACCGGCCGGCCGAATCGTCGGGGAAGAAACGCCACGAATCCTGGCGCGAAGCCGAAATCGAGGAGCAGGCCCGCGAGTTCCTCCGCGACAACTGGAACCATCCCAGCGTGGCGATCTGGGACATTTCCAACGAGACGCACTGGGATTTCCTCCGCGCGCGATTGATCCCCGCCTTGCGCTCGCTCGATCGATCCGGCCGTCCCTGGGAGAACGGCTACCTGCAGCCGCAGGACGCGGGCGATCCCTATGAGACGCATCCTTACAAGTTCAGCGACCACGTCTTTGGCAAGCAGCCGCCGTTTTTCCAGATGGCGGACCTGGAGGGGGGCCCCCGGGAAGAGACGCCCTCGGACTGGCGTACCCGGCATGCCTCACTGATCAACGAGTATGACTGGCTCTGGCTGCACCGAGACGGCACGCCGACGCATCTCACGCGGAAGGTCTACGATCACCTCCTGGGGCCGGACGCGACCCCGCAAGCCCGCTTGGCCATGAACGGCTATTGGCTGGGCGGACTGACCGAATACTGGCGATCGCAACGCCGGCACGCCGGAGTGCTGTACCTGGCCTACCTCGACGGCGACCTGCCGCACGCCTTCACGTGCGACAATTTCCGCAACATCGAGACTCTGGAACTCGATCCGCATTTCGAGCGCTCCATGCGCGAGGCGTTCAAACCGCTGGGCGTTTACCTCGACTTCTGGCAGCCGACTCTGCCGCCGGGCGCCAGACGCGCGTATCGCGTCACCCTCGTTAACGACACGCACGAGCCCGCGCGCGGCCGACTGACGCTGGCGTGGTTGCCCGAGTCGGGCAAGGCCCAGGATGCCGGTGCGGAGCAGGCCGTGGAGGTCGCGCCCTGCGGCCGGGCATCGTACGAGATCGAGTTGACCGCGCCAACCGCCGAGGGACGCCACGTGCTGACGGCGACCGCTTCCTGGCCCGGGAAACCCTGGAGCCCAACCCTCTCGCGCCGCCGGGTACTCGTCGCCACCGCCCCGTCCGCGCGCTGATTCTCCGCGGTGCGGGACCACAACAGGAGATTGACCGTATCATTCCTAGAACCGCAGAGGCATCGTGAACACCATGAAAATCCTTATCACGGGCGCCGCGGGTCGGCTCGGGCCGAGGCTGGCAAAGAAATTGGAGGCCGACCACGACCTGGTGCTGGGCGATCTTCAAACCATCTCTGACCCGCGGTTCGTCCGGATGGACGTCATGGACCTGGAAGCAGTCCGCGCGGCCATGTGCGGCGACGTCGCGGATCCACGTTGACGATGTTACTCGCGCCCTCCTGCTCGTGCCGCTGGCCGCAATCGGCGAGGCTGAGCCGCCTCGTCTGGAAAGCGACAAGCTCTCGCTCCGCTTCGATGCCGCGTCCGGCACACACTGCCATCGAGAACGAACTCACCGGGGAGACCTGCGGTTCCTGGTGGGGCTGGGCGTGGGCGGCGTCCGGCCGAACGCGGTGGCTCTGGCCGCCGAGTACTGGCCGGACGCATCGCCTTGTGGTATAAGCGGATAAACGCGGCGGCACCGCGGCCGTGTGCAAGCAGGTGGAGTTGCGAGTCCGGTAGGGCTATGCTGTGAAGCATTTTTTGGCACGGAAAACACCGGGAGAAGGATCGTAGCCGAAGTCGTGAGATTCCGGAGTCTCCCCAGAATCCCCGAATACTCCCGAATTCGGCCACGAAAATGCTTCACAGCGTTGCCGGTAGCGGCCGATGCAGGCCCTGGAGTTCTTGTATTCGCGATGTGACTTGGGAGGAAACGATCATGAGGCCGATGGACCTCAGCCGTGTCGGATGCCTGGGCCTTTTCCTGTTGCTGATGCGGTTGTCTGCGGCAATGCCGGGCGCGGCAGCAGCGGCGGACGCGGAGTTCACGATCGAGGCGCGGGACTTCGACGGCGGCAATGCCCGGGTGAGCCTCACGGGTGAGGCATACGCCGACGGGCCGTCCTGCATCTGGAACGCGGGCGAGTTGCCGAATTGGGCGGAGTACGAGATCGAATTCCCCGTCACCGCCGACTACACGCTGTCCGCTCTGTACGCCGCCGCCCAGGCCCGCCCGGTCGAAATCAGGCTGGACGACAAGCAGGTGCACGTCGGATTCCAAGGCGCAACGGGCAACTGGAACACGTCGTCGGCCCGCTGGGAGGAGCAGTGCAAGCTGCCCATCGCGCGCGGCACGCACACGATCGCGCTGCGCTGCGAGGGCCCGTTCCCTCATATCTGCGCGCTGCGGCTGAAGTCGTCGGCGCCGTTTCCCGCAGGCTGGCAACTGCCGCGGCCGACGCCGGAGCAGCGTGCCGAGCGGATGCGGCGCGCCGCGGAA
>JABWBD010000288.1 GCA_013360685.1 Pirellulales bacterium
GGACGGACGGATGAATCCGACAATGCGGCCCGATGATAGAGCAATGACGCAGCGTTCGGCATGGAACGATGCAGACTGTCCAGCACGGCTGCCGGTTACCATGCCGGCAGCCGTGTTGCGTTTTTTGCGGGATCGGCGGGAACAAGGATGCCGCCTGGCCGTACTTTACCGGGCTCGTCCCGACTTGCGACAGACCACCGAACGGGGTCATAGACCGCCGAGGCCGGCCCGTTATAGTTCAGATAGCTGTCTCCTCCCCCCCGAGCCACACCACGCACCCAATCTCCGCTCGGGGCGAGACATGCCGGCCGTGTCCGCCGTGGACACGGCCTCTTTCTTGCGCCCGCATCCATCTCTTGTAAATCAAGCGGCCCGGCTGCTACCATCGGGGTCCGGGGCCGGGAAATGTCGCGGACCGCAGGCGGACTCGTTCGACGTCGGACTGCCTGGTGCGGCGGCGGTTTTCCTCCAGCCGCGGCCGGAGTGCTTCAAAGTGCCCGCCTAACCAAAGGAATCAAGATGGACAGCGATCGGATGTTGATTACCGGAGCGACGGGAATGGTGGGGGCAGCCGTGGCTCGCCGCGCCGTGGAATCCGGTTACCGTGTTCGGGCCCTGGTGCGCCGGACCAGCGACCGCAGCGAGCTGGAGCGATTGGGCGTGGAGTTTGCCGAGGGAGACATGGCCACCGCCGAGTCGATGCCCGCGGCGGTCCAGGATGTCGATATCGTGGTGCACTCGGCCGCTCACGTCGGCGATTGGGGCCCCGCCGAGAAGTACCGCGCCATCAACGTGGTGGGCCTGGAACACTTGCTCAACGCAGTGGAGCGGGAAGGCAAGCTCAAGCGGTGGATCCAGATCAGTTCTCTGGGCGTCTACCCCGCGCGGCACCACTACGGCACGGACGAAACCAGCCCGACCGACCTGGAAGGTCTGGACGGCTATACGCGGACCAAGGCGGAGGCCGAGGTGCTGCTCAGGCGGCACATGGAGGAGTACAAGGTCCCGGCAGTCATCCTTCGTCCCGGATTCGTCTACGGCCCGGGCGACCGCCACGTCGTTCCGCGGCTGATCGAACGGATTGAATCCGGCACGATGAAGATCATCGGCGACGGCCGCAATGTGCTCAACAACACGTATGTCGGCAACCTGGTCGACGCGATTCTCCTGGCCATCGAAAAGGAAGGGGCCGTCGGTGAGGTTTTCAACATCTGCGACGAGCGTCTCGTCAGTCGCGAGGAATTCATCGGGACGATATGCGACTACCTCGGCTATCCCCGGCCCAAACACGTGCCGCTGTGGCTGGCCAGAACGCTCGTCGGGCCGATCGAAGGACTCGCGCGGGCGCGAGGAAAAACCGAGGCCCCGATGCTAACCCGTGCCAGGATCAAGTTCATGACGGTGAACCTCGACTTTTCCATTGCGAAGGGGAAGGAGATGCTCGGCTACCAGCCGCGCGTCGATTTCCAGGAGGGGATGCGCAAAGCCTTGGACTGGGCAACGCGGAAAGATCCCGCGTGAAACGGAATGGTTTCCATTTTACTGTGACGCCAGAACCTCTTCGTCCTCAGGCGAGATCTGCATGATCGGATCCGGCTCGTCGCGGAGCGACCAGCCGGTCTTCAGGCCGACCACGAACCAGCCCAACGCCAGCGCCCCGACGGCAAAGATCGTATCGCCGATCACGCGGAGCCAACGCAGCACGTCCATCAGACCGGTCTGGAGGAATTCGGCCGAGCGGGCGTACCAAAGGCCGTACTCCACGCTCGCCCAGGTCTGCACGAGGCCGACCGGCAATACGGAGATGAGCACCATCAGGGCCAGCCCGATGTTGATCGCCCAGAACGCGAACGCGAGCGAACCGGTCCGCCACACGTTGTGCGTCGTCAGTCCCTTGAGACAGAAGAGCATCAGCCCCATCCCTAACAGGCCGTAGACGCCGAACAGGGCGGTATGCCCGTGCACCGGCGTGGTATTCAGGCCCTGCATGTAGTAGAGCGCGATGGGCGGATTGATCAGGAAGCCGAACAGCCCAGCCCCGACCAAGTTCCAGAAGGCCACGCCCACGAAGAAGTAAATGGGCCACTTGTACGCGCTGACCCAGGGGCGGGCCCGCGAGAGCGTGAGGTTTTCGTAGGCCTCGAAGCCGATCAACACCAGCGGCACCACCTCTAGGGCGCTGAACGTGGCGCCCAGCGCCAGGATCGCGGTCGGTGTGCCGGTGAAGTAGAGATGGTGGAACGTGCCCACGATGCCGCCAAACAAGAAAATCGTGGAGGAGAACAGCACGGCGGCCGTGGCTGTGGCGGCGCGGAGCAGGCCCATGCGCGTGAAGAGAAACGCGATCACGACGGTGGCGAACACCTCGAAGAAGCCTTCGACCCAAAGGTGGACCACCCACCATCGCCAGTACTCGACGACCGCTAGGTTCGTGTGCTGTCCCCACATCAGCCCCGCGGCGTAGAACAAGGCGATGGCGCCCGAGGCAACGACAAAAAGGGCCAGAAGGTGCTTGTTCTCGCTCGGCTTCCGGAAAGCCGGCTCCAGCGCCCGCAGCATCAGCCCCAGCCAGAGGAACAGGCCGACCAACAGGAAGATCTGCCAGAAGCGGCCCAAGTCGACGTATTCGAATCCCTGGTGGCCGAACCAGTAGTTCGCTTCCAGACTCATCGTCTGCCGGGTGGCGTACCAGGTTCCCAAGAGTGTGCCGACGACGATAGCCAGCAGGCACGCGAAGAGGAAGTTCACGCCGAACCGCTGCAGTTTCGGCTCATGGCCGGAGACGGCCGGAGCGATGAACAACCCGGTAGCCAACCAAGCGGTGGCGATCCAAAAAATGCCCAACTGCGTGTGCCAGGTCCGCGTCACCGAATACGGGAGCCACTCGGCCAGCGGGATGCCATAGAAACCTTCGCCCTCGACGCCGTAGTGGGCGGTGATTGCGCCCAGCCCCACCTGGACAACGATCAAGGCCATCACGACCCAGAAGTACTTGAGGGTCGCTTGCATCGAGGGAGTCGGTCGCAGAGCCAGCAGGGGATCCTTCCTCGGCATTGCCACGGCCGGCTCTTCCCGGTGCCCGAGCACCGCGTAGTACCACGCCAATGCCCCGATGCCGGCCAGGAGCAACACGAAACTGACCACGGACCAGACCACGACAGCCCCGCTGGGCCGGTTGTCGATCAGCGGTTCCGCGGGCCAGTTGTTCGTGTAGGTGATGGCCGGCGCCGTGGCGACGATCCCGGCGACGGCCGGTTGACGCTCCTGGGGTCGCTCCGTGCCGCAGGCCCATGCCGTCCAGAAGAAAAACGCGTTGAGTTGCTGTTGCCGCTGGGGATCCGCGACCGTGCGCGGGGGCATGGCGTAGGCGTCGCGGAGCTGCGGCGGCGTCATCCCGCCGTCGGCGAGGAACGCAACGTCTTCCGGGAAGTTTTCCGCATCGCCGAAGATCGCAGCGTAGTAGCGGCCGACGGCTTCGATTGCTTCGACCCGCAACGGCGACACGCGCAGGTCGCCGCTGGTCGGGTCGAACGTATTCGTGCGGATCTCGTCCCTCAGACGGGCACGGAGTTGGGCCTGATCGGCTTCCGATAGTTCCTCGTACGGACGCCGGTGTTCGTCCCGGCTCCAGCGATTCAGGATCCAAACGCACTCCCGGTGCAGCCAATCGGCCGACCAGTCGGGCGCGACATAGGCGCCGTGACCCCAGACGCTGCCCAACTCCTGCCCGCCGATCGATTGCCAGACATTTTGGCCGGTGCGGATGTCGTCGCCGGTCCATAACACCCGGCCGCCGCTGCTGACGAGGCGATTGGGAATGGGTGGGGCCTTGCGGTAGATCTCGCGGCCGTAGTAGCCGAGGATCGCAAAGGAGACCGCAATCACGGCCCACAGACCGAGCCAGAGACGCGCGTACTTCATTGCCCTCTCCTTGAAGCCCTGGCAAAACGGGGACAGGCACTCTCGCGATGCTCGGCTGTTGAGGTCTTCGCGAAGGACCGGGAGCCAGTCTCCGCTTTGTCAGGGCCGGTTTCTCGTTTCTTGCCGGATGGCCTGCCTGATCGCCCCAGCCGGCGAAGGACCACACCGGCCCGAAAAATTCTTCGCACCGAAAATCGGCAGGTCAAGCCGAGCGACGCGCTGAGGATTCTCAGTCGATCTGGAGCACCCTCTCGACGGCCGGGTGCCGATAACGTGCTTTGCCGGTGAGCACGCGGAGATTGGTCAGGATCTCGGCCTCGCCGCCGCTATGGGTATGGCCGCAGAGGACGAGCAGTTCCGATTGGGGCCGGGCTGCAAGGGCCGCAACCATTGCGTTGCCCGCCGCCCTTGAGGAAAAGTGCGGCAGCCACTCGTCGTTGGACAGCCGTCCCTCGTGCCAGGCGGTCTCGCGGAAGGGAGGTACGTGCGTCGCGAGGACCACGCGGCGGTATCGGGCAAACGCTTCGTCCAGCACCGCCGCGATGTGCCGTGCGGCCTCGTCTCCCAGTCCATGGAGCGCATCGCGAAGCGCCGGTTTGTCCAGCCCAAGATTCCATCGTTGAGCAAGCTCCTCGATGAGGAGATAGTCGTTCAGCACGACCTCGGAACGCTCGAAGTCCCCAAGCCGCGCATCGGCCCAGCCGTCGTGGCCCACCAGCGCGGTATTTGGTGTCAACTCCACCACGCCCGCCTCCGTCAGGTACACCAGGTGCTTCGACCGCCTGGCGACCTCCGCGACGGCGTCTCGCGTCCGTGCAATCGAGCCGCGGTAGAAATCGTGATTGCCGAGAACGAAGTAGATCGGCATCGCCAGCGACCGCTCCATCTCGCCCAGATGGCTGGTAATCGTGGGGCTTTCGGCGATATCCCCACTGATCACCACCGCGTCGGCCAGCGGCCGGACCGACTCCCAGAACCTCGCCCGCCCGCCGTCGTCGACGAAATTCAAATGGATGTCGGTCAACCAGGCCAATCGCATCGGCGTGTTCCTCGAGCCTATTGCGGAGGTCTTCTTCACTCTACAGCCCGGTATCTTACCCGATCGGAAGCCAGGATGCGAAGGCGGTGGAAGGGGGAAGTCGGAAGGGGGAAAGATGAATGAGGAAAGTTGACTTTTTCCACTGCTAGCATCACGGCTCTGATGGCTGACCAGCAATGCTACTGCAGTATTAGGTCGAACCCCGGCATTGCCGTTGTATCGAACTGTCGGGGGAGTCCGTTGAAATCACCAAGTGTCTCAACGGAGAAAATCATTGCCGACACACTGGCGTTTTCCCCGTTCGAGAGGCATGATCGTGGTAGCCGCTGGGCCTCGGTTGGCAGCAGTCGCAGGCATTTTCTCGCGGAGATTGCCCCACGATCTGGTTAATCTCATCAGGGGAGACCCGCTGTGCAGCGATCGGGTTGCGCGCCGGGAGGAATCGCGGGGGGATTGGCGTCGCAAAGCTGGCGTCGGATTGTCGTAGTTGGTAAAGTACAATAGAGTGTGGTGCTGGTTCACTCTTCCGATCTCACCAGCGCAACGTGGACCGGCACGAACGTTCTTTGCCAATCCTACGCGCACTTCGCAGCCGCATCTCTGCGCACGTTTTCCCCAAAAGAACCGGGAGTGCTGCGTGAACGCATGCGCACGCAGAAGTGTCTTCAGGGAATCGGGAATCCGGTCCCTTGACCTTCCGCAGCGAAGGGCCAATGAATTCATCACGATCATCGATTGAGGACAACTGTCGGAGGGAAGAAGATGGCAGCCGATTTTGAAGAACTGGTGGCGGAAGCCCGGCAGGCCAGCGGCGAGGGGGTCTGGCGAGGGACTTTCCGCGAGTACTACGACCGCATCAAGCAGGATCCGTCGATCGTCCAGAACGCCCATCAGCGGCTCTACCGCGCTATCGTTCGCCACGGCGTGGAAGAGATTGAGACCTCCAGCGACAAGCGTCTCTACCGTATCTATGGTGGTCGTGCTCGCAAGATCCTCCGCTACAAGTTTTTCGAGGGCGAGTTCTTCGGACTCGACCTGGTGATTATGCGGATCATGGAGTTCCTCAAAGCCGCGGCCAGCGGAGGCGAGGAGTCGCGGCAGATCCTCTATTTCATCGGCCCGGTCGGCTCGGGAAAGACCTCGATGCTGGACCACATGAAGAAGGCGCTGGAGCGGTCCGGCCCGTTCTACGCGATCGAAGGATGCCCGATCAACGAGGAACCGCTCCACCTGGTCCCCAAGGAGTTGCGGGCCCGCTGGGGGGATTCGCTGGGCGTGCCGGCCGAGTGCTTTTCCGGCTATCTCTGCCCCCTGTGCAAGCAGCGTCTGCACGAGGAATTCCGCGGCGAGTTCTCCGAGTTTCCGGTCGTTAGCCGGCGGTTCTCTTCGGAAGACGGCGTCGGCATCGGCGTGCTTCCCCCCTCCGACGAAAACAGCATGGACGTCAGTCTCTTGATCGGTCGCGAAAACCTGGGCCTGATCGGCAAGTACGGCGAGAACGATCCCCGCGTGCTCGAACTCGACGGCGCCCTGAACCGCGGCAACCGCGGCATTGTCGATCTCTACGAGTTGAACAAGAACCCGGTGCCGCTGTTGCTTCCGCTGCTTTCGGCGACCCAGGAAAAACGCTACCGGGCACCGGGCCAGCACCCGATGCTTTCCTTCGACGGCGTGCTGATTGCCCACAGCAACGAAACCGAATTCGAGCGGTTCCGGGCCGACAAGCGGAACGAGGCCCTCGTCGACCGCATGGTGCCCATCAAGTTCCGCTACGCCCGCCAGGTGAGCGACCAGCGGCGAATCCTCGAAAAGATCGTCGTCCGCGAGGCCAGCTTCCTGTCGACCGACGGCAAGCCGGCCCACATTGCCCCCGGCACGTTCGACGTCTGCGCCCTGTTCACCATCCTCACGGTGCTTCACGAATCGAACAAGGTAGACCTCTTGACCAAGGTGAAGCTGTACGACGGGCAGGACGTGACCGAGCAATCGGCACGCGAAAAGCCCGTCGACATCCGCGAACTGTACGACGAGGCGGGCACCGGCGAGGGGCTGGGCGGCTTCTCGACGCGCTTCGCCACCAAGGCGATGGGGGCCGCCCTGGCCCGCACCCCCGAGTGCCGCTGCGTCACTCCCGTGCAGGTCATGGAAGTGCTCAGCGAGTTCATCCACGATTCTGACCTGCCGCCTGAAGAGCGGGAGCATCTCGACGACACGATCCTCAAGGGCATTGTCCGCCGCTGGTATCTGAAGGAAGTCCTTCGGGAACACATCGCCATGGGCTTCATCCACGCCTACGAGGAATCCGCCGAGCAGATGTGGCAGGAATACATCGAGCACGTGCTGGCCTATAACATGCGCGAGCGGGTCCGCGATTCCAAGACCCATGAGCTCGAGGACCCGAACGAGGAACTGATGGCGGCCATGGAACGCCCCGTCGGCATCACCAACAAGGCGCAGGCCGACGAATTCCGCTCGCAGATCGCTTCCTTTGTAGCGAGGCGGCGGCAGCACGGCCAGACGATCAGCTTCAAGGACCACGAGCGAATCCGCGAGGCGGTCAAGCGGCGGCTGTTCAGCTCCGTGGCCGACTACACCCGCGTGATCTCCCGGGGGGCGATCAAGACGGCCGACGACGAGGAGCGCTACGCTCGCATGGTCGAGACCATGATCCAGGACAACGGCTACTGCCCGATCTGCGTCGACGTCGTCCTGCGGTTCGCCCACAACCACAACCTTTTCCAGGAGTGATCCGCAGGCGACATGAGCATCCGAGATTATTCCCGCGAATCTGCCGGGCAGCGGGCCGGGCGCGACCGCAAGCGCCACCGCGAGAAGTGCCGCGAGGCGATCCGCAAGGGGCTCGCCCGCCTCGTCGCCGAGCAAGACATCATCGGCGCCGACCGCAAGGGAAAGAAGGCCTCGTTCCGGATCCGCGCTTACCCCGAGTTCCGCTTCGTCTTCGGCCGGAAGACCGACGGCGTCGGCTCCGGATCGGAGCAGAAGCGGGGCGCCACGTTCCGCACGGGCAAGGGCGACCCCCAGAAAGGCGGCCGCGGCCTTGCCGGGAGCGAACCGGGCGACGATGTCTACGAAGTCGAGGTGACGCTTGACGACATCGACGCCTTCCTCTTCGACGACCTCGAGCTGCCCGACTTCCTCGTCAAGCAACTACGGCAGATTCCCATCCCCGACCGCGGCGGCATGACCGGCATCACCCGGTACGGCACCATGTCGCGACTGCACCGCCGGGGCACGGTCCGCACCAAGGTCCGGCGCGTCCAGGCGGAGGAGTTTGCCGGCGGCGCTGCCCACGACGGTTTCGTCGACGACGATCTCCGCTTTCGCCGCCTTTCCGAGCGGGTCCGCATGGCCTCCAACGCCGTGCTCCTTTGCATGATGGACGTCAGCGGCTCGATGGACGATTCGAAGAAATTCCTCGCCCGCATCTTCTTCTGGCTCCTCTACCGCTTCGTCCAGTCGAAGTACGAGCATGCGGAGCTGGTCTTCATCACCCACCACGCCACCGCGCGGGAGGTCGACGAAGACGAGTTCTTCCACACGATGGAGAGCGGGGGCACGATCGTGTCCAGCGCCTACGAACTGGCCCTGGAGACGATCGACCAGCGGTATTCGCCCGAGCAGTGGAACATCTACGCGTTCCACATCTCCGACGGCGATAACTGGCAGGACGACAACCGCCACGTGGTCGAGACGGCGCGCAAGCTGCTGGGCTGCTGCAATCTCTTCGGCTACGGCCAGGTCAATCCCACCGAGAGTTTCTACTTCCCCGTGGGAGCCTCGATGCAGTGGAGCACGGTCTTCGACGTGCTCAAGCCGCTCCAGAACGAATTCCCCAACGTCGGCTTCGTGAAGATCGAAAAGAAGGAGGATGTCTATCCACAGTTCCGCGAGTTAATGACGCGCGAAAAAGTGAAAGGGGGCGTGCGGCATGGCGCTTCATGACTGGACGATTGCCGATCTGGAGACCTGGGACAAGCGGATCCAGGAGGTCGCCGCATCGTTCGGGCTGACGCCTTACCCGGTCGACTTCCGGGTCTACGACTACGAGCAGATGCTCGACGTGCACGCGTACCACATGCCGTTCCGCTACTCCCACTGGAGTTTCGGCAAGACCTACGACGTGCAGAAGACGCTCAAGCACTTCGAGCTCACCAGCCTGGCCTACGAGATGGTGGTGAACACCAATCCGGCCCAGGCTTTTTGCTGGCGAGACAATTCGCTGCCGTTGCACGTGCTGGTAATGGCGCATGTCTACGGCCACAGCGACTTTTTCGCCAACAACGTCTGGTTCCGCACGCTCACGAACGCCCGCGGCGCTCTGGAACTCTTCCGGGCCCACGCCGACGAGATCGCCGCGTACTGTGAAGACCCGTCCATCCCCTTCGCCCGCATGGAAGCCTTGATGGACGCCGGCCACGCGTTGATGTTCCACCGTCCCCGCATCCTCGGCCGGCGGCGCGAGACGCCCGAGCAGCAGCGCGCCCGGCTCGTCCGGTCGCGCCACGCGGAGCCGGGCGAGTGGGACCATCTCAAGCCGCGCGAGCAACGCCAAAAGCCACCCCTGGAACTGGACCGCGTCCCCCTGGAACCCGACGAGGATTTGCTGCGGTTCCTGGCCGAGTTCGCGCCGCTGCAGGACTGGGAACGCCGCGTGCTGGAGATCATCGCCAAGGAGAGCGACTATTTCACGCCCAACATCGCCACCAAGACGATGAACGAGGGCTGGGCCACCTACTGGCACGACCGCATCTTCCACAGCCTGCCTGACCGGCCTGCGGAGTTCGACGTCGAGTATGCCGACAAGATGTCCGGAGTCGTGCTGCCCGGCGGGATGCGGATGAATCCTTACCACATCGGCTGGCACATCTGGAGAGACATCTACCGTCGCTGGGAGGATCCCGATCGCGAGGAGCGGGACAACTGGGGCCGGACCGGCGGCCAGGGCCTTGCCAAGCTCTTCGAAGTCCGCGACACCGAGAACGATGCCTCCTTCATCTCCAACTACCTCACCGATGAACTGATCGCCGAGTTGAAGCTTTTCCGTTACCAGTGGGCGAGGGATGCCGACGGGCAGTCGGTCTACCGCGTTCTCGACGTCCCCGATCCGGAGGGCTATGAGAAGATCCGCCGAGCCGCGGTGATGCAGGTCGGCCACAATCTCTTCCCGCTGCTCCGGATCCTCGACGCCAACTATTATCACGACCGGACGCTCGTCCTGGAGCACGTCCACGACGGGCGGGACCTGAAAGTCTTCGAGCCGGAGTTGCCGATCCGCGATGTCCGCACGATTCTTCGCGAGAAGGGGGAACTGTCCGGCGAAGTGCTGATCTCCGAGACCGGCGAAGTGCTCAAGCACATCCTCACGATCTGGAAGAACCCCATCGTGTTGCGGACGCACTACGACGGCACCGCGCTGGCACTTCGCTGCGACCGCGAAGGGCGCATCGCGATCGAGATCGGATAGGAGATCCTAGAACTTAGTTCTTGGAGCTTCGATTTGAGAACAAGCCTTCCGCGCCCACCGCAGTCTCGGCCCCAGAGTCAGCGGTTTGAAGCTAGCACTGACTCCAAATTATTCAGGAGCGGAACGGTGCTAGCACCCGAAACCGTCGTGTTTTCCGGCACCCATTCGTGCTTTGGC